>NZ_JBBJUP010000019.1:0-109443 GCF_037727765.1 Pseudonocardia spirodelae | reverse complement strand
CCCGGGGCGGGGATCCGGTGCCGGACCGGCGCGGTGCGCGCGGGCCGGGTGGTCGTGGGGAACGCCATGGGCCTCAGCCACCCGCGCTCCGCCGGCCGCGCCGGGGGCGGCCGGTGCCGAGGACGTAGGACCGGACGAGGTGGTTCCAGCGGCACTCCGTGCACACCTCGACGACGTGCACGGTGAACTCGGGGACCTGCGCGGCGAGCTGTTCGAGGTCGGCCGCGGAACGAGCCGAGCCGGACGCGTGGCGCAGGCCCTCGCCGAACACCCAGGAGACCTGGGCGAGCCCGTCGCGCCGGCAGACGGGGCAGGGGTTCGCGGTCGTCGTGCCGTGGAACCGCGCGGCGCGCAGCAGATAGGCACCGGCGTCGCACACCTCCTCCTGGCCGACCCGGCCGGCCCGGACGTCGGCCAGCAGAGCACGGCGCTGCAGGGCGTAGTCCACCACCTGTCGCGGGCTGAGCACCCTTCCAGGGTACGCGGGACCCCGCCGCGGACCCATCGCCGTCCCGCAGCGGGGGCTGCGGCGGTGACCGTTCCGTGCCTGGTCGCGGCACTCGCCCGATCCGCCACGCGCTGTGATGACGATCATTCGACGGGCGGTCCGATGTATCGGACCGATAGGGTCGGACGGCGACGGTCCTGACGGGAGGTGGCGGGGATGCTGGACTTCGCGGTCCTCGGCCTGCTCCAGGACGGTCCGTTGCACGGCTACGAGCTGCGCAAGCAGCTCGGCCGCCGGCTCGGCGGGTTCCGCGTGTTCTCCTACGGTTCGTTGTACCCGGCCCTGCGCCGGCTGCTGCGGGCCGGGGCGATCGCCGAGACCGCCGACGAGGCGGGCGAGCCGCGCGGATCGGGCCGGCTGCGACGGGGCAGACGGGTCTACCGGATCACGCCGGCCGGCCGCGACCGGTTCGCCGCGGTGCTCGCCGAGGCCGGCCCCCAGGCGTGGGAGGACGGCAGTTTCGACGTGCACCTGGCGTTCTTCGCGCGGACACCGGCGGAGACGAGGATCCGCATCCTCGAGGGGCGCAGGCGCGCCGTCGAGCAGCGCCGGGACGGGCTGCGCAGCGCACTGGGCCGGCCCTGCGAGGGGACCGACCGCTACACCCGCGAGCTGCACCGGCTCGGGCTGGAGTGCTCGGAGCGCGAGGTGTGCTGGCTGAACGAGCTGATCGCGACCGAACGGGCCGAGCAGGGAGCCCCGGACGGCCGCGGACAGGAGACCTCCCCCGGGGCGGGGCCCGTGCGGCCCGCGGCCGGCGGGGTACGACAGGACGAGACAACAGGAGGAGCCTGACATGAGCCAGGTTCGGGTGGCGGTCGTCGGCGTGGGCAACTGCGCGGCGTCGCTGGTCCAGGGGGTTCACTACTACGCGGACGCCGACCCGTCGACCCAGGTCCCCGGCCTGATGCACGTCGACTTCGGCGGCTACCACGTCCGTGACGTGACCTTCGTGGCCGCGTTCGACGTCGACGCGAAGAAGGTCGGGCAGGATCTCGCCGACGCCATCTCGGCCAGCGAGAACAACACGGTCAAGATCGCCGACGTGCCGCCGCTGGGCGTCACCGTGCAGCGCGGCCCGACGCTCGACGGGCTGGGCCGCTTCTACCGGGAGACGATCACCGAGGCCGACGGCGAGCCCGTCGACGTCGCGCAGGTGCTGCGCGAGACCGGCGCCGACGTGCTCGTGTCCTACCTGCCGGTGGGCAGCGAGGAGGCCGACCGGCACTACGCACAGGCTGCGCTGGACGCGGGCGTCGCGTTCGTCAACGCGCTGCCGGTGTTCATCGCCTCGGACCCGGAGTGGGCGGAGAAGTTCCGCGCCGCCGGCGTCCCGATCGTCGGCGACGACATCAAGTCCCAGGTCGGCGCGACCATCACCCACCGGGTGCTGGCCAAGCTGTTCGAGGACCGCGGCGTGCAGCTCGACCGCACGATGCAGCTCAACGTGGGCGGGAACATGGACTTCCTGAACATGAAGGAGCTCGAGCGGCTGGAGTCCAAGAAGGTCTCCAAGACCCAGGCCGTCACCTCCCAGGTGGACCGGGACATGGGCCGGGGCAACGTGCACATCGGCCCGTCGGACTACGTGTCCTGGCTGGACGACCGCAAGTGGGCCTACGTCCGGCTGGAGGGCCGCGCGTTCGGCGACGTCCCGCTGAACCTGGAGTACAAGCTCGAGGTCTGGGACTCCCCGAACTCCGCGGGCATCATCATCGACGCCGTCCGTGCCGCCAAGCTCGCGAAGGACCGCGGCATCGGCGGGCCGATCCTGTCGGCGTCGAGCTACTTCATGAAGTCGCCGCCGGAGCAGTACCGCGACTCCGAGGCGCGCGACAAGGTCGAGGCGTTCATCCGCGGCGAGATCGACAGCTGATCGATTCCGCGAGACAACGGCCCGGGACGGCGACCGCGCAGGTCGCGCCCGGGCCGTTGGCGTACCGGGAGTGTTCCGGAACCGGACATTACCGATCCGAAATCTTCTCGGAATTCTCCGTGAGCGCAGTCATGCATTGAATGTGTGCTGGGTCATTTATCTGAGCGAGATCTGTTCGTAATGTGCGCTTCGGCCTTGCGTGACCACCGCCCACCCGGGGCGGGGGACGCAGGGTCACCGCCGGGCGACGACGCGGGCGGGCCGTGAGCGCTCCCCGGTCCCCAGCCGGGAACTCCCCCTCGTACGTCGGCGCCCGCGGGACCCGCCCCGACCGCTCCTCCGGTGGTGCTACCCCGAGGACCCCACCGTGCCCCAGCGCCCCTCCGCTCCGGCGCTCCGCGTCGCCGTCGTGGCCACCACCGCCGCCGCGGCCGCAGCCCTGTCCGTGCTCCCCGCCGCCACCGCGGCGCCCGCCGGCACCCCCGCCCCGGCCCCCGCCGCGACCGTGACCCGCGACGTCGCGCCGGCGGCCACCGTCCTGCCCACGCAGGCCCCCCACCCGGCCGCGGTCGCGACCACCGCCGCCGCGCGGGCCGCCGCCCCGGCCGCGCAGGCCGCCGCCGCGCGCAGCAGCGCGCTGGCGACCGCGATGGCCCAGCTCGGCAAGCCCTACCGCTGGGGCGCCACCGGCCCGAGCGCCTTCGACTGCTCCGGCCTGGTCAGCTACGCCTACGGCAAGGCGGGCAAGGACCTGCCGCGCACCTCGCGCGCCCAGGCCCAGGTCGGCACCAAGGTCGCGAAGTCCGCGCTGAAGCCCGGTGACCTGGTCTTCTTCTACAGCCCGGTGAGCCACGTCGGCATCTACATCGGCGGCGGCCGGATCGTGCACGCCTCGACCAGCGGCCAGCCGGTCAAGATCTCCGACATCGACCGGATGCCGTTCAACTCGGCCCGCCGGATCTGAGCCACCCGCTCCCCGGCCCGACCGGCCCCGTCCTCGCGCAGGACGGGGCCGGTCGTCGTAGGTTCACCGGGTGACCGCTCCCCGCCGCCCGCTCGCCCTGATCACCGGTGCCTCGCAGGGCATCGGCGCCGCCACCGCCCGGCTGCTCGCGCCCCGCTACGACCTGGTCCTCGGCGGCCGCGACGAGCAGCGGCTCGACGCGCTGGCCGGCGAGCTCACCGAGGCGGGCCCGGTGGCGGTCCGTACGCTGCCGGTCGAGCTGACCGACGACGACGCGCTCGCCGCCGCCCTCGCCGGAACCGACCGGCTCGACGCGCTGGTCCACTCCGCCGGCGTCGGGGAGCTGGGCACGGTCGCCGACACCCCGGCCGCGACCTGGCGCCACCAGTTCGACGTCAACGTCGTCGCGGTCGCCGAGGCCACCCGGCTGCTGCTGCCCGCGCTGCGCGCCGCGGGCGCCGACGGCGGGGCCGACGTCGTGCTCGTCAACTCCGGGTCCGGGCTCACCGCCCGGGCCGGCTGGGGTTCCTACGCGGCCAGCAAGTTCGCCCTCCGCGCGTTCGGCGACGCACTGCGCGCCGAGGAGTCCGGCCACGGCATCCGGGTGACCTCGGTGCACCCCGGCCGGGTGGACACCGCGATGCAGGAGCGGGTCGTCGCCCACGAGCAGGCCACCGGGGCGGCGGACACCGCCGCCGGGTACGACGGCTCGCGGTTCCTGCGCCCGGAGTCGGTGGGCGCGGCGGTACTGGCGGCGCTCACCGCGACCCGCGACGCGCACCTCACCGAGATCGTGGTGCGCCCGCAGGGCTGAGCGGCTCCGGCGCACCGTCCCCGCCGGGGGGCCCCGCGGCGCCCGCGGCGGCCTGCAGCTCGGCCAGCGCGGCCCGCACCGGCGGGGCCTGCGCGACGGCGTCGCGGACCACGGCCAGGATCGACCGCACCGGGGTGGGGCGCACCAGCGGGACCGCACACGTCCCGGGCGGGCGGCGGGCCGCGCCGAGCGTGGGCAGCACGGTGAGCCCGATCCCGGCCGCGACGAAGGCGAGCGCGGTCGGGTAGTCGTGCGCCTCGACGTGGAACGGCGGCCGGAACCCGGCCGCGGTGCACGCCTCGACGAGGTTGCGGCGGCACCAGCCGCGGGCGAAGTCGTTGTCGATCCAGCGCTCGCCGGCCAGCTCGGCGAGCTCGATCTCCGCGCGGCCCGCCAGCGGGTGCCCCTGCGGGAGCACCGCGACGTAGGGGTCGTCGAGCAGGTGGGTCACCGAGAAGTCCGGCCAGGCCGCGAAGTCCGGGCGCTCGACGGCGATCTGCACGTCGGCGCGGTCGTTCGGGTCGTCGGGCAGCCACTCCCGCAGCCGCAGGTCCAGCCGTACCCCCGGGAAGTCGCCGGTGACCCGGTGCACCACCCGGGGCAGCCACGCGGCGCCGACGGAGGCGAAGTAGGCCACCGACAGGGTCCCGGTGCGCCCGGCCCGCAGGTCCGCGACGACGGCCTCGGCCTCCCCGATCCGGGCCAGCACCAGGTCGGCCTGCTCGGCGAGGCGGAGCCCGGCCGGCGTCGCCCGCAGCCCGCGCCCGGCGCGCTCGAACAGCGTCAGCCCGGTCTCGCGGGCCAGCGCGGTCACGTGCTGGCTCACCGCGGACGGGGTGTAGCCCAGGTTGGTGGCCGCGGCCTGCACCGAACCGCTCGCGACGACGGACCGGAACACGCGCAGACGGTGGGTGTCGAGCACCCCTCGACCGTACAGCCGGACTGAATCCAGCGGAAGGAATGATCGCTGGTGCTGAAGGGTCGACGGGCGCAGGCTGATCCCATGACCTCCTCCACGCGTCTGCTGCCCGTCGCCGCCGCCGCGGTCACCGTCGTCCTGTGGGCCTCGGCCTTCGTCGGGATCCGGGCGGTCGGCCACGACCTGTCGCCGGGTGCGCTCGCCCTCGGGCGGATGACCGTCGGCGCGGCGACGCTGACGGTCGTGCTCGCCGTCGTGCGGGCCCGGCGGCGCGGCGCGGCACCCCCGCTGCCCCGGGGGCGGCTGCTCGCCTCGGTCGCGATCTGGGGCGCGGCCTGGTTCGGCGCGTACAACCTGGTGCTCAACGCGGCAGAGCGTCACCTCGACGCGGGCACCACCGCGCTGCTGGTGAACGTGGCGCCGGTGGTGGTGGCGGTGCTGGCCGGGCTGCTGCTCGGGGAGGGCTTCCCGCTGCGCCTGCTCATCGGGATGGGGGTCGCGTTCGCGGGGGTGGTGCTGATCGCGGCCGCCACCTCGGCGGGCGGCACCGACCCGGCCGGGATGGTGCAGGGACTGCTGGCCGCGCTGCTCTACGCCGGCGCCGCCGTCGCGCAGAAGCGGCTGCTGCCCCGGGTCGACGCGCTCACGATGACGTGGACGGGGGCCCTGGCCGGGGCCGTCGTGCTGTCGCCGTTCGCGCCGGCGCTGCTGTCCGAGCTGCCCCAGACGCCGCCCGCGGCCGTCGCCGGGGTGCTGTACCTGGGTGTGTTCCCGACCGCCGTCGCGTTCCTGACCTGGGGGTACGCGCTGATCCGCACCACCGCCGGGCGCCTGGCCGCATCGACGTACGCGATCCCGCCACTGGTGGTCGCGCTGTCCTGGGCGCTGCTCGGCGAGGTCCCCGCGCCGGTGGCGCTGCTGGGCGGGGTGCTGTGCCTGACCGGCGTCGCGGTCGCCACCCGGCGCGGCGCGCCGCGGGGATCCGTCGTCCGACCGATCCCCGGCGGCGCCGCCGTCGCTACCCTCGACGGGCATGGGGGAGCAGGAGGACGAGCGGTCCGTGGTGCGGGTGTCGGATGCCGAGCGTCGTGAGACGGCGGAACGGCTGACGATCGCGCACGACGAGGGCCGGCTGTCGCTGACCGAGTACGACGAGCGGCTGCAGCGGGCCTTCGCCGCGACCGTGCGCGCCGACCTGGACGCGGTGGTGGCCGACCTGCCCGCCGTCGAGCGGTCGGCGCTGCCGTCGGTCCGGGAGGAGACGACCCGGGTCGAGAAGGCCGAGGCCCGCCACGAGTGGCTGACCGAGTGGCGGTCCTGGGCCGGCGCGGCCGTGGTGATGGTGGGCATCTGGCTGGTCACCGGCCTGGTGTCCGGCGACGGCTTCCCGAGCTTCTGGCCCGCGTGGCCGCTGGGAATCTGGGCGCTGGTCATCGTCGCGGGCGCCTTCTGGAAGGACTGAGCCGGGCATAGAGTCGCCCCGTGCTCGACCCCGCCCGCCTCGACCTGTCCGCGCTCGCGGCCGCGCTCGAGGACCGCACCCCGGGCGTCACCTGGTACCTCGACCCCGACGACGGCGAGGTGCACGGTGTCGCGACGGGCGGGGCGCCGCACCCGCGCTGGGTGGAGATCCACCCGGTGACCAGCCGCGAGTCCTACCGGGACATGTCCGACTTCACCGCGGGCGTGCAGCACCGCCGGGCCGCCGCGCTGCTGGACCGGGCCATCGACGGCCGCGGGGCGTTCCGGCGGTTCAAGAACACGCTGTTCGAGTTCCCCGAGGTCCGCGACCAGTGGTACCGGTTCCGCGACGCGCGTTCCCGGCGCCGCGCGGCCGACTGGCTGGCCGCGGCCGGGCTGATCGGCGAGGACGACGCGGAGCGCCTGCGCGCCCGGCACCCGGACCCCGACCCGTCCAACGACGACGTGCCCGCCGCCGTCGCCGACGACCTGGCCGCGCTCTACGGTCCGCGGCTGCGCCAGGTGCTGCTGTTCGGCTCCTGGGCCAGCGGCCACGGGTCGGTGGAGTCCACGCTCGACCTGCTCGTCGTCCTCGACGACGAGGGGGTGCCGATCCTGCCGTGGGAGGAGGTCCGCGCGATGGACGAGGTGCTCTGGCAGCACACGAGCCGGACCGGCCTCACGATCAGCGTGCTGCCGGTCGGGCAGCACGAGCTGGCCCGCGCCGCGGATCCGACCGTCGTCCGCGCGCGGGCCGAGGCGGTGCGCGTGCGGTGACGGGTCGGGCGCACGGCGGGCTGGCGCGGGCCCGCACCGAGCTGGGCGCGGCGCGCGTCCTGGCCGAGAACGGGTTCAGCGACGCCGCGGTGTCCCGCGCGTTCCACGCCGCGTTCCGGGCGGCCGAGACGGCGCTGCTGGTGCTGGGGGAGACCCGGGCCCAGCACTCCGAGGTGGTCAGCGCGTTCGTGCGCCGCGTGGTGCGCGAGCGGTCGCTGGACCCCCGGGCGGGACGGCTGCTGCGTTCGCTCTACAACCGGCGCGCGCTGGCCGACCACTCCGACGCGACCGCCCCCGCCCGGGAGGCGGCCGCGGCGCTGGAGGACGCCGCCTACGTCCTGGACGCGGTGGAGCGGTGGCTGGCGCAGCCGGCGCTCTCCGCCCCGCCGGACGCCGTCGACGGCGCGACCCGGCGGCCCGCCCGGCCGGTGCGGCGGGGGTCGCGGGCCTGAGCCGGAGCGCTCAGAAGAGGTCGCCGCCGAAGCCCGCGTCGTCGGACCAGCCGCCGCCCCCGTCGAACCAGCCACCGTCGGAGCCGCCGTCGAACCCGGCACCGTCCGCACCTCCACCGTCGAACCCGCCGTCGAACCCGCCGTCGACGCCGTCGGGACCGCCGGCCCAGGCCGCCTGCTCCACCCCGGCCATCCCGCTGAACAGGGAGCTGAACAGCAGCGCCGACCCGACTCCCCAGGCCCCGGCCACCAGCGCGGGCTTCCACCACGGCTCGGAGTACCAGCCGCGCGGCACCGGGCGCCCGGCGACGGTGCCGCCCGGGTAGTAGTGGGTGTTGCGGCCGGTCGGCCCCGGCGAGGCGCCCAGCGTGCGGCCGTCGACCTCGACCCGGCGGTCCTCGGTGACCTCACCGGCGCCCGACCGGCCGGGCAGCGGCGGGAGCTCCGGGCCGGGGTCCATCCCCATCGCGACGCGGGCGGCGCGCACGTAGTACAGGCCCTCGTAGGCGGTCTCGGTGACCTGGCGGCACTGCGCGGGCGTGCGCGCCTGCTCCATCTGGGAGCCGGCCGCGGTGTAGCGCTCCGCGGCGTCGGCGAGGGCCTGGCGGCTCGCCTCGTCGGTGCCGGTCAGGGCCAGTACCTGCCCGCCGAGCCGTTCCACCCAGCGGCGGGACTCGGCGCGGGCGTCCTCCAGCGCCGCGGTGGTGTCCGCGGTGTGCCGGCGGACCAGCCACACGACGGCCGCGATCACGGCCAGGACGACGATCAGGGTCAGCACTCCACTCATGGCGGACCTCCTCGCCCGGTCAACGTGCGGGCGGGGAGGTCCGTTCCACGGGGGTCAGCGGACCACGTTGACCAGGCGCCCCGGCACGACGATGACCTTCTTCGGCGCGGCGCCGTCCAGCGCCGCGACGATCTTCTCGTCGGCCAGCGCGGCCGCGCGGATGTCGTCCTGGCCGGCGTCGGCGGCCACGGTGACCCGCGAGCGGACCTTGCCGTTGACCTGGATCGGGTACTCGACGGTGTCGGCGACCAGGTACCGCTCGTCGGCCTGCGGAAAGGTCGCGTAGGCCAGCGTCGCGTCGTGGCCCAGCTTCTCCCACAGCTCCTCGGCGATGTGCGGGGCCAGCGGGGCCAGCATCAGCACCAGCGACTCCGCGACCTCGCGCTCGACCGGCGTCCCGCGCTTGGTCAGCGCGTTGTTCAGCTCGATCAGCTTCGCCGCCGCGGTGTTGTAGTGCAGCGCGGGGTAGTCGGCGCGCACACCGGCGATCGCCTTGTGCAGCGGCCGCAGGATCTCCTCGGCCGGCGCGGCGTCGACGACGGTCGTCTCACCGGTCGTCTCGTCGACCAGGTTGCGCCACACCCGCTGCAGGAACCGCTGCGGCCCGACGACGTCGCGGGTCGACCACGGCCGGGACGCGTCCATCGGGCCGGTGTACATCTCGTACAGCCGGAAGGTGTCCGCGCCGTAGCGGTCGCACATCTCGTCGGGGGTCACGACGTTCTTCAGCGACTTGCCCATCTTCCCGTACTCACGGGTGACGGGGCCGCCGTTCCACGTGAAACCGCCCTGGTCGTCCTCGACGACCTCCTCGGCGGGCACGTAGGTGCCGCGGGCGTCGGTGTAGGCCCACGCCTGGATGTAGCCCTGGTTGAACAGCGTGCGGAACGGCTCCTCGCTGCTCACGTGGCCCAGGTCGAACAGGACCTTGTGCCAGAAGCGGGAGTACAGCAGGTGCAGCACCGCGTGCTCGACGCCGCCGACGTAGAGGTCGACGCCGCCGGGGTCGGTGGTGCCGGGCCGCGCCTTCGCCGGGTCCGGGCCCAGCCAGTACGCCTCCGCCTCGGCCGAGACGAAGCGCTCGGAGTTCTCCGGGTCCAGGTAGCGCAGGTAGTACCAGCAGGACCCGGCCCACTGCGGCATCGTGTTCGTCTCGCGCCGGTAGCGCTTCGGACCGTCGCCCAGGTCCAGCTCGACCTCGACCCACTCCGCGGCGCGCGACAGCGGCGGCTCCGGCTCGCTGTCCGCGTCGTCGGGCTCGTAGGTCTTGGGGGCGTAGTCGTCGACGTCGGGCAGGACGACGGGCAGCTGCTCGGCGGGCAGCGCGATCGGGCCGTGCTCGTCCCAGACGACCGGGAACGGCTCGCCCCAGTAGCGCTGCCGGGAGAACAGCCAGTCGCGCAGCTTGTACTGCACGACGCCCTCGCCCGCCCCCTTCGACGCCAGCCAGTCGATGATCGCGCGCTTGGCCTCGTCGACGCCCAGCCCGTCCAGGCTGATGTCGTCGTTCGCGGAGTTGATGGTCGGCCCGTCGCCGGTGTACGCACCGCCCTCCCAGCCCGACGGCGGTTGCACCGTGCGCACGTGCGGCAGACCGAACGCGGCGGCGAAGTCCCAGTCGCGGGCGTCCTCGGCCGGCACCGCCATGATCGCGCCGGTGCCGTAGCCCATCAGCACGTAGTCGGCGACGAACACCGGCACCGGCGAGCCGGTCACCGGGTTGGTCGCGTACGCACCGGTGAACACACCGGTCTTGTCCCTGTTCTCCTGCCGGTCCAGCTCGGACTTGCGCGCGGCCTCGGCGCGGTACGCCTCGACGGCCCCGGCGGGCGTCGCGGCGCCCCCGGTCCAGCGGGTGTCCGTGCCCTCGGGCCACTGCTCCGGCACCAGCGAGCCGACCAGCGGGTGCTCGGGAGCCAGCACCATGTAGGTGGCGCCGAACAGCGTGTCGGGACGGGTCGTGAAGACCTCGATCGGCGTGTCGCCGCCGACCACCGGGAAGCGGACGCGGGCGCCCTCGGACCGGCCGATCCAGTTCCGCTGCATCGCCTTGACCGACTCCGGCCAGTCGACCCGGTCCAGGTCGTCGGCCAGCCGGTCGGCGTAGGCGGTGATCCGCATCATCCACTGCTTCAGGTTGCGGCGGAAGACGGGGAAGTTGCCGCGCTCGGAGCGGCCGTCGGCGGTGACCTCCTCGTTGGCCAGCACGGTGCCCAGCCCGGGGCACCAGTTGACCGGGGCCTCGGAGATGTAGGCCAGGCGGTGGCCGTCGACGACGGCGCGCCTCTCGCCCTCGGACAGCTCGGCCCAGGCCCGGCCGTCGGGGGTCGGGCGGCTGCCGTCCTCGAGGGCGGCCCGCAGCTCGGCGATCGGGCGGGCGCGGCCCGCCTCGGTGTCGTACCAGGACTCGAAGATCTCCCGGAAGATCCACTGCGTCCAGCGGTAGAACCCGATGTCGGTGGTGGAGACCGAGCGGCGCGGGTCGTGGCCCAGCCCCAGCTGGCGCAGCTGCTGCCGGTACCGGGCGATGTTCGCCTCGGTGGTGGTGCGCGGGTGCGTGCCGGTCTGGACGGCGTACTGCTCGGCGGGCAGCCCGAAGGCGTCGAAGCCCATCGGGTGCAGCACGTTGCGGCCGTTCATCCGCAGGTAACGGCCCAGGACGTCGGTGCCGATGAAGCCCAGCGGGTGCCCGACGTGCAGCCCCGACCCGGACGGGTAGGGGAACATGTCCATCAGGTAGACCTTCGGCTTCTCCGAGCCGGGCTCGCCCGGGTCCGGGGCGTGGAAGGTCTCGTGGGACTCCCAGAAGTCCTGCCACTTCCGCTCGATCCGGCCGGCCATCTCGGCGTCGTAGCGGAACGCCGGGCGGTCCGCTCGCTGGTCGGTCGCGGTCGTGGTCTCGGTGCTCATGTCCGTCTCACCTCGGGGGTTCCTGTCGTGACGGCCCGGCTCGGGCCCGGAACACGTCGCGACCCCTCCGCGGGGGACACAGGAGGGGTCGTCGCCGCGCCGTCGCCGAGCGGGGCGCTCGCGCTACGACGCGGCGCCGGGAAGTCGGCGAGCCGTGCACATGTGACCAGGGTAGCCGGGGCGGGCGTCCCCGCTCGGGCGGGTTCTACCCTGGTCACGTGCCCACGACGCTCCGCCTGATCCTCGCCGCCCTGCTCCTGCTGGCCGGGGTGGTGCTCGTCGTCCTCGCCGTGCTCGGCGCGACCGGCCGGCTGCCGCGCAACCGGTTCGTGGGCGTCCGCACCGCCGAGAGCCTGCGCACCGCCGACGCCTTCGCGCTCGCGAACCGGGTCGCGGCACCGCCGCTGGGCGCGGCCGGGATCGTCGCCCTGGCCGGGGGCGGGGTGCTGGTCGCCCTGGACCGCGGCGGCGCCGCACCCTGGGTGCTCGGCGTGATCGCCCTGGTCGGAACGGTCGTGCTGGCCGGGCTCGGCGGCGCGCTCGGCGCCCGCGCCGCGACCGCGGTGATCGCCGCACAGACCCCGGCCCCGACCTGCGGCGGCGTGTGCAGCGGCTGCGACCTCGTCGCCGGCTGCCGGGACGCGACGGGCACCGAGCCGGGCTCGGACTCCGCCCGCACCTCGGCCTGAACGGCGCGGCGGGTCACCAGCCGCGGGAGCCGGGACCTCCCTTGAAGGGGCCGACCACGTCGTCGGTCACCCAGCCGCCGTAGAACCCGCCGGGCTGCGGGCGCACGGTCTCCCCGTCGAGGGTGACCCGGTCGAAGGGCGCCACGTAGACCGCGACCCGGTCGGTCAGCTCCGGGTAGCGGGGGTCGGGGCTCGGGTACCACCACGCCACCGACTCCAGCGGCGCGGCGCCGGGGACGCGGACGTCGCAGTAGGAGGCGACGCCCTTCCACTCGCAGAACGTGCGCTGCCCCACCGGCACCAGGACGCCGTCGGCGAAGGCCGTGCGGGGCAGGTACCAGGTCGGCGGGTGGCTCGTCTCGAGCACCCGGACCAGGTCGTCCGACGCCGCGACGAGCATGCCCCCGTGCCACAGCTCGGCGTGCCGCGCGGCGCGCTCGGCCCGCGGCGGCCGGGGGTAGTCCCACACCGACTCCTGACCGGGGCCGACGGGGTCGGGCTGCGGGCGGCGGTCGAACAGCACGGCCCCACGGTAGGCCGGGACCGCGCTGTCGGCGCGGGATCCGCGCGGGTCAGTTCCAGGCGGGGTCGCGCGGGAAGGTGGCGAGCAGCGCGAGCGGCACGCCCTGGCGGCGCAGGACCCGCTCCCACAGCTGCTCGTGCACGGTCGTCAGCAGGTCGTCGGGCAGGCCGGGCACGACGTACCAGTCACCGCGGGCGATCTCGGCGTGCAGCTGGCCCGCGTCCCACCCGGAGTAGCCGGCGAAGATCCGCATCCCGCGCAGCCGCGGCGCGAGCGGGCCCGGGTCGGAGTCGAGGTCCACCAGCTGCACCGGCGGGCGGACCGGCATCAGGCCGGGCAGCCCGCGTCCGGACTCGCCCGTGCGCAGCGCGGCCAGGCAGAGCGCGGTCCGCGCCTCGACCGGACCGCCGACGAACATCGTCCCCGGGTCGCTGGTGAGCCCCGCCCACCGCGGCAGCACGTCGCGGACGGCGGCCGGTCCCGGCCGGTTCAGCACGACCCCGAGGCTGCCCTGGGGCCGGTGCTCGATCATGTAGACGACCGTGCGTGCGAAGTTCGGGTCGTCCAGTCCGGGAGCGGCGACGAGCAGACTCCCCGGGGTGACCGGGGGAAGAGCGGCGCCTCGGGTGGCGCGGTGTTCCCGCACCCGTCCATCGTCGCACCCGCGGGCCGGACGCGGCCCCGCCACCCGTTCGCCGGAACGCCCCGGTCCGTGAACGGTCCGGCCGTCACCGGCGATCCATACGTACGTACAAGACGTACGTATGGATCGAGGTACGTCCGTACGGGACGGGCGTCAGAGGTTCTCGGCCGCCCAGGCCCGCAGCGCGGCCTCGGCCTGCTCGGGCGTCATCGGTCCCTGCTCCATCCGCAGCGCGAGCATGTGCTTGTAGGCCCGCCCGACGGCCGGGCCCGGCGCGATGCCGAGCAGCTCCATGATCCGGTTCCCGTCGAGGTCGGGGCGGATCGCGTCGAGCTCCTCCTGCTCGCGCAGCGCGGCGATGCGGTCCTCGAGGCCGTCGTAGTTGCGCTGCAGCGACGCGGCCCGCCGCCGGTTGCGCGTCGTGCAGTCCGAGCGGACCAGCTTGTGCAGCCGGTCCAGCAGCGGGCCGGCGTCGGTGACGTAGCGGCGCACCGCGGAGTCGGTCCACTCGCCCTTGCCGTAGCCGTGGAAGCGCAGGTGCAGGTACACGAGCTGGCAGACGTCGTCGATCAGCGCCTTGGGGTACTTCAGCGCGCGCAGCCGCTTGCGGGTCATCTTCGCGCCGACCACCTCGTGGTGGTGGAACGAGACGCGCCCGTCGGCCTCCTTGCGGCGGGTCGCAGGCTTGCCGATGTCGTGCAGCAGCGCGGCCAGGCGCAGGACGAGGTCGGGGCCGTCGTCCTCGCGCTCGATCGCCTGCTCCATCACCACGAGCGAGTGCGTGTAGACGTCCTTGTGCTGCATGTGCTCGTCGGTCTCGAGCTGCATCGCCGGCACCTCGGGGACGACGTGGCCCGCCAGCCCGGTGTCGCAGAGCAGCTCCAGGCCGCGCCGCGGGTGCTCGCCGAGCATCAGCTTCGAGAACTCGGCCTGCACCCGCTCGGCGGTGATCCGGGTGAGCTCGCCGGACATGGCCGTCATCGCCGCGGTGACCCGTGCGGCCGGGGTGAACCCGAGCTGGGAGATGAACCGGGCGGCGCGCAGCATCCGCAGCGGGTCGTCGGAGAACGAGCGCTCCGGCGCGTCCGGGGTGTCCAGCACGCCCTGGGCGAGCGCGGCGAACCCGCCGTGCGGGTCGACGAAGCGCCGCGGCGACGCGGTCAGCTCGACCGCCATCGCGTTGACGGTGAAGTCGCGGCGCACGAGGTCGCCCTCGACGGTGTCGCCGAAGCGGACCTCGGGGTTGCGGGAGGCGCCGTCGTAGGTGTCGGCGCGGAAGGTGGTCACCTCGAGGATCTGGCCGGCGCGGCGCAGCCCGACGGTGCCGAAGGCGATGCCGGTGTCCCAGACCGCGTCGGCCCAGCCGCGGACGATCTCGAGGATCTGCTCGGGGCGCGCGTCGGTGGTGAAGTCGAGGTCGCCGGAGTCGCGGGAGGAGGCGCCGGTGCCGCGGAGCACGGCGTCGCGGACGCTGCCGCCGACCAGGTAGAGCAGGTGGCCGCGCGCGGCGAACCGCGCCGCCAGCTCGTCGGCGACGGCGGGCACGTCGAGCAGAGCGACCACGGCGTTCTCCTGCGCGCGCTGCAGGTCGTCCGGGTCCGGGGCGGCGGTCGGGGACGGACGGGTCACCTGACGGGCGGTCGAGGACGGGGACGACGAGGACACGACGGGCCAGTCTAGGCAACGCGCCCGGCCGGTGAGCACGGGTCCGGGGTCACCCGCCGCGCCCGAACCGCTGATCGTGCCGCGGGTCGACCGGGTGACGCGCGCCCCGGGGCGGCTCGTCGACCCCCCTCGGGGCCACCTCCTCGTTACCATCGCCACATGTCCACCTCCCGCGGCCGCTCCTCCGCAGGGCGTGGCGCGGACCCCGGGCGCGACGGACGCGACGGCCGGGCCGGACGCGCCGGCCGTGCGGGACGCGCCGAACGGTCCCCGGACCGCAGGCGGCGGCTCCGCACGGTGGACGAGACGTCCGCGGGCGGGCTCGTCGTGCACCCCGACACCGGCGCGGCCGCGCTCATCGGCCGCCTGGACCGCCGGGGGCGGCTGCTGTGGTCGCTGCCCAAGGGGCACATCGAGGCCGGTGAGACCGCCGAGCAGGCGGCGGTGCGCGAGGTGCAGGAGGAGACCGGCATCATCGGTGAGGTGCTGGCTCCCCTGGGCACCATCGACTTCTGGTTCGTCGCCGAGGACCGGCGCGTGCACAAGACCGTGCACCACTACCTCATGCGCGCGCTGGGCGGTGAGCTGTCCGACGAGGACGTCGAGGTGTCCGAGGTCGCCTGGGTGCCGCTCGACCAGCTCGAGGGCCGGCTCGCCTACGCCGACGAGCGCCGGCTGATCCGGCACGCGGCGAACCTGCTGGAGGAGACGGCGTGAGCCGGGTCGCGGCCCTGGTCGCGATCGCGTTCACCGCCCTGGCGGCGGTGCTGCTGCCCGGGGTCCTCCCGCACGGCGCGCCACCGGCCGCGGCGGCCGACCGGCCGGCCCAGCAGCCCGCGGCCCCGGTGCGGCTCGACGTCGGCTCGATGTCGCCGCGGGTGGTCACCTCGTCGGGCCCGCCCGAGCTGGTGGTGACCGGGACCGTCACCAACACCGGTACCGGGATCGTCGACGACCTCGCCGTGCGCGTGCAGCGCGGGCCGCTGCTCGACGGGGACGCGGCGGTGCGCTCGGCACTGGCCGGGCAGACCCCCGTCGACGACGCGACGCCCCCGTTCGCCGACCTCGGGCCGATCTCGCCGGGCGCATCGGTCCCGTTCCGCTACGCCGTGCCGGTCACCGGAGCGCCCGGCTCGACGCTGGCCGTCCCGGGCCCGGGGACCTACCCGCTGCTGGTGAACCTCAACGGCACCGTGGACGGCACGCCGTCGCGGCTGGCCGGGGTGCGCACCGTGCTGCCGGTGTCCTCGCTGCCGGGGGCGCCGGTGTCCCCGTCGCCGGTCGCGACCCCGGTGACGCTGCTGTACCCGGTCACCGACGCCCCGCGGCGGATCCCGCCGCTGCCCGGCGAGCCGCCCCAGCTCACCGACGACGACCTCGCCACCTCCTTCGCCCAGGGCGGCCGGCTGCGCGGGCTGGTCGAGGCGCTCGGCAGCAACGCCCCGGCCGGGTCCCCGGCCCGGTCCGCGGTCTGCCTGGCCGTCGACCCGGAGCTGGTCGCCACGGCCGCCGCCATGCGGGACGGCTACCAGGTCGTCACCGGGCCCGGCACGACCGTCCCCGGCCGCGGGGCGGAGGCCGCCGCGCAGTGGCTGTCCGCGCTGGCGGCGGCGGCCCGCGGGACCTGCGTGCTGGCGCTCCCGCCGTCCGACGCCGACCTGGTCGCGCTGGTCCGCGGCGGCCGGGCCGACCTGGCCCGCTCCGCCCTGGACCGCGGACGCCGGACGCTGGCCGACGACCTCGGCACCACGGTGCTCGACGACGTCGTCTGGCCGGCCGACGGGGTGGTCGACGAGGCCACGCTGGCCGCGCTCGGCGGCGGCACCCGGCTGCTGCTCTCCGCCGACGGCGTCACCGGCTCCGCGGGGTCCGGGCTGGTCGGGCTGGGCGGCGGCGACAGCGCCCTGCTGTCGGACCCGCTGCTCACCGAGGCCGCGGCGGGCCCGGCGGGTGCGGAGCTGCAGCAGGCCACCGCGGGCGGGCTCGCCGGACAGGACCTCGCCGGGGCGCTGGCGTTCCGGGCCCTCGGCGGCGACGGGACGGGCCCGCTCGTCGTGGCCCCGCCGCACCGCTGGACCGCCGACGGCGACGCCGCCACCGGGGTCCTCACCGCCCTGTCCGCGCTGGTCGCGGACGGACGGCTCACCCCGGCCGGTGCGGCCCCGCTGACCAGCGGGACGGCCCCGGCCGGCGCGACCCGGCTGTTCTACCCGCCGCAGGCCGGCGGCGCGGAGATCCCGGGGACGGTCGTCGGCGGGGTGACCGACCAGGTCCGCGCGATCGAGGCGCTGCGGGCCGCCGCGGAGGCCAGGACCGGCGTCGGCGCCACCCCCGCGGAGGTGTTCGACCCGCTGGTCACGGGCACGCTGCGGGCGGCGTCGTCGTGGTGGCGGGGCGACCCGGGCCGCTCGGCGCGCGAGCTGGCCGTGGTCGCCGACCGGATCACCGGGATCCGGGAGCTGGTGCGGGTCGTCGAGCCGCCCAGCCCGTACTCGCTCGGCACCAGCGACGCGCCGCTGCTGGTCACCGTGGCGAACGGGCTGCCGGTGACGATGAACGTGCGGGTGGTGCTGTCGAGCACCACCGGGCTGCGGGTCGCCCCGATCGAGGTGCAGGCCGTCCCGCCGCGGGGCCGGGTGCAGGTCCGGGTGAGCGCCCAGGTGACCCGCTCCGGGGTCTTCAGCGTCGACGCGGGTCTGCTCACCCCGGACGGCGTCGCGCTGGGCCCGCAGACGCGGCTGCGCGTGCGCTCGACCGTCTACGGGACGGTCACGGTGTGGCTGACCGCGATCGCGGGCGGTGTCCTGGTGGTCCTGGTGGTGCGCCGGGTGCTGCGCCGGCTGCGTCCCGCGGGCGGCCCCGCCGACCCCTCCGGCGACGACCGTGACCACCGCGACGACGACCCCCCGCCGCCGGGCCCGGTGCCGCCCGGACCGGCCCCCGCCGGGCGCGCCGCCGGATCCTGATCTTCCGCGGGAGAAACTGTCGTCGACGTCACTCGTCGCCCTGATGTGACCGCTCGTCGCAGATAGACGACAGCTCGGCGAATCCGACCCCTCGACGCGCAAACCATCGGGGACCTGCCGTCGAACACACGGAGAGCGGGCTGCGGGGCGTGTTCTCGGCTCGTCCGCATCCGACGGAGTGACGTAGGCTGACGGTCGACACGAGACCTGGCGCCAGGGGAGGGCGAAGCCGTTGAGCGGGCAGATCGACGAACGCACTGCCCGAACCGGTTCCCAGCCCACGGAGCGCCCGTCGCCCGTCCCGCGCACCCCGGTCGGGCACACCGCGGACGCGCCGGACACGCCCGGCGTGCCCGCCGGCGAGCAGCCGACCGCGAAGGTGCCCGCGCAGGCCCGTCCGACCGAGCGGATCCCCGCGGTCCGCGAGGCGACGGCGACCTCGGCGGGCTCCCCGCTCACCGAGCGCTACGTCCTGCGCCAGCGGATCGGCTCCGACCCGTCGGCCGGTGCCGAGTTCTGGCGTGCCGAGGACACCGTCCTGCGCCGCCCGGTCGGCGTCACGCTGCTGCGCCGGCTGCCCGCCGACGACCGCTCCGACGACCCCGAGGGCACCGCCCGGGCCGGCGAGATGATCGTGCGCGCCCTGCGCTCGGGCTGCTTCGAGCACTCCGGCAGTGCCCGGCTGCTCGACGTGCTGGCCCCCGGCACGCACGGCCTGCCCGCCGACGTGCTCGGCGCCGCCGTCGCCGAGTGGGTGCCGGGCCGGTCGCTGGCCGAGACCGTCGCGGAGGGCCCGGTCCGCGCCCAGCGCGCCGCGCGAGCCGTCGAGACCCTCGCCGCCGCCGCCAGCGAGGCCCACTACCAGGGCCTCGTGCTCGGCTGCGACCACCCGCAGCGCGTCCGGATCACCCCGGACGGCCGCGCCATGCTCGCCTTCCTGCTGCCCCGGCCGTCGGTGTCCGCCGCCGACGACGTCCGCGGCCTCGGCGGGATCCTCTACTGCCTGCTCACCCGCCGGTGGCCGCTGTCGGTCGCCGACGCGGCCCGGGCCGGGCTCGTCGCCGCCGACCGCACGCCGGCCGGGCGGCTGCGCCCGCCCTCGCAGCTGCGGCCCGGTGTGCCGCTGGAGCTCGACACCCTCTGCACCGGCGCGCTCGGGCAGGGCGAGGGCATCGGCCGCGTCCACACCGCCGCGGCGATGCACCGGATGCTGTCCGACGTCGTCGCCGAGGACGCCGACCAGGCCTTCTTCCCGCCGGTGCACGACGGCGCCCCCGCCGAGCCCGACGACGTGTGGCAGGACTCCGACCACCTGCCCGACACCCGCAACGACCCCCGGCGCCGCCGCAACCTGCGGATCGGGCTGGGTGTGCTCGCCGTCGGCGTCCTCGTCGTGCTCGGCTACCTGGCCGTGCAGGTGGGCGCGCTGTTCGGGGGTGGCGGCGGCCCGCCGGTCGTCGTCCCGCCGGCCGCGGCGGCGACGGCCCAGCCGCAGCAGCAGGCACCCGCCCCGCAGTCGTCGGGGTCGGTGCCGGTTCGGGACGTGTCGGGAGAGGTGTTCGACCCCGTCGGCGACGGCGACAACGCCGCGACCGTCGGGAACGCCCTCGACGGCGACGCCGGCACCTCCTGGGAGACGAGCCGCTACTTCCAGCCCTTCCCGGCGCTCAAGCCCGGGATCGGGGTGCTGGCGTCGTTCGCCGCCACCCAGCCACTGACCGGCCTGACCATCGACTCGCCGAGCACCGGGACCGTCGTCGAGATCCGGTCGGCGCCGTCGGCCGACCCGACGCTGCAGCAGACGACGCTGCTCGACACCGTGACCCTGAGCAGCGGCCGCACGACGGTCTCGCTCGACGCGGCCGTCCCCACCGACCACGTACTGCTCTGGATCACGACGCTGGGCCCGGACAACCAGACCCGGATCGACGACGTCACCTTCGCGCGCACCGCGTCCTGACCCGTTCGCGATCGCGACGGTCCCGCCCGGGAACGCCGTGACCGGCCCGGCCTGCTGCCTACCGTGCGCCGGTGACGACCGTCGACCGCGCCCCGGACCGGGCCCCGCCCGACCTGGACGCGGTGTTCCGCCGCCACGCCGACCGGCTCTGGTCGGTGGCGGTGCGGATGCTGGGCGACCGGACCGAGGCCGAGGACGCGGTCCAGGAGGCGTTCCTGTCGGCCCTGCGGTCACCGGGCTTCCGGGGCGAGGCCGAGATCGGCACCTGGCTGCACCGGATCGTCGTGAACGCCTGTGTCGACCGGATCCGCGCGGCCGGACGGCACCGTGACCGCACCCGGTCGCTGCGGCCCGCCGGCCCGGACCGCGACCACGCCGGACGGCTCGTCGCCCGGCTCACCGTCGAGCGGGCGCTCACGCTGCTGCCGGCCGAGCAGCGGGCGGCGGTGGTGCTCGTGCACGCGCTCGGCCACGGCGTCGGGGAGGCCGCGGAGATCCTCGAGGTGCGGCCCGGGACCGTGAAGAGCCGGTGCGCCCGCGGACGGGCCCGGCTGGCCGAGCTGCTGCGGGAGGAGGAGCCGTGACGATTCATAGTGGATCCGACGAGAACCACCTCCGGCCAGCGGAGAGTGCGGATTCCCGTCAGTCGGACGAGGAAAAGCGGGTCGTCGCGCTGCTCGCCGCCGGGGCCGGCCCGGTGGCCATGCCCGACGACGTCGCGGCCCGGATCCGGGCGCGGCTCGCCTCCGGCGGGGTGGGGGAGCGCGGCCCGGCTGCGGCGGGGTCGTCGGCGCCACGGGCGCGGTCCGGGAGCGCACGGGCCCGTCCGCCGTACCGCCGTCGCGCGGTCCTGCTGGTCGCCGCGGCCGCGGCGGCCGCCGTCGCGGTGGCCGTGCCGGCGATGCTCCGTCCGGCCGGGTCCGGCGTCGTGCGGGTCACCGGGGCCGGGCCGCAGGAACTGTGGGACGCGGCCGCCGCCGGCGCCGCACCCGCAGGCCCGCTGGAGGACCCGGAGCGCGCACGGGCGTGCCTGCGCGCCGCCGGGGCCACGGCCCCGGACGTACCGCTGCTCGCGGCGCGGCCGCACGCCGTCGACGGCCGGGCGGCGGTCCTGCTCGTCCTCGCCGGCGGCGCGCCGGGCCGCGTCCGGCTCGTCGTCGTGCCGCCGGACTGCGGTCCGGACCGGGGCCGGGTCCTCGCCGAGACCGTCGCCGGGCCCGGGACGCCGCCGCGCCGGTGACCCACAGCGCGTCCGACGGCCCCGACGGGCGGGAATGCCCCTGTCTAGGATCGCGTTCGAGCCATACGGCAGCCACGACGCAGGAGCCGGCCACCCGGGCCGGCACCCGCAGGCGACCGTCACCGCGCCCGCAGACCGGGGCGCGCCAGGAGGGATCGGTACCGGTGACCACCGACGACACGGTGCACAACCTGATCATCATCGGGTCCGGGCCGGCCGGCTACACCGCTGCGGTGTACGCCGCGCGGGCCCAGCTCGCCCCGCTCGTGTTCGAGGGCAGCCAGTTCGGCGGCGCCCTGATGACCACGACCGAGGTCGAGAACTACCCCGGCTTCACCGACGGCATCATGGGCCCCGAGCTCATGGAGCAGATGCGCGGGCAGGCCCGGCGCTTCGGTGCCGACCTGCGCCCGCAGGACGTCGACGAGGTCCACCTCGACGGGGACGTGAAGACCGTCCGCGTCGGGCAGGAGACCTTCCGCGCCCGCGCCGTCATCCTCGCGATGGGCGCCGCGCCCCGCTACCTGCACGTCCCGGGCGAGCAGGAGCTGCTCGGCCGCGGCGTCAGCTCGTGCGCGACCTGCGACGGCTTCTTCTTCCGCGACCAGAACATCGCCGTGATCGGCGGCGGCGACTCGGCGATGGAGGAGGCCACCTTCCTCACCCGCTTCGCCGAGACCGTCACCGTCATCCACCGGCGCGACGAGTTCCGGGCCTCGAAGATCATGCTGGAGCGCGCGCAGAACGACCCGAAGATGCGCTGGCGCACCAACGCCGAGGTCACCGAGGTGACCGGCGAGGGATCGGTGAAGCAGCTGCAGCTGCGCGACACCGTCACCGGCGAGACCAGCACGCTCGACGTGACCGGGATGTTCGTCGCCATCGGTCACGACCCGCGCAGCGCGCTGGTGAGCGGCCAGGTCGACACCGACGCCGAGGGCTACGTCCGGGTGGACGGACGTACCACCTACACGAACGTCCCCGGCGTGTTCGCCTGTGGCGACCTCGTCGACCACACCTACCGGCAGGCGATCACCGCCGCCGGCTCCGGCTGCTCGGCCGCGATCGACGCCGAGCGCTGGCTGGCCGGGCACGAGATCAGCTCCGAGCTGGCCGGCGGCGGCTACGGCTCGGAGGACACCGCCCCGGCGGCCGCCGTCGCCGACGCCGCGCACTGACACCACGCCGATCCGCGCCGATCCGCGCCCGAGACAAGGAGAACCCCATGGGAAACAACACCGTCGACGTCACCAGCAGCTCGTTCGACCAGGACGTCCTCAAGAGCGACAAGCCCGTGCTCGTCGACTTCTGGGCGACCTGGTGCGGCCCGTGCAAGATGGTCGCCCCGGTCCTGGACGAGATCGCCGGTGAGCACGCCGAGAAGCTGACCGTCGCCAAGCTCGACATCGACGCCAACCCGGAGGTCGCCCGCGACTACCAGGTCATGTCGGTGCCGACGATGATCCTGTTCTCCGGCGGCAAGCCGGTGAAGCAGATCGTCGGCGCGAAGCCGAAGGCGGCGCTGCTCGCCGACCTCGCGGACCACATCTGAGCACTGTCCGTGCGCGTATAGCGCACTGAGATCACGCTGCGTGTCCCGGTTGATCACAACCGGGACACGCGCGTATCCGCCCCACTGCGCTCCTCCGGGGGTACAGCAGGGCACAATGGGTCCCGGCACGCGTCCGGTCACCGGGCGGAACCGACCGATCACGGGCGTCGCACGGCGCTCCACGACTGCGAGCGAGGGGTGCATGCAGCTGCTCCGGCGCGGGGACTGCGGTCCGGCCGTACGCGAGATCCGGGTGACGCTGGGCCAGCTCGGCCTGCTGCCCGATCCGGCCCCGGGTGCGCCCGCGAACCTGTTCGACGACGACGTGGACCGCGCCGTCCGCATGTTCCAGCAGGGTCGCGGCCTCATCACCGACGGCATCGTCGGTCCCGACACCGCCCGCGCGCTGCGCGAGGCCGGCTGGAGCCTGGGCGACCGGATGCTGTCGTTCACGCTGTCCACCCCCACCACCGGCGACGACGTCGCCACGCTGCAGGAGCGCCTGCTCGAGCTCGGCTACAACCCGGGCCGCCCCAGCGGGCTGTTCGACCAGCAGACCGAGCAGGCCCTGATCCGCTTCCAGCGCGACTACGGCATGACCCCGGACGGCGTGTGCGGCCCGGAGACGCTGCGCGCGCTGCGCCAGCTCGGCCGCAAGGTCACCGGCGGCCGCCCGCACCTGCTGCGTGAGCAGGAGCTGCTGCGCCGGGCCGGGCCCCGGATGCGCGGCAAGCGGATCGTCATCGACCCGGGCCACGGCGGCCACGACCGGGGTGTCGACGTCGGCGGCGTCACCGAGGCCGACCTGATGTGGGACCTGGCCCGCCGCCTCGTCGGCCGCATGTCGGCCACCGGCATGGAGGCCCTGCTCTCCCGCCCGGAGAACGGGAACCCGCCGGACACCGAGCGCGCGCAGTTCGCGAACGACGTCGGCGCGGACCTCGTCGTCTCGCTGCACACCGACGCCAGCTTCAGCCCGCACGCGCAGGGCCTGGCGACGTACTACTTCGGCAACGGCTCCGGCACCACGTCCAACGTGGGGGAGGCCCTCGCCGGGCTGATCCAGCGCGAGCTGCTCACCCGTACCTCGATGCTCGACTGCCGCAGCCAGACCTGCACCTGGGAGCTGGTGCGCCGGACCCGGATGCCGGCCGTCCGCGTCGAGACCGGCTACCTGACCCACCTCGGCGACCGGCGCAAGCTGCTCGACCCCGGCTTCCGCGACGTCGTCGCCGAGGGGATCCTCGTCGCCGTGAAGCGGCTGTACCTGCTCGGGCAGGACGACCAGCCCACCGGCACGTTCACGTTCAACGACGTGCTGGCCCGCGAGTACGGCAGGGACCAGATCCGGGCCGTCTGAGGCCCGCAGACGCTCCGACTCGCCCGCCCGGCCCCCCTCACCCGGGGTCGGGCCGGGGAGGCCGCGCACGGCCCGCTCAGGGCGCTCTCAGATCGTCGGAGCGGGCGGCAGGAACGAGACCTGGCAGGACCCCGCACGGGCGGGCGTCGCCGTCGGCCGCGGGGCCGGGGCCTGCATCGGGATCGCGACCGTGTTGAACAGCTGTTCGAGCGCGGCCTCGACGTCGGACTTCCACTCCAGCCCCGAGCGCAGCTCCATCCGCAGCCGCGGCCAGCGGTGGTGCGGGCGGACCGTCTTGAACCCGACCGAGCGCAGGAAGTCCGCGGGCACGACGCAGTCGGCCTCGGTGCCCGGACGGGCGTCGCCGAACGCCTCGACCGCCTTCACCCCGCGCCGGGTCAGGTCCTTCACGACGGCCTGGGCGAGCGCCCGGCCGAGCCCCTCACCGGAGAACTCCGGGGTGACCTGCATGGTGGTCAGCAGGACGGCGTCCGCACTGACGGGGCCGGTCGGCATCTCGGTGGCCCGGGGGACCGACGCCGGCGGGGCGAAGAGGACGTAGCCGGCGGGTGCCCCGCCGACGTAGACGACCCGGCCGCAGGAGCCCCACTCCAGGAGCACCTCGGAGAGCCAGGCCTCCTTCTCGAGGTCGGTCGTCCCGTAGTCCTCGGCCTGGTCGGCCAGCGACGGCGACAGCTCCCAGTAGACGCAGTTGCGACACCGCTTGGGCAGATCACCCAGATTGTCCAGATTGAGCGCGGCAACGTGCCAGGACACGGAAATCCGACCTCCGGGTGTCGTCGTCGCGCGGTCCACGCGCTGCCGCACGGGTACGGCCCGGCCGGGGCGTCGTTCTCCACCCCGGCGCCGACGATCCGCGCCACCCGAGCGTAGGTGGATTCCCGGCGTGGCGGCACCCCGGAAGGGCCCACCGGTACGAACGTCACGACGAAGGGCAGGGCGATCACCCGTCGCGGTTACACTCGGCGGGCCGTTTCCCCTCGCAGAGGAGCATGCGATGACCCTGCCCGACCGCCCGCAGCAGCCCGACGTCCGCCGTCCCGCGGCCGCGGCGGCAGCGGCGGCAGGGGAGGGGGCGGTCGTCCCGCTGGCCCCGACCGAGCGTTTCGCCACCCGTACGGCCGGCATGACGGCGTCGGAGATCCGGGCGCTGTTCGCCGTCGCGAGCCGGCCCGAGGTCGTCTCGCTGGCCGGGGGGATGCCGAACCTGGCGGCGCTGCCGCTGCAGTCGCTGGCCCGGGAGGTCGCCGACCTCGTCGACACCGACGGGATGTCGGCGCTGCAGTACGGCTCCGCCCAGGGCGTCCCGCAGCTGCGCGAGCAGATCTGCGAGGTCATGCGGGAGGAGGGCATCGAGGCCGACCCGAACGACGTCGTCGTCACCGTCGGCTCGCAGATGGCGCTCGACCTGCTGACCCGGATCTTCGTCGACCCCGGTGACGTCGTGCTGGCCGAGGGCCCGTCCTACGTCGGCGCCCTCGGCAGCTTCGCCGCCTACCAGGCGCGCGTCGTGCACGTCGCGATGGACGAGCACGGCCTGGTGCCGGAGCTGCTGCACGAGGCGCTCGAGTCGCTGTCGCGACGCGGGATCGTCCCGAAGTTCCTCTACACGATCCCGAACTTCCACAACCCGGCCGGCGTGACGCTCGCCCACGAGCGGCGCCCGCGGATCCTGGAGCTGTGCCGCCGCTACGGCGTGATGGTCGTCGAGGACAACCCGTACGGGATGCTCGGGTTCGACGGCGAGGTGCACCCGGCGCTGCGGTCGTTCGACCCGGACGTGCTCTACCTGGGCTCGTTCTCGAAGACGTTCGCCTCCGGGCTGCGGGTCGGCTGGGCGCTCGTGCCTCCGCTGGTCCGCGACCGCCTGGTGCTGGCGGCGGAGTCGGCGACGCTGTGCCCGCCGTCGTTCACGCAGATGCTGGTCTCGCGGTACCTGTCGCACCACGACTGGCGCAGCCAGATCAAGACGTTCAGCGAGAACTACCGGGAGCGCCGCGACGCGATGCTGGCCGCGCTGGAGACCTACCTGCCGGAGGGCTGCAGCTGGAACGTCCCCGACGGCGGCTTCTTCGTGTGGCTGACCGTCCCGGAGGGCGTCGACACCAAGGCGATGCTGCCGCGGGCGGTGACGGCGCGGGTGGCGTACGCGTCCGGCACCGGGT
This sequence comes from Pseudonocardia spirodelae, assembly GCF_037727765.1. NCBI lineage: Bacteria > Bacillati > Actinomycetota > Actinomycetes > Pseudonocardiales > Pseudonocardiaceae > Pseudonocardia > Pseudonocardia spirodelae. The sequence continues at coordinate 83,191 of NZ_JBBJUP010000019.1, read as the reverse complement.
TCTACGCCGACGGGTTCGGCAGCCGGCAGCTGCGGCTGTCGTTCTGCTTCCCGACGCCCGAACGCATCACCGAGGGCGTGCGGCGGCTGGCGGCGGTGCTGGAGGCCGAGCTGGAGGTCGTGCGGACGTTCGGTACGCCGGCCCGGACGGAGCTGACCCGCGGGACGCAGAGCCCGTCCCCCGACACGACCTGACGCACCCGCGCGATGTTTCACGTGGAACGCCCCGGACCGGCTCCCGGTCCGGGGCGTTCCCGTCGATGGCGCAGAATGCCCGCGTGAGCGATCGAACGGTGGCCGTGCTGGCCGGAGGCCTGTCCCACGAACGCGAGGTGTCCCTGCGATCCGGGCGACGGCTCGCGGGCGCGCTGCGCGCGAACGGCGTCGATGTCCGCGAGTGGGACGTCGACGCGCGGCTCCTGGAGCGGCTGGCGAACGACCGGCCGGACGCCGTCGCCGTCGCGCTGCACGGCGGGGAGGGGGAGAACGGCGCCGTCCAGCAGGTGCTGGAGCTCCTCGGGATCCCGTTCGTCGGGACGCCGTCGGGCGCGTGCCGCCGCGCCTGGGACAAGCCGAGCGTAAAGGCCGAGCTCGTCCGGGCCGGGCTGTCGACGCCGGACTGGGTCGCGCTGCCGCACTCGACGTTCCGCGAGCTGGGCGCGCAGGGCGTGCTGGGCGCGATCGTCGACCGGCTCGGGCTGCCGCTGGTGCTGAAGCCGGACCAGGGCGGGTCCGCGCTGGGCGTCCAGGTGGTGCGGTCCGCGGCCGACCTGCCGGCCGCGATGGTCAGCTGCTTCGCCTACGCCGAGACCGTGCTCGTCGAGCGGTTCATCGAGGGCACCGAGGTGGCCGTGTCGGTCGTCCACGACGGCGACGAGCCCCGGGCGCTGCCGCCGGTGGAGGTCGAGGTGCCCTCCGGGTTCTACGACTACACCTCCCGCTACACGCCGGGTGCGGCGGCGTTCCACTGCCCGGCCCGGCTGCCGTCGGACGTGCTGGCGACGCTCGCCGACACCGCGCTCACCGCGCACCGGCTCCTGGGGATGCGCGACGTGTCGCGCACCGACGCGATCGTCGCCGCCGACGGCACCGTGCACGTCCTGGAGATGAACGTGTCACCGGGGCTGACCGACACCTCGCTGCTGCCGACCGCCGTGACCGCGGACGGATCGGACCTCGCGACGGTCTACCTCGCGCTCGTCGAGCGGGCGGCCGCCCGGCAGGGTTGAGATGTTCCACGTGGAACCACACCGGTGTGGTTCCACGTGGAACACCGGAGGTGGCGGCCGGCGGCGCCCCTGCGCCGCAGCACCCGTTCCTGGTCGTGCGGGAGCGGCCTGCGCACCCGGCAGCGGGAGATCACGGTGTCGACCGGCTCGTCCTCGTCGCCCACCCGACGCCCGGCGTGGGAGCGACCGGGCCGAGGGTGCCCCCGGCGGAACGCTTCGTCGACGGGTCGGCGCCGTTCCTGTGCGAGGCGTTGCGGCACCGCGTCCGCGGACGCGGCTGCCACCCCTTCTCCGGCGCCCACGGCCGCGGCTCCGCGGCCCGGCGCGACGGTCCGCCGGGCAGCCCCACGACCGGGAGTCGACCGGGCCCGTTCACCGGGGCGGAGATCGTGACGGCGCACCGGTCCGGCTCGTCGCGTGCCGCGCGACGGCGCGTCGCAGCCGGTGCGCGGGGGTCCGCCGCCGGGGTCGGCGCGACGCGGCCGTGCCCGGTGGGTTACCGGTCGCGGTTTCACGTGGAACACCGACGGACACGCCATCCGGACCGCGTGACCGACAGAGACACGGGCGGGGCCGTACGCCTGACCCGCCCATTCCCGTGGTGTCGCCCCACTCGTGCTGCGGGCGTCGCCGACGGTCGCGTCGCGTCGCCGTGCCCGCACCGCGCCCGGGGCGAGCACGGTCCGGAGCCGCGTGGCGGGGTTCTGCGACGGGACCCATCTTCCGATCGTCCTCGGCGGGAGTCGCCACGACGCCCGCGGGCGACCTCGCCGGGTGCGGTCGTCTCGACGGACTGCCGCGCCGTGCCCCTTCCGGTCGCACGCTCCGGCTCCACCACGCAGCCGAGGCGGCACGACGCCGGCAGACGTCCGGGCCCGGCCGGCGCGCGCGGCCGAGCTCACGAAGGTCCGCTACGGAGTCACCGGCCGCTCTCCTCGGAGCTCGTGACTACGGTGCGCGCGAGCGTCGGCGGCAGCGGGTCGGTGCTCCGACAGCACCGCGTCCGCTGTACCGCTGCTGCTCCCGGTGCCGCGGGTAGGCGTCACGCGGCGTCCCAGAGCGGCGTGGACGGTTCCGGCCTGCCCGGCCCCGGCAACCGGGTCGGCTACCGCGTGTGCCGACCGCTGTCGCGCATCGCCGCGGTCGGTGCTCGACCCGCATCACCGTGGCGCGCCCCAGATGGCCGAGCCGTCCGCCCGCCCCGGCCGGCGGGCGCCTGCACCACCGCCCAGCCGCACCACCACAGCGCCGCACCACAGTGCCGCGCCACCAGGAAGTCCGGGCACGCTGATCGCGCGACACCCCGACCTCCCGGCGCCGACAGCAGTTCGGCACCGACAGTCGCCCGGCACCCCGATCCTCCGGCACCCCGATCCTCCGGCACCCCGATCCTCCGGCACCGCGCTCGTCCGCATCGCGTTCGACCGTCACGCGGTGCGTCGACGACGTCGCCTCCGCAGCGGAACGCCACCCCCGCCGAGTCCACCCTGCGTCGCCCCGCCGGGCGACGACACCGCGGCACGGCCCGGCCGCGACACGCATCCGTCACGACCCGACTGCACCGGCCCGATTCCGCCATCGAGCGGCGACCGGACAGCGACCGGCGAAGCCGCCGTCCGTGTCGCCCCTCGGACGGGGCCGCAGCACCGCGGGCGGTCGCCCCTCCCACGATCCACGACGCGACGGGCCTCCACTGCGCACCCCGTCGTCCTCGGACCGCGACGGCACACCCGGACCCCGTCGGGGCGGGTGGGAGCGCCCGCACTCCCCGGCGTCCGTCCGGAGCGCGCCGTCCGGCCGCCGCACTCGGCCCGCGACGCCACGTGTTCCACGTGAAACACGCACGCCGGGACTCCTTCGACACTTCGCGGCCCGATTGCAGCGCACAATCAGATAAATCGGACAATCTTCTTCAAGAGAAGCGCTCAGATCGCCGTCGCGGGGTCACCAACTCCTTACGGGCCCCTCGGACCGGCCTCCCGCGACAAGGCGCTCACCGGCGATCTCAGGGCGCCCTCAGATGCCCGCCACGGTCCCGGCGGTCGTCGCCGTCTCCTCGTGCCGGAACACCGACGGCCGCCGTCCGGATCGGACGACGGCCGTAGGGGAGGGGTGACGGGCGCTCAGTCGCCCCGCGCGATACCCATGATCCCGGTGATGCGGTCGAGATCCTCGACCGAGCCGAACTCGACGACGATGCGTCCCTTCCGCTGGCCCATCTCGACCTTCACGCGGGTGTCGAACATGTCGGCCAGCCGGTCGGCGCGTTCGGTGAACTCCGGACGCTCCTCGCCCCGCCGGCGGGCGCGGCGCTCGCGCGGCGGGCCGTCCTGGCGGGCGAGCACGACGGCCTCCTCGGTCGCCCGCACCGACATGCCCTCGGCGACGATCTTGGTGGCGAGGTCCTCCTGCTGCCCGGCGTCCTCGAGCCCGAGCAGCGCCCGCGCGTGCCCGGCCGACAGCACGCCCGCGGCGACCCGGCGCTGCACCGTCACCGGCAGCTTCAGCAGCCGGATCATGTTCGTGACGACGGGCCGGCTCCGGCCGATCCGGTCGGCCAGCTCGGAGTGCGTGACGCCGAACTCGGCGAGCAGCTGCTCGTAGGCGGCCGCCTCCTCCAGCGGGTTGAGCTGGACGCGGTGGATGTTCTCCAGCAGCGCGTCACGCAGCATGACGTCGTCGGCGGTGTGCCGGACGATCGCCGGCAGCGTGTCGAGCCCGGCGCGCTGCGCGGCGCGCCACCGACGCTCGCCCATGATCAGCTCGTAGTCGCGCCCGGTCCGCCGGACGACGATCGGCTGCAGCAGCCCGAACTCGCGGATGGAGTGCTCGAGCTCGGCGAGCTGGTCCTCGTCGAACTGGGTGCGCGGCTGCTTCGGGTTCGGCACGATCCGCTGCAGCGGGATCTCGCGGTACTCCGCGCCGCCGTCGACCACCGGGGTCTCGGCCGTCGTGTCGTCGCGCTGCACGGCCGGTGCGGGCCGGTGCAGGGGAGCGCCGGGGCCCGGTCCGCCCGGACGGCCACCGCCGCCCTCGACCGGACCGGTGGGGATCAGCGCGGCCAGGCCGCGGCCGAGCCCGCCCTTGCGTTCGGCCATCTCAGCGCCCGTCCGGACGGTACGCGCCGCTCGCGCCGTGCTCGGCGATCTCGCGCGCCGCGTCGATGTAGCTCATCGCACCGCGCGAGCCGGGGTCGTACGCGAGCACGGTCTGGCTGTAGCCGGGCGCCTCGGAGACCTTCACGCTGCGCGGGATCACGGTGCGCAGCGCCGTCGGGCCGAAGTGCTGGCGGACCTCGGAGGTGACCTGGTCGGCCAGCTTGGTGCGGCCGTCGTACATGGTCAGCAGGATCGTCGAGACGTGCAGCGACGTGTTCAGGTGCGACCGGACGAGGTCGATGTTGGACAGCAGCTGGCCGAGGCCCTCCAGCGCGTAGTACTCGCACTGGATCGGGATCAGCACCTCGGAGGCGGCGACGAGTGCGTTGACCGTCAGCAGGCCGAGCGAGGGCGGGCAGTCGATGAACACGTAGTCGACGTCGAGGCGGGCGAGGGTCTCCTCGTTCAGCGCCTGGGACAGCCGCGACTCGCGGGCCACCATGCTGACGAGCTCGATCTCCGCGCCGGCCAGGTCGATCGTCGCGGGCAGGCAGAGCAGGTTCGGCGACGCGGTGCTGACCGCGACGGCCTCCTCCAGCGGGATCTCGCCGAGCATCACCTCGTACACCGACGGCGTGCCGGTGCGGTGCTCGACACCGAGCGCGGTGGAGGCGTTGCCCTGCGGGTCAAGATCGATCACCAGCACACGGACACCGTGCAGGGCCAGACCCGCGGCGAGGTTCACCGTGCTGGTCGTCTTGCCGACCCCACCCTTCTGGTTCGCGACGCCGATGACCCGGCGCGCGGCCGGACGGGGCATGCCGTGCCGGTCGGGGTGCAGCACGCGGGCGGCCCGCTCGGCCTCGTCCGCGATGGGGGTCCATCCGAGACTCATGCGCGACCTCCTCGACGGTTCGTGACCGGTCGGTGTTTCACGTGGAACGACGCTCCGGCACCCATCATCGCCGTTCCTTCCTCCGGTTGCGGCGGGGCGCGCCGGTCCGCGGGATCTCGACCACCGTGGTCAGCGGGTCGACGACGCCGGCGCCCGCCTCGTGGATGCGGGCCTCACCGCCGCCGAGGGCACGGACCGCGGCGGCGTCGCGCACGATCTCCTCGGGGGCGGAGGCGCCCTTGAGCACCAGCATCGCACCTCCCTGCCGGAGCAGGGGCAGGCAGATCCCCGCGAGCCGGGCCAGCGGTCCCACGGCCCGGGCGGTGACGACGTCGGCCCCCTCCCATCGTCGCAGAACCGACGGCTCCTCGGCACGCCCCCGTTCGACCGCGACGTCCAGGCCGACGTCGGCCAGCACCTCGTCGAGCCAGTCGACGCGGCGGGCGAGCGGCTCGATCAGGACGATCCGCAGGTCGGGCCGGGCCAGGGCCAGCGGGATGCCGGGCAGCCCGGCGCCCGAGCCGACGTCGGCGACGTTCGCGTCGGCGGGCACGACCTCGCCGAGCACGGCGCAGTTCAGGACGTGCCGGTCCCACAGCCGGTCCCGCTCACGCGGGCCGATGAGGCCGCGCTCGATCCCGGAGGTCGCGAGGTGCTCGACGTAGCGCACGGCCAGCGGCAGCCGGTCGCCGAACACCTTCTCCGCGACCTCCGGGGTCGGGACGGCGGGAGTCGTCACTTCTTGTGGACCACGACCTGGCGCCGCGGCTCCTCGCCCTCGCTCTCGGAGACGACACCCTTCACGGTCGCGACGGCGTCGTGGACGACCTTGCGCTCGAACGGCGTCATCGGGCGCAGCCGGGCGGACTCTCCGCTGGCCCTGACCTCCTGCGCCGTCTCCAGGCCGAGCTCGGTCAGCTCGTCGCGACGGCGGCGCCGCCACCCGGCGATGTCGAGCATCAGCCGGCTGCGGCTGCCCAGCTGCTGCTGGACGGCCAGGCGCGCCAGCTCCTGCAGGCTCTCCAGCACGGCGCCCTTGTCGCCGACCAGCTTCTGCAGCTCGTCGTCGTCGTCGGCACCCTCGATGCTGACGACGGCGCGGCCGCCCTCGACGTCGAGGTCGATGTCACCGTCGTAGTCCAGGATGTCCAGCAGGCGCTCCAGGTAGTCGCCTGCGACGTCGCCCTCCTGGATCAGCAGGCTCTCGCCGGACGGCTTGTCCTGCACGTCCTGGCCCTCGGCGGGCTCCTTCGCGGTGGTGGGCACGCGCATCTCCTCTCGTCAACGGTTCGCGGGGCCGGCGTGCCCGGGCCCGCTCGGCGGTGGGGCCGCCGGGGCCGGCGAGGCGTGCCGGGTCTGTCGGGGTGGTGCGGGGCGGTGCGGGCCGGTCAGCGGCGCTTGCCGCGGCGGGCCTTGGAGCCCGGGCGCTTCTGCACCGGCTTCGCACCGGGCTTCTTCTGACCGTTGCCGTTGCCGTTGCCGTTGCCGTTGGTGCCGTTCGCGGTGCCGTTGGAGCCGTTCCCGTTCGGGGACGAGGAGCCGGTCGGGGCCTCGGAGGACGCGCCGTCCGAGCCGGCCGCGGCGGCCAGCTCCTCGGCCGGGTCGATCGGCTCGTCGGCGATCTCGCGGACCTCCTCCGCAGTGCCGCGGCGACCGTCACGGACCGGCTTCTGGCCGGGGCGCGGGGCGCGGGCCTTCGCGGCCTCGGTGGCCTGCTCGGCCTTCTCCGACTCCTCGGCGTCGATCTTCTTGTAGACGACGTACTGCTGGCCGAGGGTCCACAGGTTGTTGGCGACCCAGTAGAAGAGCACCGCCAGCGGCAGGAACGGGGCGCCGACGACGACACCGATCGGGAACACGTAGAGCATCAGCTTCTGCATGATCTCGGCCTGCGGGTTCGCCGCGACGGTGCCGGCCGCGATCTGCGCCTGCTGGCGGGCCACCGAGTGGCGCGCGGTGATGTGGGTGAAGATGCCCGCCGCGATCATCAGCGGGATCATCACGGCCCACTGCGCGACGATGTTGCCGCCCAGCTCGGCGACGGACGCGGTGTTCTGCAGCGGGAAGATCGCCGAGCCGAGCTTGGCGCCGAACAGGCTGGAGTCGACGAACGAGGCGTTCTCGGCCGCGTTGAAGACGTAGTTCTCGGTCTTGCCCGGCTTGAACTCGCGCAGCACGTGGAACAGACCGATGAACACCGGGATCTGCACCAGGATCGGCAGGCAGCCCATGAGCGGGTTGGCGCCGTTCTGCTGCTGGAGCTTCTGCATCTCCGTGGCGAGCTTCTGGCGGTCGTTCGCGTACTTCTTCCGGAGCTTCTGCATCTCCGGGGCCATCTCCTGCATCTTGCGCATGGAGCGGACCTGCACGACGAACGGCTTGTAGAGCAGCACGCGGAGCGTGAAGACGAGGAAGACCACCGACAGCGCCCAGGCGAAGCCGTTGTCGTCGCCCAGCACGAACCCGAAGACCTTGTGCCAGACCCACATGATCCAGCTGACGGGGTAGTAGATGAAGTCCAGCACTGCTGCGTTGCTCCTCGTGGTCTCGGGCGTGGCCGCGGGTCAGCGGTCCGTGCCGCGTGAGAGGCCTTCGGTCCGGGGCGGGTCGGTGGACGGGTGCTCCGGCTCCGGATCGGGCTCCGTCCCGCTGGGCGGCACCCCGTCACCACGGTGACGACGGCGGGGCGGCACCGGGTCCCAGCCGCCAGGGTGCCACGGTGCGCAGCGCAGCAGCCGCCACACGGTGAGGCCGAGCCCGCGCACGAGACCGTGCTCGGAGAAGGCCTCCACGGAGTAGGCGCTGCAGCTGGGGTGGAACCGGCAGCTGGGCATCAGGTTCGGCGAGATCCAGACCTGGTACCAGCGGACGGCGGCCATCGCGGCGCGCGCGCCGGGGCCGGGGCGGCTCGCGGGTGCGTGCTCCTCGCTCACCGTCGTCTCCTCTCCCGGGGGCGCCGTGCTCATCGCGCTCCGTCCGGGGCCGGGCGCGGCCTGCGGGGCCGCTGCGCCGCCCGGAGCGCGGAGTCGAGGTCGGACGCGAGCTCGGCCGAGGTCGCGGTGCCGGCGGGCGGCAGCGCCCGGACGACGAGCGCGGCACCGGCCGGCAGGACGGCCAGCCGGTCGGCCACCAGGTGTCGCAGGCGCCGGGACACCCGGTGCCGGACGACCGAGTTGCCGACGGCCTTGCTCACGACGAAACCCGCCCGCGGCGAGGCGTGCTCGGGCACGCCGCCGGGGCGGGTCAGGTCGAGATGCACCACCAGCCTCGACCGGCCGGCGCGTCGTCCGCGCCTGATCGTCGAGGCGAACTCGGGCCGGCGGGTGAGCCGGGCGTGTGCCGGCAGCACGGCGCGGGCCGGTGGGGGGCGCCGGCCGTCAGGCCGAGAGGTTGCCGCGCCCCTTGCGACGGCGCGCGGCGAGGATCGCGCGGCCGGCGCGGGTGCGCATGCGCAGCCGGAAACCGTGCGTCTTGGCCCGGCGGCGGTTGTTCGGCTGGAAAGTACGCTTGCTCACGGTCGGCTCTCCTGGTCGGCGGCTCGCAGGCGTCCTGCGACGCCGAGATCTGTGGTCACGTGCTCGGGTTCGTGGGTCACCGGCCGCACGACGGCCCCGCACGGGTGCGGGAACCGCTGACGACGGGCGTGACACGCCCATCCGACCAGGTGTCCGGTCGTCAAGGGTACGCAGCGGGTTTCGAGAGGGTCAAACCACCCCCGGAGGACCGCGACGACCCCGCCCGGACCGGCCCGTCGCGGCCGCTGCTAGCGTCGCCGACCCCGCCCGGGACCGGCGGGTGGGTAACGACCACCCGCACCACGACCGAGACCTCACACGACATCCGGCCGGCGCCCCGCTGCGCACCGGCCGGAGACTGCTGCGTACCTTTACGCACAAGTGTGGACAACTCTGGGGATACATGGGCCCCCGGGCGGAACGGACGCGTCCGTACGGCCACAGGTGCAGTGCTCCGGGGGGAGCAGCCGCGGACGGCGGCCGAGGTGAGGGGGAACCGCGGATGACCGACCAGCCGGGCGATCTCGGCGCGGTCTGGAACCGCGTCATCGCCGATCTCTCCGGCGCGTCGGCCGAGTCCGGCACCCCCGCCCTGTCCCCCCAGCAGCGCGCCTTCCTGCGCCTGACCCGTCCCCTCGGCCTGCTCGACGGCACCGCGCTGCTCGCCGCGCCGAGCGAGTTCGCCAAGGACGCCATCGAGCGCATCCTGCGCCGCCCCATCAGCGACGCGCTGGGCCGCCACCTCGGGGTCGCGGTGAACCTCGCCGTCGTCGTCGACGCCTCCGCGGCGTCCGGCGGCACCGAGGTCCCCGACCCGCCCGGCTTCGGCATGCACCGCGGCGCCAGTGCCGGCGACAGCGTCCGTGACACCGGGACCGGCGAGCGGCCCGCGGCCGAGCCCGCGGTGTCCGGCGGCGGCGAGCCCGGCACGGGCGACGCGGTCGACGCGGCCCCCGGGGCCGACGGCGTCCCCTCCACCGACGGCGGCTTCGCCGTGACCGGCCCGGACCCCGCCACCCGCGACGGCGACGGCGGCGCCGCCCCCGAGCGCGACCGCGGCTACCCGGCCGAGCCGGCGCCGTCGTCGTCGGGGGGCTGGGCGCCGCAGCCCACCGGCCGCCCGGAGCCCACCGGCCGCGACGGCCAGACGGCCTGGCCCGCCTACACCGCGCCGCAGGCCGGCGACCCGGTCGCCCCGCGGTCCCAGACCCGGCTCAACGAGCGCTACACCTTCGACACCTTCGTCATCGGGGCGTCGAACCGGTTCAGCCACGCCGCCGCGGTCGCGGTGTCCGAGGCGCCGGCGCGGGCGTACAACCCGCTGTTCATCTGGGGCGAGTCCGGGCTGGGCAAGACCCACCTGCTGCACGCCGTCGGGCACTACGCCCAGCGGCTGTTCCCCGGCATGCGGGTCCGGTACGTCAGTACCGAGGAGTTCACGAACGACTTCATCAACTCCCTGCGCGACGACCGCAAGGTCGCCTTCCAGCGCCGCTACCGCGACGTCGACGTCCTGCTCGTCGACGACATCCAGTTCCTGGAGGGCAAGGAGGGGACGCAGGAGGAGTTCTTCCACACCTTCAACACCCTCCACAACGCGAACAAGCAGATCGTCGTGTCCTCCGACCGGCCGCCCAAGCGGCTGGAGACCCTCGAGGACCGGATGCGGACGCGGTTCGAGTGGGGCCTGATCACCGACATCCAGCCGCCCGAGCTGGAGACCCGGATCGCGATCCTGCGCAAGAAGGCCGCCCAGGACCGGCTCGCCGTCCCCGGTGAGGTCCTGGAGTTCATCGCGGAGCGGATCGAGCGCAACATCCGCGAGCTCGAGGGCGCCCTGATCCGGGTCACGGCGTTCGCGTCGCTGAACCGGCAGGCCGTCGACACCCAGCTCGCCGAGATCGTGCTGCGCGACCTCATCCCCGACTCCGCCGCCTCGGAGATCACCGCCCCGACGATCATGGCCGTCACCGCCGAGTTCTTCGGCGTCACGCTCGACGACCTGTCCGGCCCGGGCAAGACGAAGGCGCTCGCGCAGGCCCGCCAGATCGCGATGTACCTGTGCCGCGAGCTGACCGACCTGTCGCTGCCGCGGATCGGGCAGACCTTCGGCGGCCGCGACCACACGACCGTCATGCACGCCGACAAGAAGATCCGCAACGAGATCTCGCTCCGGCGGAAGACCTTCGAGCAGGTCCAGGAGCTGACCGCGCGCATCAAGCTGCGCGCCCGTCACTGACGCCCGCTCCCGGGCCGGTCGTCCACAGCGCCGTCCGGCCGTCCGCACCCCCCGTGAGCTGGTGATCATGGGATCGGGCCGGTCACGCGCCGCACCGGGACCGATCCGGAGCAACCCACAGGTGCACCGGCCCCAGATCGCCGCTGCGGGCCGTTCGCACCGCCCACGGGACGATCGGGACCCCGCTCCGCGACGCCGGCGCGGGCGCCCCGCCGGCGTCCGGGACGCGTCGACCGATCCCGATCGGGTCCGGCGTGCCGTCACCCGCGTGTCGGTCCCACACCCTCCGCTCGTCGTCCGGTAGTGGGCGCTCGGCGCTTCACCACTCGTCCCGGTGATCGATTGCGCCGTACCGGTGGTCACGCAGCGTCGACATGACTGTGACGAGTGAGGCGTATGTGGGTTGTCAGTGGGTACCCGTCGTGCCGGACGGGGCGTGGCGCCTATCACCCTCGGTCCACGATCCACCACGTTTCCACCCACATCTGGGGACAACTCTGTGGATGGACGGCCGCAGGCCCGTGGACGGATCGCCCGGGATCCGTGGACAACCCTGTGGTGAACCCGGGATGAACCGGGGACGGACGGGGAGCACCGCCGTCCGTCCACCGGTCGCCGGACCTGTCAACGGGACCCCCCACGGACACATCCCCAGTCGACGCGGCCTGCTGACCTGCGACGACACGCTCCATCCACACTGTGCACAGCACCTGTCACTACGACGGTTGTTCTCTCTTCTTATTTCCTTCTGAAGAAGAGCTGTGTGGACCGACCCCCGGACGGGGGTCACGGACGGGCACCCGGGTTCCACCCGCTCCGGGGCCCGGGGTGGCGTGGAAACTGTCGGGGCGAGGCTCTACCGTGAGCGTCCCGGCGAACCCGCCGATCCGATCCCGCTCCGGCCGACCCGTCCGCAGCCCGCTCCGGGCCGCACGGCGGACGACCGGCGGGACGGGTCCGGTCGCCGCCGCACCGCCGTCCCGTCGACGACCCGGCCCCGCGCCGCGGTCGGCGCCGGGCGCTACCGGGGAAGGTCTCCAGATGAAGTTCCGGGTCGAACGCGACGTCCTCGCGGACGCGGCCGCCTGGGTCGCTCGCAGCCTCCCGGCGCGTCCGCCGGTGCCCGTCCTGGGCGGGGTCCTGATCCAGTCCGACAGCGACGCCGGCGAGAAGCTCACCGTCTCCGGCTTCGACTACGAGACCTCGGCGCGGGTCGAGCTCGACGCGACGGTCGGGGAGCCGGGCCGCACGCTCGTCTCCGGCCGGCTGCTCGCCGACATCACGCGCGCCCTGCCGTCGAAGCCGGTGGACCTGACCGTCGACGGCGCCCGCGCCACGATCAACTGCGGCAACAGCCGGTTCAGCCTCCCGACGATGCCGGTCGAGGACTACCCGCAGCTGCCCGAGATGCCCCAGCGCGCCGGGTCGGTCGCCGCCGACGCGCTCGCCGCCGCCGTCGCCCAGGTCGCCGTCGCCTCCGGGCGGGACGACACGCTCCCGATGCTGACCGGCATCCGGCTCGAGATCGAGGGCTCGCAGCTCACGCTCGCCGCGACCGACCGGTTCCGCCTCGCCGTCCGCGAGCTCGAGTGGTCCCCGGAGGACGCGTCGATCTCGACCGCCGTGCTCATCCCGGCCAAGACGCTCGCGGAGGTCGCGAAGACCCTCGCCGGCTCGGGCACCGTCGAGATCGCGCTGTCCGCGGGCGACGGGATGCTCGGCCTGACCGGCGGCGGCCGCCGCTCCACCAGCCGGCTGCTCGACGCGGAGTTCCCGCGGTTCCGCCAGCTGATCCCCGCCGAGCACACCACCGCGGTCGAGCTCGACGTCGCGCTGCTCGTCGAGGCGATCAAGCGCGTCTCGCTGGTCGCCGACCGGGTCGCGCAGATCCGGATGGAGTTCGGCGAGGACGGGCTGCGCCTGGCCGCCGGCGGCGACGACGTCGGGTCCGCCGAGGAGGAGCTGCCCTGCGCGCTCGACGGCAACCCGCTGACGATCGCGTTCAACCCGGGCTACCTGCTCGACGCGCTGGGTGCGCTGCACACCGACCGCGCGCAGCTGACGTTCACCACCCCGAACCGGCCCGCGCTGGTCCGGCCGGTGCCCAAGCCCGCCACCGACGACGCCGGCGAGGCGCCGTCGCCGGAGAAGTCCGGCTACCTGCACCTGCTGATGCCGGTCCGGCTGCCGGGCTGAGCCCGGTCCGCCGCGCCGGACCGGTGGCCGTCCCCGACGGGGCGACCCCGCCGGGCGGGCCCGGGCCCGGGGGTGAAGACTCGGGCCCGGTGTGATCGACGAGGGCCGCCGGTGCCCGGTCCGGGACGCCGGGGCCCGCGATGCGAAGGGGGCTTCCGCCGTGCAGATCGGCATGATCGGACTCGGCCGCATGGGCGGCAACATGCGCGAGCGGCTGCGCGCCGCCGGGCACGAGGTGGTCGGCTACGACCCCCGCCCGGAGGTCAGCGACGTCGGCTCGCTCGCGGAGCTGGCCGGTGCGCTGGCCGCGCCGCGCGTGGTGTGGGTGATGGTCCCGTCCGGCGAGCCGACCCGGAACACCGTTGCGACCCTGGCGACCACCCTGGAGCCGGGCGACCTCGTCATCGACGGCGGCAACTCGCGCTACACCGACGACCAGCCCAACGCCGCGCTGCTCGACGCCCACGGCATCGGCTACGTCGACTGCGGCGTATCCGGCGGCATCTGGGGCCGGGACAACGGCTACGGCCTGATGGCCGGCGGCGAGGACGAGCACATCGCCCGCGCCATGCCGGTCTTCGACGCGCTGCGCCCGGAGGGGCTGCGCGAGGAGGGCTTCGCCCACGCCGGACCGGTCGGCGCCGGCCACTTCGCGAAGATGGTCCACAACGGCATCGAGTACGGCCTCATGCAGGCCTACGCCGAGGGCTTCGAGCTGATGGAGGCCAGCGAGCTCATCACCGACGTGCCCGGGGTGATCCAGGCGTGGTCGCGGGGGACCGTCGTGCGGTCCTGGCTGCTCGACCTGCTCGTCGACGCGCTGCGGGAGGACCCGCGGCTCGACCGGCTCGAGGGCTGGGTCGACGACTCGGGTGAGGGGCGCTGGACGATCGAGGAGGCCATCGCGCACGCCGTGCCGCTGCCGGTGATCTCCGCGGCCCTGTTCGCGCGGTTCTCCTCCCGGCAGGCCGAGTCCCCGGCGATGAAGGCCGTCGCCGCGCTGCGCCAGCAGTTCGGCGGGCACGCGGTGAAGTCGTCCGGCCCGGCGGGCGCTCCCGGCGACAAGGCGGGCCCGTCGTCCGGCGGTGGCTCGACGCAGTGACCGCACAGGGAGGGTGACCGGCCGGTGTTTCTCAGGCGGTTCTCCGTCACCGACTTCCGGTCCTGGCCGGAGGCCGAGCTGGAGCTCGACCCGGGCGTGACGGTCCTGGTCGGCTCCAACGGCGTCGGCAAGACGAACCTCGTCGAGGGCATCGGCTACCTCGCCACCCTCGGGTCGCACCGGGTGTCCTCCGACGCCCCGCTCATCCGGCGGGGCGCGGCGCAGGCCATCGTGCGCGGCGAGGTGCACCACCACGGGCGCAGGCTCGGCGTGGAGCTGGAGATCAACGACGGGAGGCAGAACCGGGCCCGGGTGAACCGCTCACCGGTCGGCCGTCCCCGCGACGTGCTGGGCATCCTGCGCAGCGTGCTGTTCGCGCCGGAGGACCTGGCACTGGTGCGCGGCGACCCCTCGGAGCGGCGGCGCTTCCTCGACGAGCTGCTCGTCGCCCGGTTCCCGCGCTACGCCGGCGTCCGCGCCGACTACGACAAGGTCCTGCGCCAGCGCTCGGCGCTGCTCAAGACCGCGAAGCCGGCGCTGCGCGGCGCCCGCGGCCGGTCGCGGCCCGCACCGACCGCCGACCCGGACCTGCCCGACGACCTCGCCACCCTCGAGGTGTGGGACGGCCACCTGGCCCGCACCGGTGCGGCGCTGCTCGCCGGGCGGCGCGAGCTCGTCGTCGCGCTCGCGCCGCACGCGCGGGAGGCGTTCGCGGCGATCGCGCCGTCGTCGGACCCGATCGGGCTGGACTACCGCTCCAGCCTCGGGACGGCGGGGGTGGCGGAGCTGCCGTCGTCGGTCGCGGAGCTGGAGGAGCTGCTGCTGGCCCGGCTCGCCGAGGTCCGGCGGCAGGAGGTCGAGCGCGGGGTGTGCCTGGTCGGCCCGCACCGCGACGAGCTGGAGCTCGCCCTCGGCGAGGGGCCCGCGAAGGGCTACGCGAGCCACGGCGAGTCCTGGGCGTTCGCACTCGCACTGCGGCTCGCGTCCTACCGGCTGCTGCACGCCGACGACGTCGAGCCGGTCCTCGTGCTCGACGACGTGTTCGCCGAGCTCGACTCCGCCCGCCGCCGTGCGCTGGCCGGGCTGGTCGCCGGCGCCGAGCAGGTCCTGGTGACCGCAGCGGTCGCCGAGGACGTCCCGGTCGAGCTCGACGGCGTGCGGTTCGCCGTCGGCGACCGGAAGGTGGTCCGCGCGTGACCGCCGCTGCATGTCTCGTCCGCATCACGGCACTCTGGGGACAAGCCTGTGGATACTGTGGATAACTCCGGCCGGGCGGGGGACGGACGCCGCTCCGGGAACGGAAACGGGAGGACAGGGCGCCGCGCCGCGGACGCCCGCCGGCCCGCGCCTGGGGACGGACGTCCGGCCGACCCGGGTCACGACGCGGTCACGGGCGGCGGGGTCCCGGGGGAGCAGGGCGACCTGCTGGCCGGGGACCGCTCCGGGCTGCGCGGGGCCGACCTCGCCCGCGAGGCGCTGCGTGCGGCGCGCGAGGCGTCGGCCCGCAAGGCCGAGGAGCGGGCCGAGTCCGACCGGCCGAAGCTGCGCGTGGTCTCGGGGCGGGGGCGCCGCCGTCGCTGGTCGGGGTCGGGTCCCGACGACCGTGACCCGCAGCCGTTCGGCCGCCTGGTCTCGCGGATCTCGGTGGACCGCGGCTGGTCGAACCGGCTGACCGACGCGACCGTGCTGGGCCGCTGGCCGCAGCTGGTCGGGCCGGACGTCGCCGACCACTGCACCCCGGTCTCGCTGCGCGACGGCGAGCTGACCCTGCAGGCGGAGTCGACGGCGTGGGCCACCCAGCTGCGGACCCTGCAGCGCCAGCTGCTGACCCGCCTCGCCGCGGCGGTCGGCCCGGACGTCGTGCGCCGGATCCGGGTGGTGGGGCCGAGCGGCCCGAGCTGGCGGCACGGGCCGCGCCACGTCCGCGGCCGCGGGCCCCGCGACACCTACGGCTGAGCCCCCCGCGCGTTGCGGCGGCGTGACGGCGTCACGGGCTCGCGTGGGGCCCCGGATCGGGTGGGGAGCCGAAGCGGGGACCGTCCGGCGCTCTCGTCGGCGGTGAGCGCGGCATGACACGGCCGCCTGTCCGCTCGGCCCCGCCGGGCCACGTCCGATCCCGCACCGGACGCCGTTCGCCCGTCTGTGGCGCTTCTGGGCGGGTCCTACCCGCCTTTCCGTCGGTCCCGGCGGGTAGGATCGAGGGGTATTCCCCGGGTGGCTCCCCGAGACATGACCAGAGCGCCCGGTCGGTGGAACCGGCCCGTCGCCGTCGCACCCCCGGGTGCGCGCGTCGCGCGGGGTGGTTCACGTGGCGAGGAGAAGAAGCTACCCGTGGCTTCCGACAAGGCAGCGAACAACGCCTACGGCGCGTCGTCCATCACGGTCCTCAAGGGCCTGGAGGCGGTCCGCAAGCGGCCCGGCATGTACATCGGCTCCACCGGTGAGCGGGGCCTGCACCACCTCATCTGGGAGGTGGTGGACAACTCCGTCGACGAGGCGATGGCCGGTCACGCCACCAAGGTCGTGGTGACCCTGCAGGCCGACGGCGGCATCCGCGTCGAGGACGACGGCCGCGGCATCCCGGTCGAGATGCACCCGGTGGAGAAGAAGCCGACCCTCGAGGTCGTCCTCACCAGCCTGCACGCCGGCGGCAAGTTCGACGACAAGTCCTACGCGGTCTCCGGTGGTCTGCACGGTGTCGGCGTCTCGGTGGTGAACGCGCTGTCCACCGCGCTCGACGTCGAGGTCCGCGTCGGCGGCGTGATCTGGAAGCAGCGCTACGACCACGCCAAGCCGGGTGAGCTGATCGAGGCCGGCACCACGAAGAAGTCCGACACCGGCACCACGATCACCTTCTGGGCCGACCCGACGATCTTCGAGACGACGTCGTACACGCTGGAGACGATCCGGCGCCGGCTGCAGGAGCAGACCTTCCTCAACAAGGGCCTCACCATGGTCCTGCGCGACGAGCGCCGCCCGGAGCGCCCGGCCGAGCTGCCGTCGGAGGACGCGGTCGACGCCGACGGCAACCCGGTCGAGGTGCCCGACGCCGACTCCGAGCCGGACGCCGAGGGCTACGTCGCGAAGCCCAAGGAGTACGTCTTCCACTACCCGAACGGTCTCGAGGACTTCGTCGCGCACCTGAACAAGTCCAAGGACCCGATCCACCGCAAGATCGTCAGCTACACCGGCGAGGGCCCCGGCCACCAGGTCGAGGTCGCGATGCAGTGGAACTCGGGCTACTCCGAGTCGGTCTACACCTTCGCGAACACGATCAACACGCACGAGGGCGGCACCCACGAGGAGGGCTTCCGTCACGCGCTCACCGCGACGGTCAACCGCTACGCCCGCGACAAGAAGCTGATCAAGGAGAAGGACCCGGCGCTGTCCGGCGACGACATCCGCGAGGGCCTCGCCGCGATCGTCTCGGTGAAGATCTCCGAGCCGCAGTTCGAGGGCCAGACCAAGACCAAGCTCGGCAACACCGAGGTCAAGTCGTTTGTCCAGCGGGTCTCCAACGAGTGGCTCGCCGACTGGTTCGAGCGCAACCCCAACGAGGCGAAGACGATCGTCACCAAGGCGGTCTCCTCGGCGCAGGCCCGTCTGGCCGCGCGCCGCGCCCGCGAGCTCGTGCGCCGCAAGAGCGCCGGTGACATCGGCGGCCTGCCCGGCAAGCTGTCGGACTGCCGGTCCCGGGACCCGGAGAGCTGCGAGCTCTACATCGTGGAGGGCGACTCCGCGGGCGGCTCGGCGAAGGCCGGCCGCGACTCGATGCACCAGGCGATCCTGCCGATCCGCGGCAAGATCATCAACGTCGAGAAGGCCCGGATCGACCGCGTCCTCAAGAACACCGAGGTCCAGTCGATCATCACCGCGATGGGCACCGGCATCCACGACGACTTCGACCTGTCGAAGCTGCGCTACCACAAGCTGGTCCTGATGGCCGACGCCGACGTCGACGGCCAGCACATCCGGACCCTGCTGCTCACGCTGCTGTTCCGGTTCATGCGCCCGCTGATCGAGAACGGCCACGTGTTCCTGGCCCAGCCCCCGCTCTACAAGATCAAGTGGGGCGGGCGCGCCGAGGCCGAGTACGCCTACTCCGACCGCGAGCGCGACGGGCTGATCGAGGCCGGCCGCGCCGCGGGCAAGAAGCTCCCGAAGGACCAGGGCGTGCAGCGCTACAAGGGTCTGGGCGAGATGGACGCCAAGGAGCTGTGGGAGACCACGATGGACCCGACCAACCGGCTCCTGCTCCAGGTCAGCCTGGACGACGCGGCGACCGCCGACGAGCTGTTCTCGGTGCTGATGGGTGAGGACGTCGAGTCCCGCCGTTCCTTCATCACCCGCAACGCCAAGGACGTGCGCTTCCTGGACGTCTGATCAGTACGGCTGTTCCAGACAACTGATCCAGACGCACGTATGAACGAGGAGACTTCGTGACGGACACGATCGATCCCACCGCGCCCACGGGCGGCGGCGGGGAGGGTGGCGGCCGCGTCGAGCCGGTCGACATCCAGCAGGAGATGCAGCGCTCCTACATCGACTACGCGATGAGCGTGATCGTCGGGCGCGCCCTGCCGCTGGTGGAGGACGGCCTCAAGCCGGTCCACCGCCGCGTCCTCTACTCGATGGGGGAGAACGGCTTCCGGCCCGACCGCTCCTTCGTCAAGTGCGCCCGCGTCGTCGGCGACGTCATGGGCAACTACCACCCGCACGGCGACTCGGCGATCTACGACGCCCTGGTGCGGCTGGCCCAGCCCTGGTCGATGCGGTACCCGCTGATCCAGGGGCAGGGCAACTTCGGCTCGCGGGGCAACGACCCGGCCGCGGCCATGCGCTACACCGAGTGCCGGCTCTCCCCGCTCGCGATGGCGATGCTGCGCGACATCGACGAGGAGACCGTCGACTTCATCGACAACTACGACGGGAAGACCGACGAGCCCGTCGTGCTCCCGTCGCGGGTGCCGAACCTGCTGATCAACGGCAGCTCCGGCATCGCGGTCGGCATGGCGACCAACATCCCGCCGCACAACCTGCGCGAGGTCGGCGCCGGCGTCGCGTGGTCGCTGGACAACCCCGACGCCTCCGACGACGAGCTCCTCGAGGCGCTGATGGAGCGCATCAAGGGGCCGGACTTCCCGACCCACGGCCTGATCGTCGGCCGGGACGGCATCGAGTCGGCGTACCGCACCGGGCGCGGCTCGGTCCGGATGCGCGCGGTCGTCGAGGTCGAGGACGACGCCAAGGGCCGCACCACGCTGGTCGTCACCGAGCTGCCCTACATGGTCAACCCGGACAACCTCATCGAGTCGATCGCGGGCATGGTCCGCGACGGCAAGATCGCCGGGATCTCGGAGATCGTCGACGAGTCCAGCGACCGCATCGGCATGCGGATCGTCATCACGCTCAAGCGTGACGCCGTGGCCAAGGTCGTGCTGAACAACCTGTACAAGCACACCCAGCTGCAGCACAGCTTCGGCGTGAACATGCTGTCGATCGTCGACGGCGTGCCGCGCACCCTGCGCCTCGACCAGATGATCCGGCACTACGTCCGGCACCAGATCGAGGTCATCGTCCGGCGGACCCGCTACCGGCTGCGCAAGGCCGAGGAGCGGGCCCACATCCTGCGCGGTCTGGTCAAGGCGCTCGACGCGCTCGACGAGGTCATCGCCCTGATCCGGGCGTCGGCCACGGTCGACGTCGCCCGGGCCGGCCTGATCGACCTGCTCGACGTCGACGAGATCCAGGCGCAGGCGATCCTGGACATGCAGCTGCGCCGCCTCGCCGCGCTGGAGCGCCAGAAGATCATCGACGAGCTGGCCGAGATCGAGCGCGAGATCGCCGACTACCAGGACATCCTGGCCCGGCCCGAGCGCCAGCGCGCGATCGTGCGCGACGAGCTCGCCGAGATCGTCGAGGAGCACGGCGACGACCGCCGCACCCGGATCGTCGGGTACGACGGCGACGTCACCGACGAGGACCTGATCGCGGTCGAGGACGTCGTCGTCACGATCACCCGCACCGGCTACGCCAAGCGCACGAAGACCGACCTGTACCGCGCCCAGAAGCGCGGCGGGAAGGGCGTGCAGGGCGCGCAGCTGAAGCAGGACGACATCGTCAACCACTTCTTCGTGTGCTCCACGCACGACTGGATGCTCTTCTTCACCAACCGCGGGCGGGTCTACCGGCTCAAGGCCTACGAGCTGCCCGAGGCCAACCGCACCGCACGCGGGCAGCACCTGGCGAACCTCCTGGCCCTGCAGCCGGAGGAGGAGATCGCCCAGGTCATGCAGATCAAGGACTACTCCGCGCGGCCGTACCTGGTGCTGGCCACGCGCAACGGCCTGGTGAAGAAGTCGCGTCTGACCGACTTCGACTCCAACCGCACCGGCGGTCTGATCGGCATCAACCTGCGCGACGACGACGAGCTCGTCGGCGCCGTGCTCTGCTCGGGCGACGACGACCTGCTGCTCGTCTCCGCCGAGGGCCAGTCCATCCGGTTCACCGCGTCCGACGACGCGCTGCGCCCGATGGGCCGCGCCACCTCCGGCGTGCTGGGGATGCGGTTCAACGACGGCGACAAGCTCCTCGCCCTCGGCGTGATCCGCCCCGACACGTACCTGCTCGTCGCCACCACCGGTGGCTACGCGAAGCGGACACCGATCGAGGACTACCCCGTTCAGGGCCGCGGCGGGAAGGGAGTGTTGACCCTCCAGTACGACCGCAGGCGTGGCACGCTGGTCGGTGCACTCATCGTCGGCATCGACGACGAGCTGTACGCGATCACCTCCACCGGCGGGGTCATCCGGACCTCCGCGCGCGAGGTGCGGAAGGCCGGCCGGCAGACGAAGGGAGTCCGCCTGATGAACCTGGGCGAGACCTCCACGCTGCTGGCCGTCGCCCGCAACGCGGAGGAGACCGAGGAGGACCCGGGCCAGCAGGCGTAGTGACGGCACCGGTGGCCGGCCCCGCGCGGGGCCGGCCACCGGCGGCACACGCCGGGCATCCGGGGCAGCACCGAGCGACGACCAGCGAGGAGAGCTCCGACCCGTGAGCACCGACGACCGCACCCCGTCGCAGGACGAGGCCGCCACCGTCGCCACCGACGCCGACACGACCCCGTCGACGGCGGAGGCCACGTCCGCCCCGGACACGCCCCCGCGCGGCGACGCCGAGCCCGCCGCCGACCCGGCCGGTGCCTCGCCGCCGCCGTGGCGGCGGGTCCCCGACAGCCACGACGACCGCGACGGCGGCTCGGTCGCGGACTCGCTGCTCAGCGAGGCCCCGACGGCGTTCATGACGGCCCCCGGGGCCGGTGCGGCCGCCGGCGGCGCGGCGGCGACCGCCGTGCGCGACCCGGAGCAGCGCGAGAACGGCCGGGAGAACGGCACCGGCCCGGCCGAGACGCCCCGCGCGTCGGTGCGCAACCGGCCGCCGCGCCAGGCGCTGCTGCAGCTCAAGCGGCTCGACCCGTGGTCGGTGCTCAAGATGGCGCTGGCCCTGGCCGTCGTGCTGTGGCTGGTGTGGATGGTCGCCGCCGGCGTGCTCTACGGCGTGCTCGGCGGCATGGGCGTGTGGGACCGGCTCAACGGCACCTACGCCGACCTCGTGACCTCCCAGCAGCAGACCGGGGGCTCGCTCATCAGCGCCGGCCGGGTGTTCGGGCTCGCCGCCGTCGTCGGCGCGGTGAACAGCCTGCTGTTCGCGGTCGCGATCACCATCGTCGCGTTCGTCTACAACGTCGCGGCCGACCTCGTCGGCGGCATCGAGGTCACGCTCTCCGAGCGGGACTGAGCACGGCCGCACGGGGCCGGACGGGCGGGGACCCCCTCGTAACCCGTTCGACCCCGTGCGGTAGTCTTCTCCCCGTTGCACGGGCCTATAGCTCAGTTGGTTAGAGCGCATCGCTGATAACGATGAGGTCGCTGGTTCAAATCCAGCTAGGCCCACATCTCCCCCTCCGAAAGTCCCTCGTGAGGAGACCTCCGATGAAGAAGCTGTTCGTGCTGGCCGTCGCCGCCGGTGCCGCGTACTTCGGGTGGTCCCGCTTCCGCGGCGTCGGGTCCGACGACCTGTGGCACGAGGCCACCACCCGCTGATCCGGCTCGACCCGGGTACGGTGTACCGGACCCACCCGGGGACATAGCTCAATTGGCAGAGCACCGCCTTTGCAAGGCGGGGGTTAGGGGTTCGATTCCCCTTGTCTCCACCACAGGCCGGCCGGCCCGCAGGCCGACCGGCACGGCCGCCGCGGTGACGTCGGTCCGGCCGCTCCCTCAGTGCTCGACCGGGCAGGTCCGCCGTCGTACCGACTCGCTGTAGACGAGCCGGCGGATGTGCAGGATCGGGTCGTCGGAGGGTTCGATGCCGTCGGTCAGCCGGGTCGGGTCGAAGACGAGGACGGAGCCGTCGGACTCCTGCTCGGTGTCGACCGCGGTGATCTCGATGCCGCCCAGGTCGGCCCACTCCCGGTCCTCCGGCCACGCCTTGCTGGCGTCGGTCGTCTGGTCCTCGGGCGCGGCCAGCTGGGCCAGCACCCGGTAGCGGAACGGCAGCTCCCCCACGACGCCCTCGTGCAGGTAGTGCGGCGCGGCGCCGGCCCGCTCCTCGACGGGCAGGCTCTGCTCGCCCCGCTCGGCCAGGTACCGGAAGCGCACGAAGCGGCCGTTGCCGTCCGCGTCGACCAGCCGGAACGCGTTGAGCGAGTTGAACGCCCAGGTCGCCCACGACCGCGGCGGCTGCCCGGACTGCTCGGCGACGAGCGCCCCCGCCGCGGCGACGTCGGGGTGGTCGGCCAGGAACGCCAGCGTCGCCGCCTCGCCCTCGCCCTGGGCGGCGATCAGGTCGCGGAAGGCCTCCGGTGTCCCGGCCGGGAACACCGGCCAGTCCTGGCAGACGAGGTCGGTCGTCGATCCGTCGGGCAGGGTGAACTTGACGGCCATGCCGCGCGGGTTGTTCTCGTCGGCGTCGACGATGGCCGGGTCCGGGAAGCCGTTGGAGAACCGCACGACCACCGGGACGGGGTCGCCCTGCATGTGCGCGGCGCGGGTGAGCTCCCGCGCCCGCGGCGACGCGGTGAAGGTGCCGCGCAGGACGATGCCGTCCTCGTGGGTGATCCGGCAGCCCGGGAGCGAGCCGAGCACCCGGGAGACCGTGTCGGCCAGAGAGAGAGCCAGGTCGGTGCTGGTGTCGGCGGTCATGCCGCCCTCCCGTCGGTGGTGGTGGCGGCCCGGGGGGCGGGCAGCCCCGCCGAACCGAGGAACAGGACGTACCAGAGCGTCCAGAGCACGAGCCAGTTCAGGAAGCCGAGCGCCTCGCCGTGCACGCCACCCGCGACGACGGGTTCGTGCAGGACGGTCCCCGCGAGGACGTAGGAGTACAGCAGGAACGTCAGGACGCCGAGCGCGAAGGTGATCACGAGCCGCGCGACGATCGTGACGCCCGGTCCGCGGGTGGTCGGGGCGTTGCCGAACACGTTGGCCCAGGCGACCATCCAGAACACCCAGCAGACGCCGAACTCGGCGGAGAACACCGTCACGCCGGCCCCGATCGCGCCGGCGTTGTCCGCCCGAGCAGCAGCAGCGCCGTGCCGAGGTTCAGGTAGTAGATGCCGGTGCCGATCACGATGTTGCCGACGAGGGAGACCGCGACGCGCAGTCCGGGGGACCGGATCGAGCTCCACGGCCGGTTGTCGAGCAGGACACCGGTGACGACGACCGCCACGATCACGCTGTACACCCAGCCGATCAGCGTGGCGATCGAGAAGACCGCCGTCGCCGGGTCACCCCACACCGCGAGGTTCGGCAGGACCAGCAGGGCGTAGAGCGCGACGGTCGGGATGGCCGGCAGCGCGAGCTCGCCCAGGCCGCGCAGGGGCTGCGGGAGGCCGGCCCAGGGCCACTGCTCCCAGTTCACCGCCGCGGTGACGTAGAAGAAGAACGCGAAGAGCACCACCAGGTTGCCCGCGGTGAACCCCGTCCCCTCCGGCCGGGACGCGGCGAAGGTCGGGTCGACCGACCCGTAGACACCGGCCAGCAGCAGGGTGATCCCGACGCCGATCACCACGCTCGTGGCGATCGCCGCCAGGCCGCGCAGGGGCTGCGGCAGCCCGGCCGGGCCGGTCCAGCCGAAGGTGAAGGCGAGCCAGACGGTCGAGATGATCGTCCAGAACAGCATCGCCGTGTACGGCTGCGGGTAGGCCCCGAACGGGCTCCAGGCCGGGTCGACGAGCAGCCACCAGCTGAGCGTCCCGAGGATCGCGACCACCGCGACGTTCGCGATGCCGAACGTCCACCAGGGCATCCCGTGCCGGACCGTGCGGGCTGGGGCGGTCGTGCTCGTCATGACACATCCACCGTTCGTCGCCGTTGACCCCGGAAATGCATTGCGCACAACTTTGTTGCGGGCAAGTGAAGCTCGCCGGGGCAGGCGGCGTCAATCGTCGGAACGGAGGGCGGGGACGGCCGGTGCGTCCGGTACGGGTGCGGCCGGACGGGTGAGAACGGCGGGTCAGCGGGCGGTGCCCACCCCGCGCACCAGCCCGGACAGCAGCACCGTGGCGAGGCCCTTGGCGAGCGCCGCCTCCCCGGCGGGCAGCCGCTTGTCGGCCTCGACCGCGTAGGTGATCTCGGTGCCCGAGCCCGACGGCCGCAGGGTCACCTCGCCGCGGTAGTTCTTCAGCGGCACCCCGGCGAGGGCCCGGTAGCCGAGCCGGCGGCCGGGCTCGAACGCCGTGATCTCCTCGACGATCGGTCCCGGCGACCCGATGCCGACCTTGCGCACCGCGCCCACGCCGTTCGGCTCCGGCGAGCCCGGCCGGGTCACCGCGACCTTGAGGCCCGGCGCCCAGGCCGACATCCCCTCGTGGTCGGCGAGGACGGCCCACACCGTCTCGGGCGGGGCGGACACGGTTCGGACGGACGTCGCACGGATCATGGGCGGAACCTACTGACGGGTAGAAGAAAAATCGAGCAACCGTGTCGAGAACGCGGCCACGGTTCCGTCCCCGGGGTGAGCGCGGCCAGGATGGGCCGCGACCGGCACGAGGAGTCCACGATGGCCAAGTACCTGCTTCTCAAGCACTACCGCGGCGCCCCGGCCCCGGTGAACGACGTCCCGATGGACCGGTGGGAGCCGCAGGAGGTGACCGCCCACATCCGGTTCATGCAGGACTTCGCCGACGACCTGAAGCAGAGCGGCGAGTTCGTCGACGCCCAGGCGCTCGCCCCCGAGGGCACCTTCGTCCGCTACGACGGCGAGGGCCGGCCGCCGGTCACCGACGGCCCGTTCGCCGAGACCAAGGACCTGGTCGCGGGCTGGATGATCATCGACGTCGACAGCTACGACCGCGCCGTCGAGCTGACCGGGCAGCTCTCGGCGGCGCCCGGCGCCGGCGGGAGGCCGATCCACGAGTGGATCGAGCTGCGCCCGTTCCTCGAGGCCCCGCCCACCGTCACGGAGTGACCCGGGTGGACGAGGCACGGCTGCGCAGCCTGGTGCCGGAGGTGCTGGGTGTCCTCGGCCGCCGCGGAGCGGACTTCGCGGCGGCCGAGGACGCGGTCCAGGACGCCCTCCTCGAGGCCCTGCGCACGTGGCCCGCCGACCCGCCGCGGGACCCGAAGGGCTGGCTGGTCGCGGTGGCCTGGCGCCGCTTCCTCGACGCCACCCGGGCCGACGGCGCCCGTCGCCGGCGCGAGGAACGGGTCGACGCCGAGCCCGCCCCGGGCCCGGCCGCCGGGCACGACGACGCCCTGGAGCTCTACTTCCTGTGCGCGCACCCGGCGCTGTCCCCGTCGTCGGCGGTGGCGCTGACCCTGCGTGCGGTCGGCGGGCTCACCACCCGCCAGATCGCCGCCGCCTACCTCGTCCCCGAGGCGACGATGGCGCAGCGGATCAGCCGTGCCAAGCGCACCGTGGCGGGGGAGCGGCTGAACCGCCACGGCGACGTCGCCACCGTGCTGCGGGTGCTGTACCTGGTGTTCAACGAGGGCTACTCCGGCGACGTCGACCTCGCGGCCGAGGCGATCCGGCTGACCCGGCGGCTCGCGGCCGCCGTCGACCACCCGGAGGTGGCGGGGCTGCTGGCGCTGATGCTGCTGCACCACGCGCGCCGGGCCGCCCGCACCGGCCCGGACGGCGAGCTGGTCCCGCTGGCGGAGCAGGACCGGGGCCGGTGGGACACCGGGCTCGTCGCCGAGGGGGTCGGGATCCTGCAGGCCGCGCTGGCCCGCGACCGGCTGGGTGAGTTCCAGGCCCAGGCCGCCGTCGCGGCCCTGCACGCCGACGCCCGCACGGCCGCGGAGACCGACTGGGTCCAGATCGTCGAGTGGTACGACGAGCTGGTCCGCCTCACCGGCAGCCCGGTCGTCCGGCTGAACCGGGCCGTCGCGGTCGGGGAGGCCGACGGCCCCCGGGCCGGCCTGGCGGCCCTGTCCGGGCTCGACCCGGACCTGCCGCGCTGGACGGCGGTGGCCGCCCACCTGCACGAACGCGACGGCGACCGGGACACCGCCGCGCGGCTGTACGCCGAGGCCGCGCACCGGGCGTCGAACCCGGCCGAGCGGGACCACCTGACCCGCCGGGCCGCGCGGCTCAACTCCGGCCGCGGCGACTGAGGCCGATCGTCACAATTGACGATCGGTTGTCGGCCGGACCACGCCGACAGGACGGCGACCGCCGCCGCTGCCAGGATCGCGGGAATGAGCCTGGTGTCCGACGAGGGTGCCGCGGCCGCGGCACCCTCGCCGCTGCGGTCGGTCGCCCGGCTGGAGGCCGTGCGGGCCACCCGCCTGCTCGACACCGGTCCGGAGGAGGCGTTCAACCGCCTGACCCGGCTCGTGTCGGTCGTGCTCGGCACCCCGACGGTCACGCTGACCGTCGTCGACGACGTCCGCACGTTCCTCAAGGGCACCCCGGACCCGGCGGCGATCGTCGGCCCGGACGGGGTGTTCCAGGCCCCGGTCGAGGACAGCGGCTGCCGGGTGGTCGTCGAGGCCGGCGGCGAGGTCTGCGCGCCGGACGTGGCGGCCGACCCCCGCCTGCGGGAGCTGTCGCTGATGACCGAGTTCGGGGCGGCGTCCTGGCTGGGCGTGCCGGTGCGCGACCCGGACGGGCAGGTCGTGGGCAACCTGTGCGCGATGGACGTCGTCGTGCGGGAGTGGACCGACCTGCACCGCGAGACGATCCGCACGCTCGCCGACGCCGTCGAGGGCGAGATCGCGCTGCGGCTCGCGCTGCGCGAGACCGAGCGCCAGGCGCTGGCCGCCGTGCGCAGCGCCGCCGAGGCCGAGACGCTCGCCCGGACCCTGCAGGAGTCGCTGCTCCCGGCGCAGCCGCCACGGCTGCCCGGCCTCGACATCGCGGCCCGGTTCCTGCCCGGGGGCTCCGGTGTCGAGGTGATGGGCGACTTCTACGACGCCGTGCCCGTCCCCGACGGCATCGCCGTCGTCGTCGGCGACGTGCAGGGCAAGGGTGCGGCCGCCGCGCGCACCACCGCGCTGGCCCGGTCCGCGACCCGCACCGCCGCGCACACCGAGCCCGACCCGACCGCGGTCCTGCGCACCGTCAACGACGTCCTGCACGTCTGGTTCGACGGCCGCGTCAGCTTCGTCACCGCGGCCCTGGCCGCGCTGCACCGCGGGCCCGGTGACACCTGGCGGGCGCACCTCGCCTCGGCCGGGCACCCGCCCGCGCTGGTCCGCCGGGCCGGCGGCGGGGTCGAGTTCCACGGCGGCGGCGGGCTCGTGCTCGGCATCGGCCGGACACCGCTCGTGGCCGGCGAGGTCGTCACGCTCGGCCCGGGCGACAGCCTCGTCCTCCACACCGACGGCATCACCGAGGCCCACGTGCGCGGCCGCTGGGAGCAGCTCGGCGAGGAGGGCGCGCGCCGCGTGCTCGCCGCGGTCGACGCGGCCGCGCCCGCCGACGTCGTCGCGCGGGCGCTGACCGACGCCGCGCTCGC
The DNA here is from genome assembly GCF_037727765.1 of Pseudonocardia spirodelae. NCBI lineage: Bacteria > Bacillati > Actinomycetota > Actinomycetes > Pseudonocardiales > Pseudonocardiaceae > Pseudonocardia > Pseudonocardia spirodelae. The sequence continues at coordinate 54,955 of NZ_JBBJUP010000019.1, read as the reverse complement.
CCACTGCGGCGGGCGGCTCAGCGACGACGCCGGCGTGGTCGTCGTGCGCGTCGAGGGCCCCGCCGGTGCGGGGGAGGACCAGGTCGTCACCGAGCACGTCCCGCACCCGGGCGTCGGCCGGGAGGCCCGGCGCGCGACGCGGACCGCCCTCACCGGGTGGGGTCTCGACGGGCCCGTCGTCGCGGACGCGGTGCTCGTCGTCGAGGAGCTCGTCGCCAACGTCGTGGACCACGCGCGCACGGCGTTCCGGCTGGTCCTGCGGCGCGGACCGGGCACCGTCCGGATCGAGGTCGACGACGACGGCGCAGGCCGCCCGCGGCTGCGCCCGGTCGACCCGCGTGCCGTGCGGGGCCGCGGCCTGCAGCTCGTCGACGCCGTCGCCCGGTCCTGGGGCTGCGACGCCCGCGGGTCCGGCAAGCGGGTCTGGGCCGAGCTCGCCGTCCCCTGAGCCCGCCTCAGCCCGCGGGCTCGGTCCAGGTCAGGTCGACCTCGAGCCCGCGGTGGCCGTCCGAGGCGGTGCCGGTCCCGGCGCGCCGGACGGTGGCCCGTCCGTCGCGCAGCGCCCGGGCCGCCTCCTCCAGGCGGTCCGCGAGATCGCGGGCCGCGGTCGTGTCGTCGGGCCAGGACCAGGTGGAACCCGTCATCGCCCCAGTGTGCACCCGCTCAGGTGCGGGTGAGGACCAGCCAGACGAGGTACGCGACGTAGGCGGCGACCATGACCGCACCCTCGGCCCGCGACAGCCGCGCCCCGGTCCGCATCGCCAGTGCGGTCCCCAGTGTCGCCACGACCAGCAGGACGAGGTCGGAGTCCACGACGTCGGGCGGCACCGCGATCGTCGCACCCGGCGCGGCGAGCACGGTCGCGCCGAGCACCAGCGCGATGTTCAGGACGCTGGACCCGACCAGGTTGCCGACGGCGATCCCGGACTCCCGCCGGGCCACCGCGACGAGCATGGTGACCAGCTCGGGCGCCGAGGTCCCGAGGGCGACGACGGTCAGCCCGATCACCGCGTCGTCGACACCGAGCAGCTGCGCGCCCTGCACGGCGCCGTCGACGAGCCACTCCGCGCCGAGCACGACGAGCCCCATCGACCCGGCCAGGACCAGCAGCTGCACCACCGTCCCGCCGCGCCCGGCGCCGGCGTCGGCCTCGGCGGTCACCTCCTCGCGCGGCGCGGTGCGCAGGACCAGCACGACGTAGCCGAGGGCCGCGACCAGCAGCACCGCCCCGCCGGCCGGCCCGATCGTGCCGTCGCGCGACAGCACGAACAGCAGCAGCGCCGCGGCGACCACCGCGGGCAGGTCGACGCGCAGCGTCCGCCGGTCGAACGGCACCGGGCGCAGCAGCGCGCCGAGGCCGAGCACGAGCAGCAGGTTCGCCAGGTTGGTCCCGACGATGTTGCCCGTCGCGATGCCGGGGCTGCCCGAGCGCGCGGCGTCGATGCCGATCGCGAGCTCCGGCAGGCTCGTCCCGACCGAGACGACCGTCAGCCCGATCACCACCGGCGACAGGCCGAGCCGGGTCGCGAGCCGGCTGCCCGAGCGGACCAGCAGCTCCGCACCCACGAGCAGCAGCACCAGGCCGCCCACCCCGAACAGGATCGCCGCCACCGTCACCCCTCCCCGTCCGGCTCCAGGCCCGCAGCCTCGCCGACGGCGCACCGCGTGTCGATCTGAGACGGATCCGCCCACGGCCCGCACCCGCCCAGGACGCTGGGCCGATGGACGGGGAGTACGACGCGGTCGTCGTCGGTGCCGGGATCACGGGCCTGTACGCGCTGCACCTGCTGCGCCGCCGCGGCCTGCGGGTGGTCTGCCTCGACGCCGCGCCGGAGCTCGGCGGGGTGTGGCACCACCAGCGCTTCCCCGGTGCCCGGATCGACACCGAGGGGTTCGCCTACCAGTACCTGTCCTCCCCGGACCTGTACCGCGACTGGGGCTGGAGCGAGCGGTTCCCGGCCGGCTACGAGGTGCTGCGCTGGCTGCGGTTCGTCGCCGACCGGCTCGACCTGCACCGCGACCTGCGACTGTCCACACCGGTCGTGTCCGCGCACCGCGACGGCGACCGCTGGCGCGTCACGACGGCGGGCGGCGCGCTGTCGGCCCGGTTCCTGCTGCGCTGCACCGGCGGGTTCTCCGCACCCCGGCTCGATCCGGTCCCCGGCCGCGCGGACTTCCGCGGACCGGTGCTCCACACCGGACGCTGGCCGGACCGCGCGCCGGAGCTGGACGGCCTGCGGGTGGGCGTCCTCGGCTGCGGGCCGAGCGCGGTGCAGCTGGTCCCCGCCCTGGCCGGGCGTGTCGGGCGGCTCACCGTGCTCGTCCGGACACCGCGGTTCGTGCTGCCCGCGGCCAACCCGGTGTTCGGCTGGCCCGAGCGGGCGGCCTACCGCGAGCGGCTCGCCGCGACCCGCCTGGCGGTGCGGTCCACGCCGTCGGGCACCACCCACCCGTCTGTCCACAGAGGACTCCACACCCTGGGGACGGCCTACGACGAGGACCCGCTGCAGCTGCACCCGTCCCGGCTGGCCGGGCTCGCGTCGGACCCGGCGCTGCGGGCCGCGGCCGCCGCGGTGGTGCGCGACCGGATGCGGGACCGCCTCGCCGACGACCGCCTCGCCGCGCTGCTGGTCCCCACCGGCGACGACTACGGCCTGCGCCCCGTCGCGACCGACCAGGGATGGCTCGAGGCGTTCCACCGCGACGACGTCGAGGTGCGCGGTGTCGCCGCCGACCCGGTCGTGCGGATCCGGCCCGAGGGGATCGAGCTCGCCGGCGGCGGCGTCCTGGAGCTGGACGCGATCGTGCTCGCCACCGGCTTCGACGAGGGACCCGCGACCGACGGCATCGACGTCCCCGGCCACGACGGACGCCCCGGCGTCCTGGGGCTCGCCCGGCCCGGTCTCCCCGGCCTCTTCGCGCCGCGGGCGCCGACCCGCGGGTACGGCAACGACGCGGCCTGCCTGCAGGGACAGGTCGAGTGGGTGGACGCGGCACTGGCCACGCTCGACGCCGACGGCCTCGCCACGATGGAGGCACGGGCCGGCGCCGCGGACCCGGCCGACGCCGCGCCGCCCCACGCCGTGCCCGGTGGGGTGGCGGGGGTGCTGCGCCGGTGCGCGGACGAGGCGGCCGCGGGCTACCCGTCGTTCGAGCGGCGCTGACCGTCCAGGCGCGTGCCCGGGTCGGGGACGCCGAACAGCATCGTCCGCGACGGCGTGGCGTCCCCGGGGATCCGGTCGACGATGTCGAACAGGTCCATCGCCCCGGTGACCTGCAGCGCCCGGCGCGCGGGACGGCTCCCCCCGCAGTGCACCCGCAGCCGCTTGCCCTCCGCGCCGATCATGTCGCGCGACTGCAGCAGCGAGTTCAGGCCCGCCGTCCCGAGGAAGTCGACCCGGGACAGGTCCAGGATCAGCTCCGAGCCGGCCTCGGACCAGATCCCCATCTCGACCCACAGGTCGGGGGAGGTCTCGTCGTCCACGGAGCCGATCGCGTGCAGCACCGTCGCCCCCGAGGGGTGGCGGGACTGCTCGAAGCGCAGCGTCGGCCCGGCGTCGGAAACCGCGGAGGCGTCCGGAACGGAGCGGTCGTCGTCCGCCATGGTCGTCCCCCTTCCGCCACCGGAACCTCCGACGACGCGCGACCAGCATCGCAGCGGCCGCGCCCGGCCGCATGCGCTGAAGCCGCCGGTCGCGGGCGCGTAGCCTCCGTCCCGGACACCGACCGACACGCGCGGGGGCCGATCCTCCCGCCGGAACCGAAGGACCACCGTGAGCGCACCGACCCTCACCGCCGCCGCGATCGCCGGGATGATCGACCACGCCATCCTGAAGCCGGAGCTGACCCGCGCCGACGTCGACGCCCAGCTCGACCTCGCCGCCCGCTACCGCATCTTCAGCGTCTGCGTGCGTCCCTCCGACGTCGCCCACGCCGTCGCCCGGCTCGACGGCACCGGCGTCGCGGTCGGGACCGTGATCGGGTTCCCGCACGGCACGACCAGCACCGCGGCCAAGGTGGCGGAGTCCCGGCAGGCGATCGAGGACGGCGCCGCGGAGCTGGACATGGTCCTGAACATCGGACGGCTGCGCAGCGGCCTGACCGACGACGTCGAGGCCGACGTCCGTGCGGTCGTCGAGGCCGCGGACGGGCGGGTCGTCAAGGTCATCCTGGAGACCGCCCTGCTCTCCGACGACGAGATCGTCGCCGGCTGCCGGGCCGCCGAGGCGGCCGGTGCGGCGTTCGTGAAGACCTCCACCGGGTTCGCCGGCGGGGGCGCGACGCCCGCGCACGTCGCGCTGATGCGGGCCACCGTCGGCCCGGACGTCCGGGTCAAGGCCTCCGGCGGTGTCCGCGACCTCGACACCGTGCTGGCCTTCCACGCCGCCGGGGTCACCCGGTTCGGCACCAGCGGCACCGCGACCATCCTCGACGACGCCGCGGCCCGCGACGCCGGCGGCGACGCGGCGGCGCGGGTCGACGACACCTCGTACTGAGCCGACACCTCCTACTGAGCGGTACACGGCGGCACCGCATCTGAGAGGCTGGGCGCGGCCACACCCGCGAGCCCCGGAGGAGACCGATGGCAGAGCAGCCCCTTCCGGGTCGCTGGACGCCCGCGGGCATCACCGGGACGCTGCTGGGCGCCGCGGTCGGGACGGTCGGCGCGGCCGTCCAGATCGGGCGACGGCTGCCGGGCTGGCTGGCCGAGGCCCCGCGCGCCGTCGACGCGGCGCCTGCGGTGGCGGCCGACCTCGCCGCGCTGCCCCGGCGCATCGCGGGGGTGGACGCGGCGCTGACCGGCCTCGCCCCGGTGCTCGACGACGTCCTGGGCCGGGTCGTGACCCTGTGGGACGACCCCGGCACCGTCGACCGGATCGACCGGCTGACCCGGGCGGTCGTCGAGCTGGCGGGCGCGGCCGGGCCCCTGCAGGAGCTGGCCGGTGCCCGGGAGGACCTGCACCACCTGGCCGGGCTGCGCGGGGACCTGCACGAGCTCGCCGGGGTCCGTGAGGACCTGCACGAGCTCGCGGCGGTGCGGGCGGACCTGCACGAGCTGGCCGCGGTGCGGGCGGACCTGCACGAGCTGGCCGCGGTGCGGGCGGATCTGCACGAGCTCGCCGGGATGCGGGCGGACCTGCGGGAGCTGGCGGCGGTGCGTGCGGACCTGCACGAGCTCGCGGCCGCGGTGGGACCGCTCGGCGAGCTGGCCGGGGCGGTCGCGTCGCTGCAGGCGCTGGCCGGCGCGGTGGAGCCGCTGCGCGAGCTCGGCACCGCCGTCGGCCCGCTGCGGGAGCTGGGTACGGCCGTGGAGCCGCTGCGCGAGCTGAGCGCCGCCGTCGGACCGCTGACCGAGCTGGCGGCCCTGTCCGGCGACCTGCACGAGCTGGCCGGGGCCGCGGCGCCGCTGCGCGAGCTCGCGCCCGCCGCGGCCGACCTGGCGGCACTCGCCGGTGCCGTCACCACGCTGCAGCGTCTCGCCGACGCCGTCGCCCCGCTGGAGGAGCTCGCCGCCACCCGCGCCGACCTCGGCCGGCTGGCCGGTGCCGTCGAGCCGCTGCGCGAGCTGGCCGCGGCGCGTGAGCACCTGGAGGGCCTCACCGGCGCCGTCCCGGCGGTGCACGAGCTCGCCTCCGCGCGGGCCGACCTGGCCCGGCTCGCCGAGGCCGTGGGCCCGCTGCACGAGCTGGCCCGCACCCCCGGCGACCTCGCGGTCCTGGCCGGTGCCGTGGAGCCGCTGCGGACGCTCGCGACCCTGCGCGAGGACCTCACCGCGCTCGCGGCGGCGGCCGGGGAGCAGGGGCCGATCCGGCGCATCGCCTCCGCGGTCGCCGACCCGGCGTCGGAGACCGACGGGTCCCCGCGGCTCGCCGCGCTCGATCTCAACCTCGCGCAGGCCGCGAGCCAGCTCACCGCCGTCGCGCCGGACCTGCGCTCCGTCGCCGCCCGGATCGACGCGCTGGACCGCCAGATCGGCGTGCTCGCCGACGCGCTCGCGCCGCTGCAGGGCACCACGGAGCGGATCGGCCGGATCGTCGACCGGCTGCCGGACCGGACCCGCCGGCTGGTGACCCGGCCCGCGACCGAGACCTGACGGCGCGCCCCGGTCAGCCGCGCAGCAGCGCGAGACCCGGCCAGAGCAGCGCCATCAGGGTCCCCGCGAGGACGTCCGGGTCGGGCTCGTCCGCGTCGCGGGCCCAGTCGGCGAGTCCCTCGGCCGCGCCCGCCAGTGCCGCGGCCAGCGGTGCCGTGACCGTCGTGGGGTCGACCCCGTCCGGGACGGCCAGCTCGGCCGCGAGCAGCTGAGCGACCCGGTCGACGATCCGGGTGCGGGCCGCCTGCACCTCGTCGGCGAGCGCGCCGGTGCGGGCCTGCCGGTAGAGCACCGACCAGCCGTCGCGGTGGGTGGTGACGCTGGTGAAGAACGCGTGCAGCCCGCGTCGCAGCCGCACCTCGGCGTCGGCGGGTGCACCGGCGGCGGCGCCGGACACCGAGCTCAGCAGCCGGTCGGCCTCGCGCCGGATGCACCGGCGCAGCAGCTCCTCCTTCGAGCCGCCGCCGTGGGTGTAGACCATCGGCTTCGACAGCCCGGCCTCCTCGGCGACGGCGTCCATCGACGTGTCGTGGAAGCCCGACCGGGAGAACACCCGCACGGCCGCGTCGAGCACCTGCTTCTCGCGCTGCTCGGGCGGGAGCCGGCGACGGGGTTCGGGTGCCATCTCGACAGCTTAGCTACTGCTGCGTAAAGTACGCCCCGTCCTGATCGGTACCGCGAGTACCGGACACTTGAGACCAACCCACGGCGAGGTGGAGCGATGGCCGGCACGGTCGACATCAACGAGCTGGGTCGCAGCGTCGACCCCAAGTCCCTGTCCGACGAGCAGCTGCTCGCGACCCTGGGCACCGCGCTGCGCGACGGGGACCCGGCCGACGTCGACCCGTCGCTGTTCGCCCGCCTGGTGAAGAGCGCGTCCAAGCAGCAGCTCGCGACGGTCATGTCCTCCGACGTCCGCCGGCCCGTGCTGGAGGCGATCTTCGGGCGGATGAGCGAGTTCTACTCCTCGAAGGGGGCGAGCTCGAACCGCCAGGTCGTGCACTGGCACATCAAGGACGGCTCGACCGTCGACAGCTTCCAGACCGTGATGCAGAACGGCAGCTGCACGGTCACCCACGGCACCGACGAGGACGCCCGCACCGCGCTCACGATGCCGGGCACCGAGTTCCTCAAGGTCGCCACCAACAACGCCAACCCGGTGACCCTGTTCATGACGCGCAAGCTCAAGGTCTCCGGCGACGTCGGCTTCGCGACCGCCCTGCAGAAGATGTTCCAGATCCCGTCCGCCTGACGAGAAACGCGACCGACCAGCGGAGAGCTGAGATTACTTCCTTCGAACTGTCCGAGGAGCACCGCGAGCTGCAGGAGTGGGTGCACGGCTTCGCCGCCGACGTCGTGCGCCCGGCCGCGGCCGAGTGGGACGAGCGCGAGGAGACCCCGTGGCCGATCCTGCAGGAGGCCGCGAAGATCGAGCTCTACAACTTCGAGACCCTCGCCTCCTTCTGGGGTGACGAGACCGGCCTGTCCATGCCGCTGGTCAACGAGGAGCTCTTCTGGGGCGACGGCGGCATCGGCATGGCGATCTTCGGGACCACCCTCGCCGTCGCCGGCATCTTCGCCTCGGGCACGCCCGAGCAGATGGTCGAGTTCATCCCCCAGTGCTACGGCGACGCCTCCGAGCCGCAGGTCGGTGCCTTCTGCAGCTCCGAGCCCGAGGCCGGCTCGGACGTCTCGGCGATGCGCACCCGCGCCGTCTACGACGAGGCGAAGGACGAGTGGACCCTCACCGGCCAGAAGGCGTGGGCCACCAACGGCGGGATCGCGAACATCCACGTCGTACAGGCCGTCGTCGACCCGGAGCTGGGCGGAAAGGGGCAGGCGGCGTTCGTCGTCCCGCCGGGCACCCCGGGCCTGGAGTCCACCCGCAAGATCAAGAAGATGGGGCTGCGGGCCTCGCACACCGCCGACGTCTTCCTCGACGACGTGAAGCTCCCCGGCTCCTGCCTGCTCGGCGGCAAGGAGAAGCTCGACGAGCGCCTGGCGCGCGCCCGCTCCGGCCAGCGGTCGACGGGCTCCGCGGCGATGCAGACCTTCGAGCTGTCCCGCCCGACCGTCGGCTCGCAGGCCATCGGCATCGCCCGCGCCGCCTACGAGTACGCGCTGGAGTACGCCAAGGACCGGGTCGCGTTCGGCCGCCCGATCATCGAGAACCAGTCGATCTCGTTCACCCTCGCCGACATGAAGACCGAGATCGACGCCGCCCGGCTGCTCGTGCACCGGGCCGCGTGGATGGGCCGCAACGGCGTCCCGTTCACCGCGGGCGAGGGGTCGATGTCGAAGCTGAAGGCCGGCCGCGTCGCGGTGTGGTCGACCGAGCGCGCCATCCAGATCCTCGGCGGGGCCGGCTACTCGCGCGAGCACCCGGTGGAGCGCATGCACCGGGACGCGAAGATCTACGACATCTTCGAGGGCACCGAGCAGATCCAGCAGCTCGTCATCGCCCGCGCGATCTCCGGCCTGCACCTGGCCTGAGGTCCCGGACCACGGCGGACGGCCGGTCCCCCACGGGACCGGCCGTTCTCGTCCGTCCGACGGCAACGCGTCACCGCAGGTCGGTCCGCTCGTTCACCGTTGCAGAAGATCGACGATCACGGGGGAGACATGCCGCGGACGACGAGGTCCACCCTGCTCGCGCTGGCCGCCGCCGCGGCCTGCCTGGTCGGCGTCGCGGGGGTGGCGACGGCCTCCCCGTCCCGCGACGACGGCACCGGCCCGGCGCTCACGGCGCCCGGCCTCGACGAGAGCCTCACCTGCTCCGGCGACCTCGCCGACGGCTCCGCGGGCGAGCCCGTCCTGCTCGTGCCGGGCACCACGCTGAACCCGGACGTCAACTTCGACTGGAACTACGCCCGCGCCTTCACCGGCGAGGGCCGGCCCTGGTGCCGGGTCCGGCTGCCCGCGCACGCCACCGGCGACGTCCAGGTCGCGGCCGAGCACGTCGTGCACGCCATCCGCACGATGCACGACGAGGCCGGCGGCCGGATCTCGGTCCTCGGGTTCAGCCAGGGCGGGATGGTCCCGCGCTGGGCGCTGAAGTACTGGCCGGACACCCGCGGCATGGTCACCGACGTGATCGGGATCGACCCGTCCAACTACGGGACGATCGACGCCTACCCGGTGTGCGGCCCCGGCTGCGTCCCGGCGTTCTGGCAGCAGCGGACCGGGGCGGGCTTCCTGCGGGCCCTCAACGACGGGCCGGACACCTTCGCCGGCATCGACTACACCGTCGTCTACACGGTCACCGACGAGGTCGTGGTCCCGAACCTGCCGCCCGCGGCGAGCTCGGAGCTGCGCCGCGACGGGGCGGGCCGGCTCGCGAACGTGCCGGTGCAGGCGATCTGCCCGGTGCACGTCGCGGAACACCTGAGCATGGGCACGACCGACCCGGTCGGGTACGCCGTCGTCGCCGACGCGCTGGACCACGACGGCCCGGCCGACGCCCGCCGGATCGACCGCGCCGTGTGCCTGCGCGACGTCATGCCCGCCGTCGACCGGGCGCAGCTGCCGGCGAACGAGGCGCGGCTGCTGGCCCAGGTCGCGACCAGCGTCGCCACCGAGCCGCGGGTGCCGGCGGAGCCCCCGCTGCGGGAGTACGCACGCGGCTGACCCGTTCACCCGGGGTGGGCGCGGCGCCGCCCGCCCGGGGAGGATGGAGATCCGAACGGGTCCTGCAGCGGGCCCGTCGTGCAGTGAGGAGACCGCGTGCCGAGCGTGACGTTCCGTGGACGCACCTGGAACCGGGACCGGGCGATGGTCATGGCGATCGTGAACCGGACCCCCGACTCGTTCTACGACCACGGCGTCACCTTCGCCGAGCAGGCCGCCCGGGACCGGATCGCGGCGGTGGTCGCCGAGGGCGCCGACGTCATCGACATCGGCGGCGTCCCGGCCAGCCCCGGCACCGAGGTGTCCGAGCAGGAGGAGATCGACCGCGTCGTCCCGACCGTGGAGTGGGCGCGCCGGGAGTTCCCGGACGTCGCGATCTCGGTCGACACCTTCCGCGCCGGGCCCGCCGACGCCGTCTGCGCGGCCGGCGCGGACCTGGTCAACGACAACTGGGCCGCCGCCGACGAGGGCATCCTCGAGGTCGCCGCCCGCTACGGCGCCGGCTACGTCAGTGCGCACACCGACCACGTCACCCCGCGCACCGAGCCGCACCGGCCCCGCTACGCCGACGTGGTGCGCAGCGTCGTCGACCAGACGGTGGCGCTGGCCGAGAAGGCCGTCGCCGCGGGGGTGCCCGCCGAGGGCGTCCTGATCGACCCGGCCATCGACTTCTCCAAGAACACCCTGCACAGCCTGGCCGTGCTGCGCGACATCGACGCGATGGTCGCGACCGGCTGGCCGGTGCTGCTGGCGATGTCGAACAAGACCGTCGTCGGGGAGTCCCTCGCGGTGCCGCTGGAGGAGCGGCTGACCGGCACGCTGGCGGCGACGGCGCTGGCCGCCGACCGCGGCGTCGCGATGGTGCGGGCGCACCAGGCCCGCGCGACCCGGGAGACCTGCGAGATGGTCGCCACCGTCCGTGGCGAGCGGAACCCGTCGCGTGCGGTGAGACTGCTCGCGTGAGCGTGATCCACCAGATCTTCCCGGCCGCCGACGCGGGCCCGCTGTCCACCGAGCAGCTCGAACGGCTCTACGCCTACCCGGACGACCGCACCCGGGTCTGCGTGAACTTCGTGTCCAGCGCCGACGGTGCGGTGGAGGTCGAGGGCCGCTCGGCCGGGCTCTCGACGCCGCCCGACCGGGCGGTGCTGGACCTGGGGACCGACCTGGCCGACGTCGTGCTCGTCGCCGCGGGGACGGCCACCGCCGAGGGCTTCACCGGGGTGAAGCACACCGACCGGATGGACGACCGGCGCCGCCGGTTCGGGCTGTCGGCGCTGCCGTCGACGGCGGTGGTCACCTCCTCGGGGAAGTCGCTGGACCCCTCGGCGCCCGTGCTGACCGACACCCTGGTCCCGACGCTCGTGCTCACCTGCGAGTCGGTGCCCGCCGACCTGCGCGGCCGCTGGACCGACGCCGGCGCCGAGGTCGTCCTGACCGGTGACGGGTCCGTCGACCTGGCCGTCGCGATCGCCGCGCTCACCGAACGGGGCCTGCGCCGGATCAACTGCATGGGCGGGCCCGCGCTGTTCGGGAGCCTGGCCGAGGCCGGCCTCGTCGACGAGTTCCGGCTGACCCTGGCCCCGTTCCTCGTGTCCGGGGAGGCGGGCCGGATCGCCCGCGGCGCCGGGATGGACCCGGCCCGCCTGGAGCTGGTCAGCGTCGTCACCGGTGACGACACCCTGCTGATGCGCTACCGGGTGCGCGCGGCGCCGTCGGTCTGACGCGCCGCCACGGAGGGGGGAGGGCCCGATCACGCACGGCGACGCCTGGGGCAGGATGGTGGCGTGGCACGGCCCTCGAACATGCTGGCGGACGGCGTCGTCGTCCTCAGCCCGCTCGACTGGGACGACGTGCAGGCCCAGCTGGCCGGTGAGGACGCCGAGATCGTCCGCTGGCTCGGCGGTGCGCCGGCGACCCCGGCGACGGCCCGGGCGCACGTGCGGCGGGCGATCGAACGCTGGGCCGACGACGGGCCCAAACTGAGCTTCGGCATCCGTGTCGACGGCGGCTCCGTGCTGGCCGGGACGATCGACGTCGACCTGGACCCGGGCGACGCCCGGGCCGGGTTGTCCTACGGCGTGTACCCCGCCTTCCGGCGGCGCGGGCTCGCGACCCGGGCGGTGCGGCTGGCCTCGCGCTACCTGGGGGAGCGGGGCGACGTGCGGTGGATCTCGATCGACGTCGATCCGCAGAACACCGCGTCGGTCGGGGTCGCGCGGCGTTCGGGGTTCCGGTTCCTGCGCCACGTCGTCGACGACGAGGGGTCGTTCGACCGCTACGAGCTGGTGGTGCGGGCACCGGTGGTGCCGGCGCCGCCACCGGAACCGCGGCACGGGCGGCCCTGAGCGCGACGGCGGCGCACCGGACGCAGCAGGCCCGACACGGCACGGCCGCCCGCCCGCGGCCCGGGAGGGGCGGCGGACGGACGGCCGGGGGAGCGCCGGTCGGGGGCCCGGCGCTCAGAACGAGACGGTCGGCGCCTCGAGGTACATGACGTCCGGGATCTCCAGCGTCGGCAGCTGGTCGCCGACGGAGCGGTCGGTGAGGGCGTCGGTGGGGAGCGCGTCGGTCGGCAGGGCGTCGGTGGGGAGCGCGTCGGTGGGGAGCGCGTCCGTCGGCAGGGCGTCGGTGGAGAGCGCGTCGGAGGACAGGGCGTCGGGGGACACCGCGTCGCCGGCCGGCAGCTCGGGCAGACCCGCGAGCTGCATCTGCGGCGACTGCAGGTCGCCGAAGGAGGACGTGCCCTCCCCGCCCGCGGACGGCAGGGCGTCGGTGAGGGCCGAGGTGTCGGCGGCGTCCAGGGGCTCGGGCAGCTCGGCGGCCGAGGCGTGGCCGACGACGCCGGCGCCGAGCGCGGCGACACCGGCGCCGGCGAGCGACACCCGGAGGGCAGTACGGGCGAGCGGGTTCATGCGCGCGTCCTTCCGATGGGGGTTGGGGAGCTGAGGGCCACCGGGGTGACCCTCGCCGGAGGACAACGAGATCCACTGTGCTCGGTTGCGCTCCGCACCCGTCGCACGCCGATCTTCACCCGTACGAGTGGCAACCCGAGAGGGGGCTCGCACGTGCACCGCGGAGATCGTCACGCTGTGCTGCCGATGGGCACCGGTCGCGGCGCCCGGTGCGGGCGGAGCAGGATGAGCGCGTGCGCGCGCCGAGCCCGTCCGTCCGACGCTCCGTCCGCCGGGCGGCCCCCGCCGCGGGGATGCTGGCCGGTGCCCTCGGGGGCGCCGGCGGGGCCGCCGCCGTCGGCTGGCACTACTCCACCGTCCTGCTGCACCCCGCCGCGCACCCCGGGCTGCCGGAGCGCGTGCTGCGGGCCGGTGGCGGCACCGTCGAGCTGGCCCGTACCCGGCTCGCGTCGCAGCCGGGGGTGTGGGGGCTGCGCGGTCCGGCCGGGCTCGCCGTCGTCGGGCCGGTCCTGGAACGGGGACGGCGCACCGTCGTGCGGGAGCTGCGCGGGGGCCCGGTGCCCACGACCGGCCCCGCGGTGCTCGACGCCGGCCCGTACGACCCGGACCCGTCCGCCCGCGGGCTCGCCTTCGACGACGTCGAGGTCCCCACCGACCTCGGGCCCGCCCCGGCGTGGCGGATCCCCGGCGCCGACACCGAGACCTGGGCGCTGTGCGTGCACGGGCGCGGCGGGACCCGCCGCGAGGCGCTGCGGATGCTGCCCGCACTGCACGCGGCGGGCCCGACCCTGCTGGTCGTGAGCTACCGCGGGGACGGGACGGCGCCGCCGTCGCCGGACGGGCGGTCGCACCTGGGTGACACCGAGTGGCGCGACGTCGACGCCGCCGCGGCCTACGCCCTGGTCCACGGGGCGCGCCGGCTGCTGCTCGTCGGGTGGTCGATGGGGGCCGCGGTCGGCGGTGCGTTCCTCGACCGCTCCCCGCACGCCGGGCTCGTCGACGGTGTCGTCTGGGACGCACCGCTGCTCGACTGGCGCCGCACGCTGCGCCGGCAGGCGCGCAACCGCGGGCTGCCGCCGTCGCTGGCGGGGGTGGCGGCCCGGTTCACCGAGCGGCGGATCGGGATCGACCTGGACCGCTTCGACCTGGTCCGCCGCCCGCCCGCGGTGCGGCCGCCGACGCTGCTGCTGCACAGCGACGCCGACACCGCCGTCCCGGTCGCGCTCAGCCGCGACCTCGCCGCGGCGGCGCCGGGGCACCGCTGGCCGGTGACCTACCGGGAGTTCACCGGGACCGAGCACACCGGGAGCTGGAACGCCGACCCCGACGGCTACGAGGCCGCCGTCACCGGTTTCCTGACGACGCTGCGGCCCGGGGACCGCTGACTCAGCGCCCGGTGGAGGTCTGCCCGCGGCCCTGCCCGACGGGCTTGCCGTGGATCTGGTCGTCGCTGGGCGGGACGGTCGACACCGGGGTGCCCGGGTCCACCGCCCGGTCGCGGCGCAGCACGGTGGCCCAGGCCCAGGCGGCGAGGCCGCTCAGCAGCAGCACCGCGAGGATCCACGGTGCGCGGCGGACCGCCACCGGGGACGGCTCGATGGCCTCGGCCAGCGCCTGCCGCGCGTCGTGCACCGAGCCGGCGACGGCGTCGGACAGATCGGACAGTCGCGCGGAGACCCCGCCGGTGACCGCCCCGACGGCGGCCCCGCCGGCGATCCGTCCCGCGTCGGCCAGGGTGTGCACGGCCTCGGCGGCGTCCCTGCGGGCACGGGCCCGCGTGGCTTCGGCACTCATGTTCCGGACCTGCTTCCCACGGATGCGGCTGCTTACTGGCACGATGGTAGCCGTGACGGAACCAGGAAACGCCAAGACGACGGCCGTCCTGCACACCTCCGAGGGCGACGTCCGCGTCGAGCTGTTCGGCGACCACGCGCCGAAGACGGTCGCGAACTTCGTCGGCCTCGCGGAGGGCAGCAAGGACTACACGGGGCCGAACGCGAGCGGCGGCGACTCCGGGCCGTTCTACGACGGTTCGATCTTCCACCGTGTGATCAGCGGCTTCATGATCCAGGGCGGCGACCCGACCGGTACCGGTCGCGGTGGCCCGGGCTACCAGTTCGGCGACGAGTTCCACCCGGAGCTCAAGTTCGACCGGCCCTACCTGCTCGCGATGGCGAACGCCGGCCCCGGGACCAACGGGTCGCAGTTCTTCATCACGGTGGGCCCCACCCCGCACCTGAACCGGCGCCACACCATCTTCGGTGAGGTCGCCGACGCCGAGTCGCGGGCCGTCGTGGACGCCATCGCCAACACGACCACCGGGCAGGCCGACCGGCCGCTGACCGACGTGGTCATCGAGAAGATCGAGATCGAGCGGGCCTGAGCCCGCTGTTCTCCGACCGGCGGGTGGACGGGCCGTGGTGAGCGAACGACCCGACGGCGGCGGACCGCCGTGGACGGGGCGGCCCGCCGCGGGCGGGCCCGACCCGGACTGCGTCCGCCATCCCGGGCGCCCGACCGCGCTCGCCTGCACGCGCTGCGACCGGCCGGCCTGCCCGGAGTGCCTGCGCCCGGCCTCGGTCGGGCAGCACTGCGTCGACTGCCTGGCGCAGGCGGCGGCCTCCGCACCGCGCCGGCGCACCGTCGCCGGGGCGAGCGCGGCGGGTCGGCCGGTGGCCGTTCCCGCGCTGATCGTCGTGAACGTGGCGGTCTACGCGCTGACCGCGCTGACCGCGGGCAGCCTCATGCAGAACTACGCCTCGGCGCTGTTCGACGAGGGCGCCCTCGTCCCGGCGCTGGTGGCCGGCGGGGAGATCTGGCGGATCGTCTCCTCCGGCTTCCTGCACATCGGGCCCCTGCACCTGGCGTTCAACATGTTCGCCCTGTGGATCATCGGCCGTGAGGTCGAGACGGTGCTCGGGCGCGCCCGGTTCCTCGCCGTGTACGGCGTGTCCATGCTCGGCGGCGCAGCGCTGGTCATGCTGTTCAGCAACCCCGCCGGGGCCACCGCCGGCGCCTCCGGGGCCGTGTTCGGCCTGATGGGTGCGCTGTTCGTGCTGCTGCGGCGGCTGAAGCTGCCCACCGGGCAGGTCGTCACGGTGATCGCCATCAACGCCGTGCTCAGCCTCAGCATCCAGGGCATCTCCTGGCAGGGACACCTGGGCGGGCTGCTCTTCGGGGCCGCGGCGACCGCGGCCCTGGTGCACCTGGGTGCGGGCTCGCCGAGCCGCCGCCGCACGCAGGCCCTCGCCGTGGCCGGGCTCGCGGTGCTGGCGCTGGTGCTGATCGGCGTGCGGGCCGCGGGGCTGCTCGCGGCCGGCTACTGATCCGGCCGGCCGTGTCCCGGGCCGTTCCCGGGGTGGTGGTCCGGGCGCAGCACCGCCAGGTCGTCGGCGACGTCGACCGGATCCGCGCCGAGCTCCGCCCGCCCCAGGACGACGAGCCGCTCGGCGTCGTCGACGTCGCGCAGCTCCAGCTCCAGCAGCACCGACTCGCGGCCCAGCCGGCGCGTCCGCAGCAGCCGTACCTCGTCGACGCGGGACCAGGGCACGTGCCGGGTCCAGGTCAGCCGGCGCACCGTGATGCCCTCAGGACCGGCCTCCAGGCGCGGCCGGGCCCGGGTCCCCGACGCCGCCGCGAGCCCCAGACCCACGGCGGCGACGCCCGCGACGAGCGCCCCGGCCGGGTCCGCCCCGGACACGAGCAGCGCCACGACCCACGCGGTCGCGGCGGCCGCGAGCACCCACAGCGCGACGACGGCGCCCACCGGCGTCGACCACCGCATTCGATCACCGTACGTGGTCATGTGAAGTTGTCCACAGCGTTCATCCACAGCGTGGACAACTCACACCCGTGTGTTTCTGCTGGTCAACGCCACCGCATGGTCATCAGGAGGCCGATCACGATGAGTGAGAACCCGATGATGAAGTTCCAGTTCTCCAGCGCGGCCATGAACGGGATCGACGGGCCCGCGAGGTAGTTGACGACCAGCCAGGCCAGGCCGAGCACCCACATCGCGACCATGACGGCGATGTAGGCGGGGTGCGTGGGGCCGGCGACCTTCTGCGGGGTGCGGCTGACCGGGGGCGGGGTGTAGGCCGCCTTCTTGCGGACCTTCGACTTCGGCATCTGTGCGGACCTCATCGCCTGTCGGAGTCGGACACGGGGGTCCGGCCGGTGCGCCGGCCGGGGGCGGGACCTGCGACGGGGCGCCCGCGCCGCGGGGCGCGGCGACCCGGACGGATCCGCCACCACGGTAGCGCGACCGCCCGGCCGGGCGGGTCACACCGCCGACACGGGCGGGACACGTCACCGACCCGGGGCTCCCGGGACGCGCGGGGGCCGGGTCCGGACCGCTCAGACGCCGGCGACGAGCCCGGCCATCTCCTCGGTCAGCCGCGTCACCAGTTCGGCGGGCACCTCGTAGCCGGCCTCGCCCAGCCAGTTCGCCAGCATCCGGTGCCCGCCCTCGGTGAGCACCGACTCCGGGTGGAACTGCACGCCCTGGATCGGCAGCTCCCGGTGCCGGACGGCCATGATCAGGCCCGTCTCGGTGTGCCCGGTCGCCTGCAGCTCGGACGGCAGCCCGCTCGGGGCGATCGTCAGCGAGTGGTAGCGGGTGGCGGTGAACGGCGACGGGAGCCCGGCGAGG
Source organism: Pseudonocardia spirodelae (assembly GCF_037727765.1). Taxonomy (NCBI): domain Bacteria; kingdom Bacillati; phylum Actinomycetota; class Actinomycetes; order Pseudonocardiales; family Pseudonocardiaceae; genus Pseudonocardia; species Pseudonocardia spirodelae. Next base: position 37,668 of record NZ_JBBJUP010000019.1, on the reverse strand, counting down.
ACGCCGGTGTCGTCGTGGAACACCTGGGAGGTCTTGCCGTGCAGCAGCTCGGGCGCGCGCTCGACCACACCACCCCAGGCGGTCGCGAGCGCCTGGTGCCCCAGGCAGACACCCAGCAGCGGCGTGCCGCGATCGGCGGCCCGGCGGATCACCTCGACGCTGCGGCCGGCCCGCTCCGGGGTCCCCGGGCCGGGGCTGACCAGGACGGCGCCGACCTCGTCGAGCTCGTCGAGCTCGACCTCGTCGTTGCGGCGCACGACCGGGTCGGCCCCGAGCTGGGCCAGGTACTGGACCAGGTTGTAGACGAAGCTGTCGTAGTTGTCGACGACGAGGACGCGCACGGTCCCTCCCTGCAATATCGTCAGTTGAACGGGAAGCCGCTGCTGCCGCTGTCCCCGTCGCCGCCGCCACCACCGCCGCCGGAGGAGCTGCCGACGGTGAGCGTGACGGTCTGGCCGCTGGACGCGTCGGACCCGCCCGACGGGCTCTGCTGCAGCACGATGCCGTTCTGCGAGGAGTCCGACACGTCGACCTGCCGGATGCTCGGGGACAGGCCGGCCTCCTGCAGCGTGCTGATCGCACTGTCGACGCGCTGACCCACCACGTTGGGCACCTGGTTCTGGTTGCCGCGGCTGATCTGGATCGTGATGGTCTGGTCCGCGGCCACCCGGGTGCCGGCCGACGGGTTCGTCCCGACGGCCTGCCCGGCCTGGCCGCTGCTGTCGACCTCGGTCGTGGTGATCGAGGTGAAGCCCCGGCCCTGCAGGGTGGCGCGCGCCGCGTCGGCCGACTGGCCGGACACGTCGGGCACCTGGATCGTCGTCGGCTGGCGGCCGACGACCAGCGACACCGGGGTGTTCCCGGCGACCTGCTGGCCCGGGCCCGGGTCGGAGGTGACGACCTTGCCGACCTGCGCGGAGTTCGTGGTGTCGCGCTCGGTGCGCCCGCCGACCTGCAGCCCGGCCTCGCGCAGCTTGGCCTCGGCCTCCTCGGGGCTGAGCCCCTCGACGCTCGGGACCGTCACCTGGGCGGGACCGCTGCCGACGTAGACGGTCACCCGGCTGTTCTCGGCGACCTGGTTGCCGCCGCCGGGGTCGGTCCGCACGACCTTGCCGACCTGCGCGACGTCGGAGGGCTCGTTCTGCTGGGAGAACAGCAGGCCGACGTCGGTGATGCGCTGGCGGGCCTGGTCCGGCGTCTGGCCGAGCACGTCGGGCACCGACACCTGGTCGGGGGAGGACGAGGTGAACACCTGGAAGCCGACGAAGCCGAGCAGCCCGACGACGGCGACGGCGAGGACCCACAGCAGCGCCTTGCGGCCCTTCCCGCGGCCGTCCCCGTCGTCGTACTCCGGGTGGGTGGGGGGCATGACGTGCCGGCCGGTGGGCGGGCCGCCCGCGTCGAGCCGGCGCGTCGCCATCGCCTGGGTGGCGCCGTCGTGCGCCATCATGTGGGTGCGCTCGTGCTCGCTCATCACCAGCGGCGCGTGCACGGGCTCGCCGTTGCGCACCCGCACCAGGTCCGCGCGCATCTCCGCGGCCGACTGGTAGCGGTTGGCCGGGTTCTTGCTGAGCGCCTTGAGCACCACCGCGTCGAGCGCGGGGGGCACCGACGGGTTCAGCTCCGACGGGGCGCGCGGGTCCTCCCGCACGTGCTGGTAGGCCACCGCGACCGGGGTGTCGCCGGTGAACGGCGGCTCGCCGGTGAGCAGCTCGAACAGCACGCAGCCTGCGGCGTAGACGTCGGACCGGGCGTCCACCGCCTCGCCGCGGGCCTGCTCGGGGGACAGGTACTGCGCGGTGCCGATCACGGCCGCGGTCTGGGTGACGTTCTGGCCCTCGCCCAGCGCGCGGGCGATGCCGAAGTCCATGACCTTGACCGCGCCGACACCGTTGATCATCACGTTCGCGGGCTTGACGTCGCGGTGGATGATGTTGTGCCGGTGCGAGAAGTCGAGCGCGGCGCAGACGTCGGCCATGACCTCGACGACGCGCTGCTGGCTCATCGGGCCGGTGGTCTTGACGATCTCGCGCAGCGTCTGCCCGTCGACGAACTCCATGACGATGTAGGGCAGCGGGCCGAACTCGGACTGGACCTCGCCGGTGTCGTACACCGCGACGATCGCCGGGTGGTTCAGCGACGCCGAGTTCTGCGCCTCGCGGCGGAACCGCAGCTGGAACTGCGGGTCGCGGGCCAGGTCGGCGCGCAGCACCTTGACCGCCACGTCCCGGCCGAGCCGGGTGTCGAGGCCGCGGTGGACCTCGGACATGCCGCCGTAGCCGAGCGGGTCGCCCAGCTCGTAGCGCTCGGAGAGCAGTCGTGGTGTCGTCATCGGTTCTGGTTCCCGGGGTCGAAGGCGTACTCATCATGCCGGTCGGCGGAGGCGGCCGGTCCCGGACGGGCGGTGTGTGCGCCGGAGCGCCGCTCCGATGGGATCACCGGGTCATCACCGGGCCATCACCGCGCACCTCCGGTCGATCTTCGGCAGGGGGAGCGACGAGCGGCGCCGTGGCCGCCACCTCCTGCGCGGGCCCGGCGGCCGGTCCGGCCGCGGTGCTCACGGTACCGGGCGGGGCACCCATCGACCCGGGCCGCATCGCGTCCGGCGAGGTCCCGCCGAGGATCAGCACCGCCAGCACCACCGCGGCGACGGTCAGCAGCACGAACAGCACCGCCAGCCACGCCTTCGCCCGCCCGGACCGCTTCGGCGTCAGGTCGAGCGGCCCGGACGGGTGCTGCTCGGGCATCCGGTCGGCGGAGGCGTTGCGGCGCACGGGGGGACGCAGCGGGACGGGCCGCTGCGGGCCCGGCGTACCCGGCCCGGGGACGCCCGGCGGGCGGCCGTGCGCACCCGTCGGCGGACCGGTGTGCGGGCCCGGCGGCGGGCGCAGCGACGCACCGTGGGCCGGCGACCCCGGCGGGACGGCGACCGGTCCCGAGCGCGGGGGCGTGCCCCCCGGCGTCCACGGGCCCGACTGCCGTGCGGGCCCCTCGCCGGTCCGCGGGCCGGTGACCGGGCGGGACACCCCGTCCGGGCGGGAACGGTCCGACCCGGGCCGTCGCGGCCCGGTGAAGGGGTCACCCGTGCGCGGACCGCGGTCCTCGCGCGGCTCGTCGTCGGCCCCGCCGCGGTGGGTGTGCCGGGCCGGCTGGTCGGCGGTCCCCGCCGCACCGCCCCGCAGGTCGGGGGCGTACCCGCCGGGGGCGGGGATGCCGGCCGGCGGCGGGCGGTGCCCGCGCCGCACCGCGGCGACCGCCTCGGCGAACTCGGCGCCGTCGGCGTAGCGCTGCTCGGGGTCCTTGACCAGCACGGAGGAGATGAGCTCGCGGACCCGCTCGGGGATGCCGTCGGGCAGCGGCGGCGGCTCGTCGCGCACCTGCATCATCGCGACGGCGACGGCGCTCTCGGCCCGGAACGGGCGCACGCCGGCCAGGCACTCGTAGCCGACGACGCCGAGGGAGTACACGTCCCCGGACGGCCCGGCCTCCTCGCCGGAGGCCTGCTCCGGCGCGATGTAGTGCGCGGTGCCCATGACCATGCCGGACCGGGTCACCGGGACGGCGTCGGCGGCCTTGGCGATGCCGAAGTCGGTCAGCTTCACGACGCCGTCGGTGCGCAGCAGGATGTTGCCGGGCTTCACGTCGCGGTGCACGAACCCGCGCTCGTGCGCGGCGAACAGCGCGCGCCCGGCCTGCTCGAGGATGTCGAGCGACTCCTCGACGGGGATGGGTCCGCGCCCGATCCGCGACGACAGCGGCTCGCCGCGGACCAGCTCCATCACCAGGTACGCCGTCCGGCCACCGCCGGACGGGCCGTCGTCCTCGCCGTAGTCGTGCACGGCGGCGATCCCGGCGTGGTCCAGCGAGGCGACGGTGCGCGCCTCGATGCGGAAGCGGTGCAGGAACTCGGGGTCGTCGGACAGGTCGGCCTTGAGCACCTTCACCGCGACGCTGCGGCCCAGGCGGGTGTCGGAGGCCTCCCAGACCTCGCCCATCCCGCCGACCGCGATCCGCCGGTCCAGCTGGTAGCGCTCGGAGATCAGCTGGCCGGCCGCGAGGGCGCTCACGGTCCCGCCGGGGACCTGCGCCGGGCCGGGTCCCGGGGGCTCACTGGGCGTCCCGCAGCGCCTCGGCGATGACGGCGCGCCCGATCGGCGCCGCGACGGAGCCGCCGGTCGCCTCCAGGGCGCGGTCGCCGCCGTTCTCGACGAGCACGGCCACCGCGACGGTCGGGTTCTGAGCCGGGGCGAACGCCACGTACCAGGCGTGCGGCGGGGTGTTCTTCGGGTCGGTGCCGTGCTCGGCGGTGCCGGTCTTCGACGCGATCTGGACGCCGGTGATCTTGCCGCCGCCCGACGTCCGGTCCTCCGAGCCGATCATGAGGTCGGTCATGGTGCGGGCCACGTCGGCCGGCATCGAGCGGGCCATCCGGTCCGGCTCGGTGGTGTCGACGACGTCGAGGGTCTGGCTCTGCACCTCCTTGACCAGGTACGGGGCCATCGTCTGGCCGCCGTTCGCGATCGAGGCGCCGATCATCGCGAGCTGCATCGGGGTGAGCCGCACGTCGCGCTGGCCGATCGCCGACTGCTGCGTCGACGGGGTGTCCGACATCGGGCCGACCTGCGAGGCGGTGACCGGCATCGGGATCTGCAGGTCGGTGCGGCCGATGCCGAACGCCTCGGCCTGCGCCCGCAGCTTGTCCGGGCCGAGCTCACCGCCGAGCTGGGCGAACGCGGTGTTGCAGGAGCGGGCCAGTGCCTCGCGCAGCGACGCCGTCGCGCCGCCGCCGCAGGCCGACCCGTTGTAGTTCTCCAGGGTGGTCGTGGAGTCGGCCAGCTGGATGTTGCGGGCGGCGGTGAGCTGGCTGTCGGGGGTGTAGCCGTTCTGCAGCGCCGCGGCCGTGGTGACCAGCTTGAACGTCGACCCGGGCGGCTCGATCTCGTTGATCGCCCGGTTGGTCAGCGGGTTGGGGTCCTCGCCGTTGTAGCGCTTCCAGGCGTCCTGCTGGCGGGCCGCGTCGGGCGCGGCCAGCGGGTTCGGGTCGTAGGACGGCGTGGAGGCCATCCCCAGGATCTCGCCGGTCTGCGGCCGCAGCGCGACGACGGCGCCCGTGTAGCCGCGGGAGGCCAGGCCGTCGTAGGCGACGCGCTGCACCTCGGGGTCGACGGTGGTAACGACGTTGCCGCCGGCCGGGTCGCGCCCGGTGATCAGGTCCGACAGCCGGCGGACGAACAGCCGGTCGTCGGTGCCGTTGAGGACCTCGTCGGCGGAGCGCTCGAGCGCGCTCTTGCCGTAGACGGTCGACAGGAAGCCGGTGATCGGCGCGAACGCCGGCCCGTCGGGGTACTGGCGGGCGAAGCGCAGCCGGCCGTCGGTCTCCACGCTCTGCGCGAGCACCTGGTTGCCGGCGACGATCTGGCCGCGCTGGCGGGAGTACTCGTCGATCTGCGACCGCTGGTTGCGGGTGTCGTCGCGGTACTGCCCGGCCATCACCACCTGCACGTAGGTGATGTTGCCGAGCAGGATGACGATCATCACCATCACGGCGAGGGCGACGCGGCGGACCGGGCGGTTCACGGGTCACTCCTCTCGGCGGCGGTGGCCCCGGGGCGCTGGACCAGCTCGGTGCTGGCCTCGGCGATGGGGGCGCGCTGGGGCGCGGGGCGGGTGGGCAGCGGCGCCCGGGCGACGTGCGAGATCCGCAGCAGGACGGCCACCAGCACGTAGTTCGCCAGCAGCGAGGACCCACCGTAGGACAGGAACGGCAGCGTCAGGCCGGTCAGCGGGATCAGCTTCGTCACGCCGCCGATGACCACGAAGATCTGCAGCGCGACCGAGAACGACAGCCCGGTCGCGAGCAGCTTGCCGTAGGAGTCGCGCACGGCCAGCGCCGAGCGCAGCCCCCGGGTGATCAGCACCAGGTAGACGAGCAGGATCGCGGCCAGCCCGATCAGGCCGAGCTCCTCGCCGAGCGAGGAGAAGATGAAGTCCGACTCGGCGAAGGGCACCAGGTTCGGCTGGCCGGCACCCAGGCCGGTGCCGCCGACGCCGCCGGTGCCCAGCCCGAACAGGGCCTGGGCCAGCTGGAACCCGCCGCCCTCGTAGTCGGCGAACGGGTCCAGCCAGATGGCGACACGGGTCTGGACGTGGCCGAACAGGTTGTACGCGACGACCGCGCCGACCGCGAACGCCGACAGCCCGATCACCAGCCAGGACACCCGCTCGGTCGCGGTGTAGAGCAGCACCAGGACCAGCCCGAAGATCAGCAGCGAGCTGCCGAGGTCGCGCTGCAGGACCAGCACGCCGACCGAGAGCCCCCAGGCGACGAGCAGCGGGGCGAGGTCGCGGGCGCGCGGCAGCTCCATGCCCAGGAAGCGCCGGCCCGCCGTGGAGAGCAGGTTGCGCTTCTGGACCAGGTACGCCGCGAAGAAGATGATCAGCAGGATCTTGGAGAACTCACCGGGCTGGATGCCGGGGCCGCCGGGGATCCGGATCCACAGCTTCGCGCCGTTTACCTCGGAGATCGACGACGGCAGGAACGCCGGGATCGCCAGGAAGACGAGCCCGACGAAGCCCGCGGTGTAGCCGTAGCGGGCCAGCGTGCGGTGGTCGCGCACGAAGAACAGCACCAGCGCGAACAGCGCGAGGCCGGCGACGGTCCAGGTGATCTGGGCGCCGATCAGCCCCGAGCCGACCTCGCGGCCGAGCAGCTCGTTGCGGGCGGCCCGGGCCAGGTCCAGCCGGTGGATCATGACCAGGCCGATGCCGTTGAGCAGCGCCACCGACGGCAGGATCAGCGGGTCGGCGTAGGGCGCGAGGAACCGCACCGCCACGTGCGCGCCCGCGAACAGCACCAGGTAGGCGAGACCGACCCAGAGCAGGTCGGTCGTCAGGGACTGCTCCTGGTTCGCCTCCACCAGCACCAGCGCACCGGTGGTCAGGACGGCGGCGAGCGCGAGCATCATCAGCTCGATGCCGCGTCCGGTGGGTGTGGTCGGCTCCGTGCCGGAGCCCGCCGTCGCCATCAGCCGTCGAGCCGGCAGTTCCGGCCCGGGTCGGGGGTGACGGTCGGCAGCGGTGTCGTGGTCACCGGCGGGGCGCCCGGCACCTGCACGACGGCCGGCGGCGCCTGCGGCGGGTTCAGTGTCGAGCAGAGCGGCAGCATCCGGTCCCGGAGCCGGTCGAGCGTCTCGCGGGCGCCGGTGTCGCCGTCGTCGGACACGATCCCGTCGGAGACCTGGGTCCGTACCGACTGCGGGAGGTCGTCGAGGTCGATGTCGGTGCGCTCGGCGACCCGCTGCAGCGGGATCCCGAGCACGTTGCCGCGCACGCCCTGGTAGATCGCGACCTGGTTCTGGTCGACGCCGACGTAGTACTGCTGCAGCACCAGCGCCCGGGCGACGAACACCCCGGCCGCGAGCACGACGAGCACGCCCAGCAGCGCGAGCACCGGCTTGAGGCCGCGCCGGCGTCGCGGCACGTCCTCGGCGGCCGGCTCCAGGCGGACCGGCTCGGTGCGCGGCAGGGTGGTCGCCGCGGCGCGCTGCGCCGAGGAGTGCGGGGTCCGCTCGTCGTGGCGGTAGTCGCCGTCGCCGGCGCGCGGGTTGCGGCCCGCCGAGCCGCCGATGATCGGGGCGTCGTCGGCGTAGTCGACGTCCACCACGTCCGCGACGATGCAGGTGATGTTGTCCGGGCCGCCGCCGCGCAGCGCCAGCTCGATCATCCGGTCGGCGCACTCGCGCGGGTCCGGGTAGTCCTCCAGCGTGTGGTGCAGCGTCTCGTCGCTGACCGGGCCGGACAGGCCGTCGGAGCACAGCAGGAAGCGGTCACCGGCGCGGGCCTCGCGGATGGACAGCGACGGGTCGACGTCCTGGCCGGTGATGGCGCGCAGCAGCAGCGACCGCTGCGGGTGCGTGTGCGCCTCCTCCTCGGTGATCCGGCCCTCGTCGATCAGCGACTGGACGAACGTGTCGTCCTTCGTGATCTGGGTGAACTCGCCGTCGCGCAGCAGGTAGCAGCGCGAGTCGCCGACGTGGACCATGCCCAGCCGGGAGCCCGCGAACAGGATCGCGGTCAGCGTGGTCCCCATGCCCTCGAGGTCGGGGGCGTCGGCGACGTGGCGGGAGATCGCCTCGTTGCCGTCGTGGGTCGCGTCGCGGAGCTCGGCGAGCAGGTCGTCGCCCGGCACGTCGTCGTCGAGCGGGGCCAGCGCGGAGATGACCAGGGACGAGGCGACCTCGCCCGCGGCGTGACCGCCCATGCCGTCGGCGAGGGCGAGCAGGCGGGGGCCGGCGTAGACGGCGTCCTGGTTGTTCTGCCGGACGAGTCCGCGGTCACTGCGGGCCGAATAGCGCAGCACCAGTGTCACGGGGCGGCTCCGGCTTCGGTCGGGGCACGTCGGGGTGATCGGGAACCGCGGGGCCGGTCGGACGGCCGCGGCACCGGGGGAGCGGTTGGTCGCGGCGTGTTCACGGTCGGTACCTCATGGTCGCTCCGTGCCCGTCACGATCGCAGCTCGATCACCGTCTTGCCGATGCGGACCGGTGTCCCCAGGGGGACCCGGGTGGGCCCGGTGACCTTATTACGTTCGAGATAGGTGCCGTTCGTCGACCCGAGATCCTCGACGTACCAGTCGTCGCCCTGCTGCGCGATGCGCGCGTGGCGGGTCGAGGCGTAGTCGTCGTCGAGCTTGAGGGTCGAGTCGTCCGCGCGGCCGATCAGGATCGGCCGGGAGTCGAGGGTGATGCGGCTGCCGGCCAGCGGGCCCTGGGTGACGAGCAGCTGGCGGGCGACCTTGCCGCGACCGCCGCCGCGGACCTTGGCGGCACGCCCGCCGGCCCGGCCGGGAGCGGAGGCCCGCAGGCCGGACGCGGCGTAGAGGTCGGAGCGGACCACCTGGAGCGCGAGCAGGACGAACAACCACAGGAGGGCCAGGAAGCCGCCCCGGGTCAGTTGCAGTACCAGTTCCGGCACGTCGTCCGTTCGCCCTTCTCGTATCGCACGCCGCCCGCCCGCCCGGTGCTGGACCGGGCGGGCGGCGACGTACCGCTGTCGCTGCGCGGGTGGATCAGCCCTGGGTCCGGAAGACCAGGCTGGAGTGACCCACGCGGATCACGTCGCCGTCGGTCAGCTGGCAGGACTGCACCGGCGAGTTGTTCACCGTGGTGCCGTTGGTCGAGCCCAGGTCGTTCAGGGTCGCGACCTGGCCGTCCCAGGTGACCTCCAGGTGACGGCGCGAGACGCCGGTGTCCGGGAGGCGGAACTGCGAGTCCTGGCCGCGGCCGATGACGTGGGTGCCCTCGGCGAGCTGGTAGTTGCGGTTGGACCCGTCGTCGAGGATCAGCATGGCGGTCAGCTGCGCCGGAGCGCCCCAGCCGCCCTGGCCGCCGTAACCCTGGCCGTCGTAGCCCTGGTCGTAGCCGCCCTGCTGGTAGCCCTGCTGCTGGCCGTAGCCCTGCTGCTGGCCGTAGCCGCCGTCGTAGCCCTGCTCGTAGCCGCCCTGCTGGGGGTAGCCGGGCTGCGCGTAGCCCTGCTGGCCGTAGCCGGCCTGGGGCTGGCCGTAGCCGTCGTAGCCCTGCTCGTACCCCTGCTGGGGGTAGCCGCCGGGCTGCTGGCCGTAGCCCTGCTGGGGCTGGCCGTACTGGTCGTACCCGCCCTGCTGGTAGCCCTGCTGCTGGCCGTAGCCCTGCTGGCCGTACTGGTCGTACCCGGGCTGCTGCTGGCCGTAGCCCTGCTGGGGCTGCCCGTACTGGTCGTAGCCGGCCTGGCCGTAGCCGCCCTGCTGCCCGTACTGGTCGTACCCGCCCTGCTGCTGGCCGTAGCCCTGCTCCTGGTCGTACCCCTGAGGCGCGTAGGTCTGCTGGCCACGCGCGCCGGGGGCGCCCCGGTCGTATCCGTACTGCCCGTTCTCCTCGGGGTGGCCCGGTTGCTGGCTCATGGGTGCTTCTCCTGCGGTGCGTGCTCGGTTGGCGGCCCGACGGGAAGCGTCGGGGTCGACAGCGGAGCGGGTGCGGAATTGTCCCGTGTGCAGCGCCTCGGAGCGCTCCAGGAAGACTACGACCTCACCGTAGGTGTCCCAGCCCTGGTCGGTGAGTTCCTTCGCCACGTGCGACGAGAGGGATGCGACCACCCCGTCCTCGTCGCCCGCCATCCGGTCGAGATCGCTGGGGCTGAGCAGCACGGTGTACCGGTTGGGCGCCAGCAGGCGACCTCCGGCGAGCTGCTCGACGTTGTCCTCGGCTTCCCTCAGCAGTGCCTGTGCGACTTCCTGTGGGACGACACTGCCTCCGAAGACCCGCGCGAAGGCGTCGCCCACGAACCCCTGAAGTCGGCGCTCGAAGCGGTCCACGCGGCCCAAGTGATCTCCTCCATCCGCATCGGCGTGTCGGTGATGTGCGTCCGATCGTATCTGTGTTATCCGGCGGGTCCTGCGGGGCCCGACGGAAGCGGGCGACCGGCCCCGCCCCGTCACCGGCGCGCACCCCTCCGATGTACCCGTGCCGGCGCGACGGCGCATCCCCGGGCCGCGGCGGCCGGACCTGCACCGTGGCGCGCGGGGGACCCCCCTGTGAACGGCTGCCGGGTGGGGTGCTAACTTTCTCCCGTCGCTCGGGCGAGTGGCGGAATGGCAGACGCGCACGGTTCAGGTCCGTGTGTCCGAAAGGACGTGGGGGTTCAACTCCCCCCTCGCCCACAACCTCCCCTCAGAGGGATTGTCCCTCTCCGGCGGTCACGACCGCCATCGCGAGATCTGTTCCGGGTGTCACCCGATCCGGTCTCGCGTTTCTCTTTCCCGGGTTCTCGTCACGATCCGTCGCCGACCGCGGTGCGCCGATCAGGCGTCCCGCAGCGCCGGACGGTCGGGATGATCGGCCATGACGAGCACGTCGGCGTACCCACCGGGGTCGCCCTCGCGCTCGTAGCGGGCGTACGCGGGTGCCGTCCACTCCTCCCCGGCGGGCAGCAGCCGGCGCAGCGCGGCCCCGCCGACGCGCAGGTGCACCGTCAGCTCGGCGGCCAGCCCGCGGCCGAGCAGCCGCCCGCCCGCGAGCAGGACGACCCCGTCCGGCCCGAGCGGGACCGGCTCGTCGCGGAACGCGCGGTCGCGTGCGAGGTCGCGCAGCCGGGGCAGGACCAGGCCGCTGCCGCCGGGGCCCATCGGCGCGAGCACCTCGCGGCGCAGGGCCGGCTCGTCGAGCCAGCCGTCGAGGAACATGTCCGGGTCGTGACGGCCCTGCTCCAGGCGGACCGACGCCGGCCGCAGGAAGTCGTCGGCGTGCACGGCGAGCGCGTCGCGGCCGCGGGCGCGCAGCAGGTCGGCGGCGGCGCGGGCCAGCTCCAGCGGCGCGGCGGGCGGGGCGCCGTCGACGAGGACCCGCACCCGCCCGGCCGGCGACCCGGCCCGCCCGGCGAGGTGCGCGGCCAGTCCCGGCCGGTCGACCGGGCGGAAGCCCCCCGCCATCGCGTCCTCCTCCTGGCGTGCCGCCGTCGGTGACCGCGACACTAGGGGGATGGTCGGCGAGGGCGCGGGGACGGTGCTGCGCCGCGGCCTGCGGGTGCTCGAGGCCGTCGGCGAGGCCGGGGACGGGGTGAGCGCCAAGGCGCTGGCCCGGCGGCTCGACCTGCCGCTGCCGACGACCTACCGGCTGCTCGCGACGCTGGTCGAGGAGGGCTACCTCGTGCGGCTGCACGCCGAGCGCGGCTACGGGCTCGGCTACCGGCTCGTCGGGCTGTACCGGGGGATGACCGACCCGATCGTGCCGTCCGCGCCCGCCCGCGAGGTGCTCGCCGAGCTGCACACGACCGTCGGGGCGGCGGCGGTGCTGGCCGTGCTGCGCTCCGACGACGTCGTCGTCGCCCACACCGAGACGTGCGCGGCGCACCCCGGCCCGGGCGCCGCCGTCGGGGAGCCGCTGCCCGCGCACGCGACGGCGCCGGGCAAGGCGCTGCTCGCCGGACTGGAGGGCGGGCGGCTCGCCGACGTCCTCGGCGTCGGGCACGGTCCGCTCGCCCCGCTGACCCCGCACACGCTCACCGACCGGCGCCTGCTCGACCGGGACCTGCTGCGGGTCCGGTCGGCGGGAGTCGCGGTCGAGGTGGAGGAGCACGCGCGCGGCCGGGCGGGGCTGGCCGTCGCGGTGCCGCACCCGGCGGGGGCCGCCGCGCTGGCCGTCGTCGTGAGCCGGGCGGACTTCACCGGGCGCCGCTGGGAGCTGGAACGGGCGGTCCGCGAGGCCGCGGTGCCGCTGGCCCGCCACCTCGCCGCCGCACCGGGGGTCGCCGCGTCGGGCTGACCCGGCCAGGATGGGCCGATGGCCGACGGGGTGCGCTACGAGCGCGACGGACACGTCGTGACGATCACCTACGACCGTCCCGCGAAGCGGAACGCGATCGACGGCGACATGCGCCGCGCGATCAACGCCGCCTGGGACCGCTTCCGCGGCGACGACGAGGCGTGGGTCGCGATCGTCACCGGCGCGGGGAAGGCGTTCTGCGCGGGCGCGGACATGGGATCCACCACCGGCAACCCGGCGGGCGACTTCCCCGGCAGCTTCTTCGAGCGGCCCACGGTCAACTCGCTGGAGAGCGGCTGGGAGATCTTCAAGCCGATCGTCGCCGCCGTGAACGGGCCGGCCGTCGGTTACGGGGTCACGCTGCTGACCTGGTGCGACTTCGTGATCGCCTCGGAGGAGGCCACGTTCTCCTTCCCGGAGGCCCGGCTCGGCGTGCCGACGATCGTCGGGGCGCTGCGGCTGCCGCGGATGATCGACCGGCAGTACGCGATGGAGCTGCTGCTGACCGGCGAGACGATCGACGCGCGCCGGGCGCACGAGATCGGCCTGGCCGGCTGGGTCGTCCCGCACGACGGGCTGATGGACGCCGCCCGCGACCTCGCCCGCCGGCTCACCGCGGGCGCCCCGCTCGCCCAGCGCGCGATCAAGGAGATGGCGGTGCGGGGCCCGGAGATGGGCGGCACCGAGGCGATCCGGTTCGGGGAGACGCTGCGCCGGGTCGTCGCGGCCACCGAGGACGCCGCCGAGGGGGCCGCCGCGGCGCGGGAGAGGCGCGACCCGCACTGGCGTGCGCGATAGGTCTCCCATTTCCCGGAAGTGATGTCGGCGGCCATGCGCACCCGGCGATACGTTCGGCCGATGGCGACCCGCACCGCACCCCCGTTCCGCGCCGACCACGTCGGCTCGCTGCTGCGCCCGCCCGCCCTGCTCGCCGCGCGGGAGCGGCACGCCGCGGGCGAGCTCGACGACGCCGGCCTGCGCGCCGCCGAGGACGCCGCGGTCGCCGACGTCGTCGCGCTCCAGGAGTCGGTCGGGCTGCGCTCGGCCACCGACGGCGAGTTCCGCCGCACGTCGTGGCACATGGACTTCATCTACGCACTCGGCGGGGTCTCGAAGACCTCCGGTCGGGTCGAGGTCGCCATGCGCAACGCGTCCGGGCAGAACAACTTCACCTCCGCCGGGATGGCCGTCGACGGGCGGGTGCACCTCGCCGAGCCCGTCTTCGGCTCCGCCTTCGCCTACCTGGCCTCGCAGGTCACGAGGGCGACGCCGAAGCTCACCGTCCCCTCGCCGAGCATGGTCTACGCCCGCGGCGGCCGGGCCGTGATCTCCGCCGACGTCTACTCCGACATCGAGGAGTTCTGGTCCGACCTGTCCGGCGCCTACGCCGACCAGCTGCGGGCGGTGTACGACCTCGGCTGCCGCTACCTGCAGCTCGACGACACCGCGCTGGCCTACCTCAACGACCCCGCGCACCGCGAGCAGCTCGCGGCCAAGGGCGACGACCCCGACACCCAGCACCTGCGCTACATCCGCCAGATCAACGCCGCGATCGCGGACCGGCCGTCGGACATGGCCGTCACGACCCACATGTGCCGGGGCAACTACCGGTCGTCCTGGGCGGCGGAGGGCGGCTACGACCACATCGCCGAGGCCCTGTTCGGCGGCCTGGACGTGGACGGGTTCTTCTGCGAGTTCGACGACGAGCGCTCCGGCACGTTCGCCCCGCTGCGGTTCGTGCCGGAGGGCAAGCAGGTCGTCCTCGGCCTGGTCACGACCAAGACCGGCGCGCTGGAGGACCGCGACGTGCTGCGGCGCCGGATCGACGAGGCCGCGGCGTACGTGCCGCTGGAGCAGCTCTGCCTGTCCCCGCAGTGCGGGTTCTCCTCGACCGTCGAGGGCAACGAGCTGACCGTCGACGACCAGAAGCGCAAGCTGGAGCTGATCGTCTCGGTGGCCGAGGACGTCTGGGGCCGCTGAGCGGCGCGCGGGTCCGTGGCGGGGGTCCATACTGCGGCGGTGGCCCACGACGAGGCGCTCGCCGCCCGGATCCGCAGCCGGCTCGACGGCGCGGCGGAGCGACGCATGTTCGGCGGGCTCGCGTTCCTGGTCGACGGCCACATGACGATCACGGTCAGCGGGTCCGGCGGGATCATGGTGCGGGTCGTCCCGGACCGGGCGGCGGAGCTGCTGACCCGGCCGGGCGCGTCGCGGATGGTGATGAACGGCCGCGAGCTCGACGGCTGGCTGCGCGTCGTCGGCGGCCCCGGCGAGCAGGCCGACGAGCTGGACGGCGAGGCGCTCGACGGCTGGGTGGCCGAGGCCGTCGCGGTCGTCGCCACCCTGCCGCCGAGGACCGGGTCCCGCTAGCGTCGCGCGGGTGAGCACCCCCGCCGCGTCCCCGCTGTTCGACCGCGTCCTGGCCGGTGCCGGGCCGGGCGCCCGGCTGCTCGACGTCGGCTGCGGCGTGGGCAGGCTGCTCGCCGACGCGGCGGCCGCCGGGCTCGCGGTGACCGGCGTCGACGTCGAACGGCGCCTCCTGGCCGCGGCCGAGCGTGCCGTCCCGGGCGCGGACCTGCGCGTCGCCGACGCCCACGAGCTGCCCTTCGACGGCGGCACCTTCGACGTCGTGACGCTGGTCCAGGTGCTGGAGCACCTCACGAACCCGGTGCTCGCGCTGCGCGAGGCCGGCCGGGTCTGCGTCGCCGACGGCCGGGTGCGGGCGACCGTCTGGGGCACCCCCGACGAGTGCGACGCCGCCGTGATCGGCGCCGCGCTGGCCCCGCTGACCGGGGCCGCACCCGCGCCGCCGCAGAACAACCCCGGCCCGGACCGCAGCGGCGTCGGCGCACCGGCGCTCACCGACCCCGCCCGCCTGACGCAGCTCGCGGGGCTCGCCGGGCTGACGGTCCGCGAGATCGCGGTGGTGCGCGTCCCGGTGGTGCACGAGGACCCCGACGACCTCGTCGCCGGGGTGCTCGCCTCGGGCCCCGGCCGGCACGCCGCCCGCGCGGCCGGTCCCGGCGCCGTCCGGGAGGCGCTGCTGGGCGCCCTGGAGCCCTTCCGTGACGGCGACGCGTACCGCCTCGTCGACACCGTCCGGGTCCTCGACGCCGCACCACCCCCGCGCTGACCCGCCGGACTCCACCGCGCCGCCCCGCGCCCCGTCCGCCCCGCCCCGTCCGCCCCGCCCGTCGTGCGTCGTCCCGCCGCCCGCTGTGCCGCCGCCCGCTGTACCGCCGCGCGCCTGCGGCACATGCCGATCCGCGGGGCCGCACTCCGCACGCGGTGATCCGCGGTTCGCGCGCTGATCCGCTGTTCGCTCGTGCTGTTTCGCGCGCGAGCGGCAACGGTGCGCGCGGGCATCGAAGTCGCGCGCGAGCCGCTGTGGCGTTCGCGTCGTGCTCCGCGGGCGGTCGGTCCGGGGGCCGGCCGCTGTCCGCACGCGGTGATCCGCGGTTCGCGTGCTGATCCGCTGTTCGCTCGTGCTGTTTCGCGCGCGAGCGGGAAGGTTGCGCGCGGGCGGGAAGGTTGCGCGCGGGCGGGAAGGTTGCGCGCGGGCGCCGATGTCGCGAGCGAGGAGCGGTGACGTTCACGTGGTGATCGCGCTGCGTCGCCCTCGGGTACGGAGCCGGCGACGGGCATCGAGGCCCGTGCGTACGGACCAGGTCGGCACCGGAGTCCGCGCGCAGGTTCTGCGTCCGCTCGCGCCGTGTCGCGTGCGAACGCCGCGGCTGCGCGGGTCCGGAGCCCGCGCGCGGACGCGGCGGACACGCGTGTGCTCCGGCTGACGCGCGCGACCGCCGACCGCCCGGGCACGGAGGAGCTGCGCGGGCTCGCAGGTCGCCGGCGGTCCTCGACGGTGGCGCCACCCCGCCCGACGGCCCGGACGCAGGCGGGCCGCGCCCCCGGCGGAGGGGCGCGGCCCGGTCGTGCGGTGGTTCAGCGGCCGGCGGTCGCCGCCGTCCGGCCGGTCTCGTAGCGGATCTTCAGCAGGCCCTTGCAGTACTCGCCGTTGGTCTCGATGCCGACCCGCTGCAGCCGCGCGCGGCGCAGGTGCAGCGGCACCTGCTCGACGGTCACCGCCGTGCCGTCGCCGTGCACGAGCAGCGGCGCGTCGTCACCGGCCGGCAGGCCGATGGCCTCCCGGCGCCGTCGCATCCGCGTCAGCTCCTCGGTGTCGGCCTCGGTCCCGGCCAGCTCGCCGAGCGTCAGCCCGGCCAGCTCGTCGGGCCCGCGACCGGCGTCGACGAGCGGACGGGCCACCCGGTCCTGGCCGGCCAGCGCGGCCTTCGCCAGGAAGGTGTGGCGCAGCTCGTCCAGCTCCGCCGCGGCCTCACCGTTGATCGAGCCCTCGAAGGACTTGACGAACCCGGCGTGCGCCGCGACCCCACCGTTGATCTCCTCGGCGGCGTGGTGGTCGGCCAGCGTCACCTGTGCCCTGCTCACTCCCGGTACCGCGGTCACCGCGTCGTAGGCGTCGGCGACCATCAGGAACGAGAAGTTCGGGGCACAGAAGAACGTCGGCAGCCGGAGCCCGACGGTGACGGTGTGGCCACCGGAACCGTCGGGCGAGACGGTGCACGACTCGACGAAGTCGAGATCGGTGATGGGCTCGTCCAGCTCCGGGTCGAGCACCGTCCCCAGCGCGGACCACACGGCCTGCCGGAGGGGACTCTCCGCAGGCCGCGCGGTCACGCCTGCGCCCCGGCCTTGCCGTCGACGAGCTCCTCGCCCGGAGCCATCGCCTCGTCGGCGGTGGTGTCGGGCAGGCGGCACTCGGCGGGCACGTCGAGGTCGTAGAGCTTCGCGGCGTTGAGCCCGAGGATCTTCTTCTTCGACGCGGTGGTGAGCCGCGGGTAGTCGGCGAACTGGTCGTCGTCGGGCATCTGCCAGTCGACCAGGCCCTCGACCTGCCACTTCGGCGTCCAGATGTTGTAGTCCGAGCCGAAGGTCATCTTGTCCTCGCCGACCCAGAACAGCAGCTCGCCCATGACCTTGGCGAAGAACTTCGGGCGGGCGTGCATGAGGCCGCCGACGACGACCGACAGGCCGGCGTAGACGTTGGGCTCCTGCACCGCCATGAAGCAGAAGTCCTCGATGCGGGGCAGGCCCACGTGCTCGACGATGAAGTTCAGGTTCTGGAAGTCGGTCGCGGCGTGGTCGACGTCGGCGACGTCGAACGCGTCCTTGTCCAGCGGCCAGATGGTCGGGCCCTTGTGGACGTGGACGTTCTTGATGCCGAGCTCCTCGGCCCGCTTGAGGAAGCGGTAGCACTCGGGGTCGGTCAGCTTGAAGCCGCGCGAGTCGCCGTTCCACTCCGCGGTGTAGAGCTTCACGCCCTTGTGCTTGTACTTGGCGCAGTCGGCCTCGAACTGCTCCATGCCGGCCTGGCCGTCGCGCGGGTCGAACCGCCCGTTGACGATGATCCGGTCGCCGTACTTCTCCAGCAGCGCCGCGTTCTGGTCGGCGGTGTTGAAGCCGTTCTTGTACCACTCCTTGAGGTACGTCGACTGGAAGACCGAGTAGTCGACGTGGCCCTCCACGAAGACGTCGCGCTCGAAGTCGTCCTGGGAGACCTTGAGGTAGTGCTCCCAGTCCCAGTGGGTCTCGGGCGGGCCGAGCTGGTGGTAGCCGTAGAAGCAGTCGATCCAGCCCTTGGCGTACTGCTCGCGGCCCTCGACCCAGTTCTCGCGGGACGCGTCCCAGAAGTGGCTGTGGGAGTCGACGATGAAGTACTTCTCGCCGTCCTTCTCGTACATGTGGTTCCTCCTGCGTCAGCGTCTCTGCTGATCGGTGGTGGGTCAGGGAAAGAACGTTCGTCTTGTACGTATGTCCGTCTAGGGGACGAGGATCGCCCGGCCGCGCACCTTGCCCGCGTCCAGGTCGTGCAGGGCGTCGAGCGCCTGGTCGAGCTTGTACTGCACGGTGTGCAGCGTGACCTTGCCCGCCTGGGCCAGGACCATGAGCTCGGCGAGGTCGTTGTAGGTCCCGACGATGTTGCCGATGATGTTCTTCTCGCCGGCGACGAAGTCGAGCGTGGGGGCGGAGAGGTTGCCGCCGTACCCGAGGACGAAGTTGTAGCCGGCCGGGCCGGTCATCGCCCAGGCGTCGTTCTCCGCGCCCTGCTCGGCCACGAAGTCGAAGACCACGGTCGCGCCGCCGCCGGTGAGCTCCTGCACGGCCTCGACCTGGTTGCCGTCGGCGACGACGGTCTCCTCCGCACCGATCTGCTTCGCCAGCGCGAGGGCGTCCGGGTTCTTGTCGACGACGATGATCTTGGTCGCGGTCAGCGCCGCGAGGGCCTGGATGCCGATGTGGCCCAGCCCGCCCGCACCCTGCACGACCGCGGTGGTGCCCGGGTAGAGGAAGGGCACCGCCTTGCGCACCGCGTGGTACGCGGTGATGCCCGCGTCGGCGAGCGCCGCCACGTCGGCCGGGTTGGTGTCGGGGTTCAGCTTCACGCAGGACCGGGCGGTGGTGCGCAGGTACTCGGCCATGCCGCCGTCGTTGTTCGACAGGCCGGGGAAGAAGGCGTCCCCGGTGCACTGCATGTCGCGGCCGTAGCGGCACATGGTGCAGAGCCCGCAGGACGGCTGCGGGTGCAGGATGACGGTGTCGCCGACCTTCACGTTGGTGACGCCGTCGCCGACCGCGTGCACCCAGCCCGCGTTCTCGTGGCCGATGACGTAGGGCAGGTCGGGGTTCTGGATGTCGGCCCAGTCGCCGTCGATGATGTGGAGGTCGGTGCGGCAGACGCCGGCACCGCCGATCTTCACGATGACGTCGAGCGGTCCCTGGATCGTCGGTTCCTCGATGTCGTCGATCGAGGGATCCTGCTTGTACGCGTGCACCCGCACGGCCTTCACCGGCGTACCTCCTGACGGCGGACGCGCGGCGGTGCGCGTCGGGTCCTGTGGTGGGCGGCAGGCACGTGACCGGGGTCTCTGTGTCTGCTGTCACTCCGATCTCAACCCCGTTGTGCACGACGGACAAGGGGGTTCGTTCTCGCTCGGCGAGAATCCACGCGAAACGGGCACGGCTTCCGTCCACGGTTACCGGCGAGTAGCCTGCGGGCATGGCTGACGACGTGAGCTGGGTGGCCGACGCGATGACCGCCGCCGTGCCGTGGGTGAGCACCGCCGGGATCACCTTCGGCGCGATCACCTCCGACCGGGTGGAGGCGTTCCTCCCCGACCGGTCCGACCAGCACAACCACGTCGGCGGCCCGCACGCCGCGGTCATGTTCGGCCTGGGCGAGACGGCCTCCGGCGCGGTCGGGCTGGCCGCGTTCGCCGCCGCCGGGGACCGTGCCGTGCCGCTCGTCGTCCGCTCCGAGATCCGCTACCTCAAGCTCGCGAAGGGCGACCTGCGGGCCGAGGCCGTGCTGACCCGCCCGGCCGCCGAGGTCCTCGCCGAGCTCGACGACGGCCGTCGCCCCGAGTTCGGCGTCGACGTCGCGATCACCGACGCCGACGGCGTGCAGACCGGGGCGATGACGATCGTCTGGACGCTCAAGCCGAACAGGCGCTGAACCCCCGTCCGGCCTAGCCTCGGCGCATGGACGTGGTGATCGCCGGAGGCCACGGACAGATCGCGCTGCGACTGTCCACACTGCTCACCGGACAGGGGCACACCGTGCGCTCGCTGTTCCGCAACCCCGACCACCGCGAGGACGTGGCGGCGACCGGCGCGACGCCCGTCGTCGCCGACCTCGAGGAGGTCGGTGCCGAGGAGCTGGCGACCCACCTGAGCGGCGCGGACGCCGTCGTCTTCGCGGCGGGCGCCGGTCCGGACAGCGGGGCCGCGCGCAAGGAGACCGTCGACCGCGACGGCGCCACCCTGCTCGCCGACGCCGCCGCGGCCGCCGGGGTCCGCCGCTACGTGCTGATCTCCTCGACCGGGGTGGACGCCGAGCCCGACCCGGAGCGCGGCGAGGTGTGGGCCGCCTACATCCGGGCGAAGAAGGCCGCCGAGGAGGCGATCCGCGCCGACCGGCGCCTGGACGCGACGATCCTGCGTCCCGGCCGGCTCACCGACGGCCCCGGCACCGGGCGCGTCACGCTCGCGCCGCCGCCCGTCGAGTACGGCGAGGTCACCCGCGACGACTCCGCCGCCGCCGTCGCCGCGCTGCTGACCGCGCCCGGGACCGCGGGCACCACGCTGGAGCTGCGCGCGGGTGACACCGAGCTGGGTGACGCGGTCGCGGCACTCGGCTGACCGGGGCTGACATGACCCCGGCCTCCTGCGGGAAGGTCGGTGTCATGAGCGAGCACAGCTACGACGTCGTGGTGATCGGAGCGGGCCCGGTCGGTGAGAACGCCGCGGGCTACGCGGTGGACGCCGGCCTCTCCGCGGCGCTGGTGGAGGCCGAGCTGCTCGGCGGGGAGTGCTCGTACTGGGCGTGCATCCCGTCGAAGGCGCTGCTGCGCACCCCGCAGGCCGTCGCCGACGCCCGGCGGCTGCCCGGGGTCACCGCCGAGTTCGACGTGCAGCAGGTCCTCGACCGGCGCACCTCGTTCACCTCCGGCTGGGACGACAGCGGCCAGGTCGCGTGGGCCGAGGGCGCCGGCGCCGCGGTCCTGCGCGGGCGCGGACGCCTCGCCGGGGAGAAGCGGGTGGTGGTGACCGCGGACGACGGCACCGAGACCGTCGTGACCGCGAACCGGGCCGTCGTCGTCGCCACCGGCAGCGTGCCGGTGGTCCCGCCGGTCGAGGGCCTCGACACCGTCGAGTACTGGGGGTCGCGCGAGGCGACCTCGGCGACGGAGGTCTCGGCGCGGCTCGGCGTGCTCGGCGGGGGCGTCGTCGGCTGCGAGATGGCGCTCGCCCACGCCCGCCTCGGCGCGCGGGTCACCCTGCTCCACCACGGTGACCGCGTCCTGCCGTCCGCGGAGCCGCAGGCCTCCGAGCGGGTCGCGGACGGGTTGCGCGAGGCGGGGGTGGACCTGCGGCTGTCCACCGGGGTCGACCGGGTGAGCCGCTCCGGCGACGCGACGCTGCTGCACCTGGGCGAGGAGACCGTCGAGGTGGACCGGCTGCTGGTGGCGACCGGGCGCCGTCCGGCCACCGACGGCCTGGACCTCGCGAGCGTGGGGGTCACCACCGGGCGGCGCGGCGAGATCGTCGTGGACGAGTCCGGGCTCGCCGCGGGGGACTGGCTCTACGCCGTGGGCGACGTCAACGGCCGCGCCCCGCTGACCCACCAGGGCAAGTACCAGGCCCGGATCGCCGCGCACGCGATCGCCGCCCGCGCGGCCGGGCGGGCGCTGCAGGACGGCGCGTGGGGCGAGGACGCCGCGACGGCCGACCACCGCGCCGTCACCCAGGTCGTGTTCACCGACCCCGAGGTCGCGTGGGTCGGACTCACCACCGCCGCGGCCCGGCGCGCGGGCCGCGACGTGCGGGTCGTCGACATCGACATCGCCGTCGCCGGGTCCTCGCTCACCGCGGACGGCTGGTCGGGCCGCGTCGTCGCGGTGGTCGACCCGGAGCGGGAGGTGCTGCTCGGCGCGACGTTCGTCGGCCCGGGGGTGGCGGAGCTGCTGCACGCCGCGACGGTCGCCGTCGTCGGCGAGGTGCCGCTGGCCCGGCTGTGGCACGCCGTGCCCGCGTTCCCCACGATCAGCGAGGTGTGGCTGCGGGTGCTGGAGAGCTACCGGGCGTAGCGCGGTCGCTCAGGAACGGACGCCCAGGTGGTCGAGCAGCTGCACCTCGACGCGGTCCAGGTCGTGCGAGACGGTCCGGAAGGCGGCCTTGCGGCGCGCCGCCGGCATGTTCTCCGCGGCCCGGACGGCGGCCGCCAGGTCGTGCAGGCGCGGCTCGGTCTCGTCGGCGAAGCGCTTGGCGGCCGGGTCGCGGTCGACCGTGCCGTCCTCGCGCAGCTCGCCCAGGGTGCGGGCGATGCGCGACATCCGCGCGTGCAGCCGCCCGCCGGGGCCGGAGTAGCCGCCCAGCTCGTCGGGGGACACACCCAGCCGGCGGGACCGGCGGTCGTCGAGGCGGTGGCGCAGCGACCCGGCCGCGGCCATCGCGTAGGGCGCCAGCAGGGGCGCGAGGACCTTGGCGATGCCCAGGTAGCGCTGCACCTTCTTGGCGTTCCACTCGCGGGCCGCGCGGTCGCGCTCGGCCTCCTTCGCGGCGCGGACCTCGCTCTTGAGCCGGCCCTTCTCCGCGACCCGGGCCGCCTTCGCCTCGGCCTTGCGGGCGCCGGCGTCGGCCTTCGCGGCGGCGCGGGCGACCTTGCGGTCCGCCGAGCGGGCCTTGAGGTCGGCCGAGCTGAGCAGCGCGCTCGCGCTCGCGGCGCCCTCGCCGACGGCGCGGCGGGTGGTGCGGGCGGCCTTCTTCCCGGCCCGGTCGGCGCGGCGGGTGGCGCTCTCGGCCCTCCGGCGGGCCTTCACCGCGCGCCGGTGCAGCCGGTCCGCGGCCTTGTCGGCGGTGTCGCGGGTGTACTCGAAGGTCTGAACCGCGGCCGACTGCACCCGTTCCGACGCGTCGACCGCCGCCTCCCTGGTCGCCGCCGCGGCGCGCTCGCCCGCGCTCGGCTTCCTGCGCAGCAGTCCCATGTCGTGTCCTCCCGGGTCGGCTCGGCCGATGATCGCCGTGTCGACGCAGCCTAGGGCCCGCGCGGGGGCACGTGCAGGACCGACACCACCCGGCCGGGCGACGGGGGATCACGCGGATCCGGTCCTGTCGGTACCGGTCTCTACCCTCGGGGACCGTGAGCACCTCGACCGGACCCCGGACCGCACCGCGCGTCCTGCTGGACGCGGCGGCGCTGAGCGGGTGCCGCCGTCGGGTGCACCTGGACCACGACCCGGGCGCGTCCGGGTCGCCGCGGGCGCTGCCGGACCCGGCGATCGAGCAGCGCCGGGCCGACGCCGCCGCGCACCGCGCGCGGATCGGCGACCTGCTGGCCGCGACCTGGGGCGCGGACTGGGCGAGCACCTGGCCCGGTGGTGCGTCCGGCCCGGCCGCCACGGTCGCGGCCCCGGGCGCCGCGGTGCCGCCGGAGGCCGCCGCGGCCGACGGCGAGGTGTCCGGCCCGCCCGCCGGGTCCCGCGCCGCGCGGGCGGCCCGCACGGCCGAGCTCGTCGCCGCCGGTGCCCCGCTGGTGTGGGGCGCGGTGCTGCCGCTGGACGGCGACCGGCGCGGCACCGCCGAGCTGCTCATCCGCACGCCGGCGGGCGGCTACGTCCCGCTGCTGGTGGTGCGCCGGCGCGTCACCGACCCGGGCGAGGGGGCGCGCACCACGGCCGTCGGCGACCCGTGGCCGCAGCGGGCCCGCCCGGACCCGGACCGCAAGGTCCGCGCGCAGCCGCGCGACCTGCTCGCGCTCGCCCAGCTCACCCGGCTGCTCGAGGCCGCGGGCTGGGCGCCGCCCGCGTCGGCGCCCCGCCTGGGCGGGGTGATCGGGCTGGACGCCGACGTCGTCGTCTGGCACGACCTGCGGGCCGGGCACTGGCCCGGTGGGCGCGACACCCTGCAGGAGTACGACGCGCGCTTCGCCGACCGGGCCGCCGTCGCGCGGGCCGCGGCGGCGGGCGGGCCCGCGCTGGCGGCGCCGTCGCGGATCACCGAGTGCCGCCGCTGCCCGTGGTGGCCGACCTGCGAGGCGGAGCTGGAGCAGGTCGACGACGTCAGCCTCGTCGCCCACGGCGAGACGGCGCGGCTGCTGCGCGAGTCCGGCGTCGGCACCGTCGCCGGGCTGGCCGCGCTGGACCCGGCCGCGCCGCCGGCCGAGCTGACCGGGTCGCTGCCCGGCCCGCCGTTCGCCGACCTCGTCGCGCTGGCCCGGGCGCGGCGGCACGGCCTCGCCGTCGCGCGGCGGGTGCCGCGGGTGCCGGTCCCGCGGGCCGACGTCGAGGTCGACGTCGACATGGAGAGCTTCGGCGAGTCCGGCGCCTACCTGTGGGGCGCGCTGCTGTCGCTGCCCGGCGGGGCCCGCGACGGCGATCCCGAGCCCGGCTACCGGGCGTTCGCCACCTGGGACCCGCTGCCCACCCGCGACGAGGGCCGCTCGTTCGGCGAGTTCTGGACGTGGTTCACCGGGGTGCGGGCCGCCGCGCTGGCGTCGGGCCGCACCTTCGCCGCGTACTGCTACAACGAGCAGGCCGAGAACCGCTGGATGATCGCCTCGGCGCAGCGCTTCGCCGGGATGCCCGGCGTGCCGGCCGAGGCCGAGGTGCGCGAGTTCGTCGCCGACCCGTGCTGGGTGGACCTCTACGGCGTCGTGTCCACCTGGTTCCTGTGCGCCCAGGGCAAGGGGCTGAAGAAGATCGCCCCGGCCGCCGGCTTCTCCTGGCGCGACCCGGAGGCCGGCGGGGAGAACTCGATGCGCTGGTACCGCGACGCCGTCGCGCTCGACGGCGGCGAGCCCGACCCGGTGCAGCGCGAGCGGCTGCTCGGCTACAACACCGACGACGTGCTGGCCACCCGCGCGCTGCGCGAGTGGATGTCCTCGGAGCGGGTGCTGTCGGTGCCGCTGGTGACCGAGCTGCGCGATCCCGCCGGGTGAGGCGCGCCGTGTGAGGATGCGGGCGTGGCACCCAGAGGACACGACCGGATCGGGCCGCACGGCGCCGTCAGCAGCACCCACCATCTCGGCACCGCCGCCGCGGCGACCGTGCTCGCCCGCGGCGGCAACGCCTTCGACGCCGCGGTCGCCTGCGGGTTCGTCCTGCAGGTGGTCGAGCCGCACCTGTGCGGGCCGGGCGGCGAGTTGCCCGCGGTGTTCGTCACCGCGGCCGACCCCGTGCCGAAGGTGCTCTGCGCCCAGGGCGTCGCCCCGGCCGCCGCGACCGCGGCGCACCTGCGCGGGCTGGGCTGCGAGATCGTGCCCGGCACCGGGCTGCTGCCCGCGACCGTCCCGGGGGCCTGGGACGGCTGGCTGACCCTGCTGCGCGACCACGGCACCTGGGAGCTCGCCGACGTCCTGGAGCCGGCGCTCGGCTACGCCGCCGGCGGGTTCCCGCTGGTCCCGCGGGTGCCCGCGGCCATCGGCACGGTCGCCGACCACTTCCGGGAGCACTGGCCGACCTCGGCCCGGACCTGGCTGCCCGACGGCCGCGTCCCGGAGCCCGGCGAGCTCGTCCGGCTGCCCGCGCTCGCCGCGACGTGGCGCCGGCTGCTCGGCGAGGCCGTCGGACCGAGCCGCGAGGCGCGCATCGACGCCGCCCGCGACGCCTGGTACCGCGGGTTCGTCGCCGAGGAGATCGGCCGCTTCGCGCAGACCCCGGTGCGCGACGAGACCGGTCGCGACCACACCGGCCTGCTCACCGCCGACGACCTGGCCGGGTGGTCGTCGCACTACGAGGACGCGCTCGTCGCGGACGCCGGGTCGGGCTGGTCGGTCGCGAAGTGCGGGCCGTGGTCGCAGGGCCCGGTCCTGCTGCAGCAGCTCCGGCTGCTCGCCGGACTCGACCTGGAGCTGCCGGGCGGCGTCGCGACGGTGGAGACCGTGCACGCGGCCGCCGAGGCGGCGAAGCTCGCGTTCGCCGACCGGGAGGCCTGGTACGGGCCCGGCGCGGACGCCGGCCTGCTCACCGACCTGCTCGCCGACGACTACACCGCGGCCCGTCGCGGCCTGCTCGGCCCGGAGTCCGACGGCGGGCTGCGGCCCGGCTCGCCGGGCGGGCGCGAGCCGCGCATCGGCCGCTACGCCGCGACCCCGGGCGCGGCCCGCGGGACGGGCGTGCAGGGGCCGGGCACCGGCGAGCCGACGGTGTCGCGCGACGGTGTCGCGCGCGGCGACACGGTGCACGTCGACGTCGTCGACGCGGCCGGGAACATGATCTCGGTGACGCCCTCGGGCGGGTGGCTGCAGTCGTCGCCGACCATCCCGGGGCTGGGGTTCTGCCTGGGTACCCGCGGCCAGATGTTCTGGCTGGAGGACGGTCTGGCCAGCTCGCTCGCCCCCGGCGCCATGCCGCGCACGACGCTGTCGCCGTCGCTGGCGCTGCGCGACGGCGAGCCCGCGCTGGCCTTCGGTACCCCCGGCGGGGACCAGCAGGACCAGTGGCAGCTGTGCTTCCTGCTCGCGCTGGTGCACGGCGGGCTGGACCTGCAGGCCGCGATCGACGCCCCGGCCTGGCACTCGACGGCGTTCCCGGCCTCGTTCGCGCCGCGCGGCTGGGAGCCGCACGGGCTCGTCGTGGAGTCCCGGCTCGGTGCGGACACCCTCGCCGGCCTGACGCGCCGCGGGCACGCCGTCTCCGACGCCGGTGCGTGGGCGCTGGGCCGGATGTGCGCGGTCGGGACCGGTGTCGCCGTCCCGGGCGGCGGCGGTCCGGGGACGCTGCACGCGGCCGTCGACCCGCGGTCGGGGGTCGGCGCGGCCATCGCGCTGTGAGACGCGGGAACGCCCCGGCCCCCCGAGCGGGGGACCGGGGCGTTCCACGTGGAACCACGGACGGGTGGCTCAGTGGCGGGCCTCCCCGCGCAGGCCCTGCTCGCCCTCGCGGACGTGCCGGCCGTTGCCGTTGTGGGCGCCGTTGCCGTTGCCCTGCGGGCCGGCCGGGGGCCGGGTCTCCAGCGGGAGCGGGAACTCCACGTCGGAGTGCGTGACCCGGCCCGGCTCCAGGGCCACCACCGTCGCGACCGGGGCGTAGCCGCTGGTCGCGAGGGTGTAGCCGCCCGCGGGCAGGCCCTCGAAGGTGAAGGTCCCGTCCGGCCCGGACAGCCGCGACCCGACGACCGCACCCTCGGCGTCGATGAGCGTGGCCAGCGCGTGCGCGACCGGGTGCCCGTCGGGGGCCGCGGTGACCCGCCCGGTGAGGCGGGACCGCTGCGGCAGCCGCAGGTCCTGCACGGCCGTCCCGGAGGCCGGGACCTCGACGCCGACGGCCACCGGGTCGACACCCTCGCCCGCCGCGGTCAGCGTGTAGCGCCCGGCCGGGACGCCGTCGAGGGCCCAGCGGCCGCCGTCGCCGGAGCGGCCGGCCGCGGCGACGTCGCCACCGTGGTCGATCAGCGAGACGGTCACCCCGGGCAGCGGGGTCCCCGCGGCGTCGAGCACGGTGCCGCGGATCCCGCTGCCGCCGGACAGGCGCACGTCGTGGCGCACGGGCTCGGTGCCGACCGACACCGTCGCCGCGTGCGGCGCCACGTCGGCCGAGGCCGTGACGACCAGGAACCGCCCGGGGTGGTCGACGGCGACGCGGTAGTGGCCGTCGCCGTCGGTGGTGGTGCGCCCGACCTGCTCGCCGGACAGCCGGGTGACGGTCACGACCGCGCCGGTGACCGGCGCGCCCGACCCGCCCTGCACCCGTCCGGAGACGGCCGGGCCGGCGCCGTTGCGGGTGTGCTGGTGGTCCAGCCCGGCCGCCGCGGCGGCGTCGCCGACGGTCCCCGGGTGCGGCCGGGGCGAGGGCTGCGACGGCGCCCCGGACTGCGGCTGCGGTGCCGGCGCGCCCTGCCGGGTGACGACGGGCAGCGGGGTGGTGGGCGGCGCACCGGCGCCGGGCTCCTGGCCGTCACCGCGCCCGGCCGGGGCCGGCGACGGCGCCGCGGACGTGACGTCGGCGGTCGGCGCGGACGCCGGGGCGGTGCCGGAGCCCGCGGCCTCGGCCCGGGCGGCCTGCGCACCGGACATCGTGCGCAGCGGCAGCTCCTTGACGAACAGCACCAGGACGAACGCCACCGCGATCACGCAGGCCGCGATGAGGAACGCCAGCGTCATCGCGCTGGTGAACCCCTCCTGGAACGGGGCGGCCAGCCGCGGGTCGATCCGCTGCAGGAACGAGGAGTCGGCGAGCACCGAGCTCGACAGGCCGCCGGCCTGCCCGGACTGCAGCGCCCCGACGACCTGCGCGTTCGCCGGGTCGGCGGCGACCGACGGGTCGGTCAGCGCCGAGCGGAACGCCTCGGTCCCCAGCGCGGAGCGGATCGCGTCGGCGATCTTGTCGCCGGCGGTGGAGAACACCACCGACAGGAAGATCGCGGTGCCGAGCGTGCCGCCCATCTGCCGGAAGAACGTCACCGAGGACGTGGTGACGCCCATGTCGCGGGCGGGCATCGCGTTCTGCACGGCCAGCACCAGGGTCTGCATGCACAGACCCAGGCCGAGCCCGAGCAGCGCCATGGTCAGGTCGAGCTGCCAGATCGGGATCGACGGCGTGACGGTCTGCCACAGCAGCACCATCGCGACGGTGATGAACGCGGTGCCGATCACCGGGAAGATCTTGTAGCGGCCGGTGCGCGAGGTCAGCTGGCCGGAGGTGATCGACGCGACCATGATCCCGCCGACCAGCGGCAGCATCATGAAGCCGGCCTCGATCGGCGTCGCGCCGTGCACGATCTGCAGGAACTGCGGCAGCAGCGCGATGCCGCCGAACATCGCCATGCCGATCAGCAGGTTGAGCAGCGCGGACAGCGAGAAGATGCCCGTGCGGAACAGGCGCAGCGGCAGCAGGGCCGCGTCGCCGTAGGCCCGCTCGGCCAGCAGGAACAGCAGCAGGCCGACGCCGCCGATGACGTAGCAGACGATCGAGGACGTGGAGCCCCAGCCCCACTCGCGGCCCTGCTCGGCGACGATCAGCAGCGGCACCAGGCACAGGGTCAGCGCGAGCGCGCCGGGCCAGTCGATCCGGGCCGGTCGCGGGACGTGCGGGATGTTCAGCACCCGCTGGACGACGACCAGCGCGACGAGCCCGATCGGCACGTTCACCAGGAAGATCCAGCGCCACCCGTCGATGCCGGCGATGGAGTCCACCCCGGACAGCAGGCCGCCGATGACCGGGCCGATGACGCTCGACGTGCCGAACACGGCGAGGAAGAAGCCCTGGTAGCGGGCCCGTTCACGGGGCGGGACGATGTCGCCCAGGATGGTCAGCGCCAGCGACATCAGGCCGCCGGCGCCGAGGCCCTGCAGCGCGCGGAACGCGGCGAGGGAGTACATCGACCAGGCCAGGGTGCAGGCCACGGACCCGATCAGGAAGATCGTGATCGCGGTCATGAACAGCGGCTTGCGGCCGAAGATGTCCGACAGCTTGCCGTAGAGCGGGGTGGTGATCGTGCTGGTGATGAGGAAGGCCGTCGTCGCCCACGCCTGCAGGGAGAGCCCCGACAGGTCGTCGGCGATGGTGCGGATCGCGGTCGAGACGACCGTCTGGTCCAGGGCGGCCAGGAACATGCCCAGCATCAGTCCACCCAGGACGGTGAGGATCTGCCGGTGCGTCAGCTCGCCGTCGCCGGTGGCGGCGGGGCGCTGCGCACTGGCGGCAGCGGTGGACATTCAGGACTCCTGTGCTTCGTAGGTCTGGTAGTCGTCGAGGAAGCGGCCGAGCATGCCGGTGAGCGCCTGGCGGTCGTCGGGGCTCCACGCGGCCAGGACGGTGGCGATCGCGCGGGCGCGGCGCCGTCGCTCGGTCTCGATCACCCGGATCCCGTCCCCGGTCGCGGCGAGCAGCGAGGCGCGTCCGTCGCCGGGGTCGGCGCGCCGTTCGACGAGGCCGGACTTGACCAGGGCGGACACCTGTCGGCTGATCGTCGAGGGGTCGGAGTGGAACGCGGCGGCGACCTCGCCGGCGCGCTGCGGACCGCCGAAGTGCAGGTGGGCCAGCACGTGGTAGCCGGCCATGTCGACGATCATCTCGGGGCGGTGGCGCTCGGCGGAGCGCTTCACCTGGCGGATGAGCAGGAACAGCTCGCGGACGACGGTGTCGGCGAGCTCGAGCTCGGCGTCGGTGGGTTCGGCGTCGGTGGGTTCGGCGTCGGTGGGTTCGGCGTCGGTGGGTTCGGCGTCGGTGGGTTCGGCGCCGGTGGGTTCGGCGCCGGCGACCTCGGCGGTGGCCATCGCGGTCCCCCCTTTCGGTGGTGCATGTATCACGCAACTAGTTGACTCTCGCAAGGATGCGCTGTTGCGTTACGCAATGCAAAACGACCGGCCGTGTTCTGCGCCACTCGACTACGGTGCGGGACGTGAGCACTCCACGGCGGATCCGGCTGCGTCGCACGAAGGGGTGGCGCAAACCCGACGGCGCGGTGCTCGTGACCCGGCCCGGGCCGTGGGGCAACCCCTTCGACGTGCGCGAGATGGGCCGCGAGCCCGCGATCGCGGCGCACCGCCGCTGGCTGGAGGAACGCCCCGACCTGGTCGAACGGGCCCGGCAGGAGCTGGCGGGCCGGGACCTGTGCTGCTGGTGCGCCGAGGACGTCGCGTGCCACGCCGACACGCTGATCGAGGTGGCGAACCGGTGAGCACCCCCGACGTGTTCGACCCGCGGGTGTTCGCCCGCGGCGTGCCGCACGACGCCCTGCGCCTGCTGCGCGACACCGCGCCGGTCTCCTGGCAGGACGAGCACGCCGTCGGCCCGTGGCCCGCCGGGCCGGGGTTCTGGGCGGTGACCCGCTACGACGACGTCCGCCACGTCCTGCGCGCCCCCGACGACTACTCCTCGTCGCTGGGCGCCACGCAGATCCGCGACCCCGACCCCGCCGACCTGCCGTTCCTGCGCCGGATGGTGCTCAACATGGACCCGCCCGAGCAGGTCCGGCTGCGCACGCTGGTGACCGGCGCGTTCACCCGGCGACGGCTGGAGACGGTCGCGGCCGCGGTGCAGGCCCGCGCGGACGCCCTGGTCGAGGCCGTGCGCGGCGACGGCGGCTGCGAGCTCGTCTCGGCCGTCACCGACGAGTTCCCGCTGCAGAACCTGTCCGACCTGCTCGGCGTCCCGGCCGAGGACCGGCCGAAGCTGCTGCACTGGACGAACCGTGTGATCGGCTACCAGGACCCCGACCACGCCGCGGAGACCGACGGCCCGCCGGTGAACCCGCGCTCGCCCGCCGCGCTGGCCGACATGTTCGGCTACGCCGACGAGCTCGCCGAGCGCAAGCGCGCCGAGCCCGGCGACGACGTGATGACCGCCCTCGTCCGCGCCGAGGTCGACGGCCGCCGGCTCACCGGCCCCGAGCTGCACATGTTCTTCTTCCTGCTGGTCATCGCGGGCAACGACACCGTCCGCAGCGCGCTGCCCGGGGCGGTGCTCGCACTCGCCGGGCACCCGGGTGAGTACGCCCGGCTGCGCGCCGACCCCGGCCTGCTGCCGACGGCGGTCGAGGAGCTCCTGCGCTGGCACCCGCCGGTGCTGACGTTCCGGCGGACCGCCACCCGCGACCACGTCCTGAACGGGACCGCGATCGCGGCGGGGGACAAGGTCGTCGTCTACCACTGCTCGGCGCACCGCGACGAGCGCCGCTTCCCCGACCCGGACCGGCTCGACCTGGGCCGCACCCCCAACGAGCACCTCGCCTTCGGCCAGGGCCCGCACCTCTGCCTGGGCGCGCACTTCGCCCGGATGCAGATGCGCGCGTTCCTCACCGCGTTCCTGAGGCTGCCGCCCGTGCGGATCGACGGCGAGGTGCGCCGCCTGACGTCGAACTTCATCAACGGGACGACCCGGCTGCCGCTCGCGTGGTGATCGCTCGCTAGCGTTCACGCACCGCGACCGGAAGGACAACGGACCGTGCCGTTCGCCCGCCACCTGACCGGACCGGCACTGCTGGTCGTCACCGCCGCGCTGCTGGCCGGCTGCGCGCAGCCGGGACAGCTGGGGCACGAGCCGGCCGCCCCGACGTCCGACGGGACGACGGTCACGATCGAGCAGACCGACCGGGGCGCCCCGCCGACGACGTCGGTCGCCGCGCCGGACGGGAACACACCGGCGCGTCCGGTCACCGGGGCGACCGAGCCGCAGGGTCGCGTCGAACGCCCGGTGGAGATCGCGACCCCGGGTCCCGCGGACATGCTCGTGCGCGAGGAGACGCTGCTGCCCGGCGAGTCGACCGGCTGGATCCGCCACCCCGGCACGATGCTCTCGGCCGTGCGCGGCGGGACGGCCACGGTCGTGCGCGCCGGCCGATGCGAGCCGCAGACCTTCGCGACCGGTGAGGCGTTCTTCCTGGGCGACGGCGAGCCCTCCCTGGTGCGCAACGACGGCACCGTCCCCGTCCAGCTCCTGCGCTCGGGGCTCCTGGCCCCCGGCCTCCCCGAGCGCGAGCCCGTCGACCCCGCCTGCTGACCCGCCGCGTCCCCCGGGTACGCCACCCGCACCGCCCGCCGCGCCCGCCGCGGCCCCGGGGGGTGCTCCCAGGGGCACCTTCGTGGCGCTCTAAGCCCCGAAGGTGCCCCTCGGGGCGTCACGGGGGTGGAGCGGGCGCGTGGACGCTCGGTTCTGTCGGGCCGGTGTGGGAACATCGGCGGTGGTAGCGGGTGCAGGGGAGCGGACACCTTGACGACGAAGACGGTCATCGCGGCGGACTACCGTGAATGGCAGGTGAGCCGGCGGATCGAGTGGACCACGCCGGCCGTCGGTGACGAGTTCGAGCACGACGTCGACGCGGGCAACGGCGCGGTCGTCCTGATCCTCTCGACGCTGGTGTTCTTCTGGATCGTGCTGATCGTGTGGGCGCCCAGCGGCGTGGTCTTCCCCTGGTTCTACTGGCTGGTCGTGATCGTCGGGCTCGGGTTCTTCCCCTCCCGGTGGCTGCTGCGCCGGCCGTACACGATCACCGCCAAGACCCAGGGCGGCTACGACCTGCCCCCGGAGAAGTGGACCGGCATGGTCCGCGGGCTGTCGACCGCGCGCGAGGAGACCAAGGTCGTCGTGCGCAGCCTCAAGAACCGCTCCACGCCCGGCCACGCGGACAGCCCGCTGCAGCCGATCAACTAGGAGGCGCGGTGCCCGAACTGCCCGAGGTGGAGGCCTTGGCCCACCACCTGCGTGAGCACGCCGTGTACCGCCCGGTGGCCCGGGTGGACCTCGCCTCGATGAGCGCGCTGAAGACGTTCGACCCGCCGGTGTCGGCGCTGGCCGGGCGGGTCGTCACCGGGGCGTCGCGGTTCGGGAAGTTCCTGTCGCTCGACTTCGCCGACCGGCCCGACGACGGTCCGCTGCACCTCGTCACCCACCTGTCGCGGGCCGGGTGGCTGCGCTGGCACACGACCGCGGGCGTCGCCCCGCCCCGGCCGGGCCGGGGGCCGCTGCAGCTGCGCGTGCACCTCGACCAGGTCGGGGGGCCCGGGTTCGACCTCACCGAGCAGGGCACCCAGAAGCGGCTCGCGGTGTACCTCGTCGCCGACCCCGCGCAGGTCCCGGGCATCGCGAAGCTGGGACCGGACGCGCTGGAGCTCTCGCGCGCCGGTCTCGACGAGCTGCTCGACGGCGACACCCGCCGGCTCAAGACCGTGCTCACCGACCAGCCGACGCTCGCGGGCATCGGCAACGCCTACTCCGACGAGATCCTGCACACCGCGCGGCTGTCGCCGTACGCGACGGCCGCCCGGCTCGACACCGCGGGCCGGGACACGCTGTTCGAGGCGCTGCACGCGGTGCTGACCGATGCCGTCGCCCGGTCGGTGGGCCAGGGCGCGGCCGAGCTGAAGGGCGAGAAGCGCTCCGGGCTGCGGGTGCACGCCCGCACGGGTCTGCCGTGCCCGGTCTGCGGCGACACCGTGCGCGAGGTGTCGTTCGCGGAGAGATCGTTCCAGTACTGTCCGACCTGCCAGACCGGGGGGAAACCGCTCGCCGACCGCCGCCTGTCCCGGCTGGTGCGCTAGTGGCGGGCGCGGGAACGGGGGTGCGCGCAGTCGTGGACGGGACGACGACCCTGACCCCTTCGATGGCACTGCTGCTGGTGGTGGCCGTGGTCGTCGGCGTCGTCGCGGTGTTCGTGTTCCTGTGGCAGCGCAACCGCCGCAACACCAAGGTCTCCCCGCTGGCCAAGGCGACATTCTCCGCGCTGCACACGGTCGCGCTGGCCGCACCGGTGCTGCGCGAGGGCCTGTCGTCGCGCTCGGCGTCGCAGGCGCTGCCCTACCTGCGCCAGCTGGTCGAGACCACCGCGATGGCGATGACCGACTCCCGCGGCACGGTGCTCGGCTGGGACGGCACTGCCGACCAGCACCAGCAGGACGTGCAGACGCTCGCCGACACGGTCGTGCGGACCGGGCGCATGGAGCTGATGAGCCACACCTCGATCAAGTGCAACCAGCCGGGGTGCGAGGTGCGCGGGATCGTCGTCGTCCCGCTGGAGAGCGACGGCAACATCATCGGCACGCTGGCCGCGCTGACCCCGTCGACGGCCGGCCCGCCGGTGCTGCGGGCGACCGGCGAGGTCGCGCGCTACGTGTCCAGCCAGCTGGAGCTCGCCGAGCTGGACGACTCCCGCGCCCGGCTCAACCGCGCCGAGGTGCGCGCCCTGCGGGCCCAGATCTCGCCGCACTTCGTCTACAACGCGCTCACCACGATCGCGTCGTTCATCCGCACCGACCCCGCGCGGGCCCGGGAGCTGCTGATCGAGTTCGCCGACTTCACCCGCTACTCGTTCCGCTCCGCCGGGGAGTACACGACGCTGCTCGACGAGCTCAACAACATCGAGCGCTACGTCCGGCTGGAGAAGGCCCGCTTCGGCAACCGCCTCAACATCAAGCTGCAGATCGACCAGGAGGTGCAGAACGTCGTCCTGCCGTTCCTCGCGCTGCAGCCGCTGGTGGAGAACGCGGTGCGGCACGGTCTGTCCGGCAAGCCGAACGGCGGCACGGTCACGATCCGCGCGGAGAACGCGGGGTCCGAGTGCGTCATCGTCGTCGAGGACGACGGTGTCGGCATGGACCCGGCCCGGCTCGACGAGGACCTCGACGACGCCCACCTGTCCGGCGCGCACGTCGGCCTCGGCAACGTCGACGACCGCATGCGCTCGGCCTTCGGGGACAACTTCGGCCTGGTCGTGGACACCAACATCGGGGCCGGCATGAAGATCACCCTGCGGGTGCCGAAGTTCCGGGCGGGCATCCGCGCCTGATTCGGTGCCCGCGGGCGGGACCCTCCGCCGGTGCACTGCTCCACGCGGGTGAAGGAGGTCACGCCCCGCTGTGCCGATCCGGTCACACCCCGTCACCCACCGCTCGCGCGTACGGTGGTGTCACATGGACGTCCTGCGCATTCCCGCGGCCGTGACCTCCCGTCTGCCCGGCAAGCTGGGCGAGACGGTCGGCGCCGTCGGTGCTCCGGTGGTGTCGGTCGTGCGGCTGCAGGGTGTGATCAGCGCCCAGGCGGCGCCGGTCCCGCGCCAGGTGCTCAACCTCTCCTCGGTCGAGAAGACGCTCGAGCGGGCGTTCGCCCCCGAACGGCTCGCCGCCGTCGCCCTGGTGGTCAACTCGCCGGGCGGCTCGCCGACCCAGTCCCAGCTCATCGGTGACCGCATCCGGTCCCTCGCCGCGGAGTCCGAGGTGCCGGTCCTCGCGTTCTGCGAGGACGTCGCGGCCTCCGGCGGCTACTGGCTGGCCTGCGCCGCCGACGAGATCTACGCCTGCTCCACCTCGATCGTCGGCTCGATCGGCGTCATCAGCGCCGGGTTCGGGCTCGACGGCCTGATCGAGCGGTGGGGCG
This sequence comes from Pseudonocardia spirodelae, assembly GCF_037727765.1. NCBI lineage: Bacteria > Bacillati > Actinomycetota > Actinomycetes > Pseudonocardiales > Pseudonocardiaceae > Pseudonocardia > Pseudonocardia spirodelae. The sequence goes on along the minus strand of NZ_JBBJUP010000019.1, from coordinate 1,988 downwards.
TGACGCGCCGGCTGCACACCGCGGGCGGGTCGAAGTCGCGGCTGGACCCGTTCCTGCCGGAGAAGGCCGAGGACGTCGCCTGGCTCACCGACCTGCAGGAACAGCTGCACGAGCGGTTCACCGCCTGGGTGCGGGAGCGGCGCGGCGACCGGCTGGCCGGTGACACCGAGCTGTTCGACGGCGAGGTGTGGCTCGGGGAGCGCGCCCGCGAGCTGGGGCTGGTGGACGGCATCGGCACGGCCCACGACGTGCTCACCGAGCGTTTCCCGGACGCCGAGCAGCGCGTCGTCGAGCAGCGCAGGCCGCTGCTGGCGCGGCTGGGCGCGGGCGGTGCGGCGTCGCTGCCCGGGCTGCCCGGCGGCGTGGCGGCGGCGGGGCACGAGCTGCTGGGCGCGCTGGAGGCACGGGCCGCCTGGGCGCGCTACGGGTTGTGATCCGGATGACGGGGCGTCCCCCGGTGGAGCTGCTCCGCGTGTCCGGGCGGTCACCGATCCGGTTCGTGCCCTGGCATCCGGCGCGTCGGCACGTCACCATGGTCGCGGCGCCGGGCGATCATCGAGCGGATGGGCTTCCCGGCGCATGCTGAGGAAGCAGGATGAGGAGATCGTGGACAGCAACGACACCACTCGCGGACTCGTCGTGCTCGCGGTGGACGACGAGCAGCCCGCGCTCGAGGAGATGGCCTTCCTGCTCGACGAGGACCCGCGGGTCGCCACGGTCCTGAAGGCCGGCGAGTCCACCGAGGCCCTGCGCATCCTGAACGGCCGCCGGGCCGGTGCGGCCGCGGCCGCTGGGCCGGGCGGCGGCGGCGACGTCGCCGACAGCACCGACATCGACGCGGTGTTCCTCGACATCCGGATGCCCGGCCTCGACGGCCTCGAACTCGCCCGGGTGCTGAAGAACATGGCCGTGCAGCCGGCCATCGTCTTCGTGACCGCGCACGACGACCGCGCGGTCGACGCCTACGACGTGGGCGCCATCGACTACCTGCTCAAGCCGCTGCGCACCGAGCGGCTCTCCGCCGCGCTCGACCGGATCCTCTCCACCCGGCGCAGCGGCCCGGTGGAGCCGGTGCGCGAGGAGAGCGGCGGCGACGACGAGGTGATCCCCGTCGAGCTGGCCGGCACCACCAAGCTCGTCCCGCGCTCCGCGGTGCGCTACGTCGAGGCCCAGGGCGACTACGCCCGGCTGCACACCACCGAGGGCAGCCACCTCGTCCGGATCCCGCTGTCGGTGCTCGAGGACCGCTGGCGCGACGCCGGATTCGTGCGCATCCACCGCTCGTTCCTGGTCGCGTTGCCGCTGGTCACCGAGCTGCGCCTGGCCGGATCCGGCTACGTCGTGCGGATCGGGTCCGGCCCGGAGACCGCCGAGCTCCCGGTCAGCCGCCGGCACACCCGTGAGCTGAAGGACCGGCTCGTCCGCGCGACCAAGCAGGCGTGGAGCCAGAGGTGAGCAGGTCCACCGGCGGCGTCTCGCCGTCGGTGCGTCCGCAGTCCGACCGGGCCGCGGACGACTCCCACGAGGGCCGCGACACCGGGTCGCGACCCGCGGCGCCGCCGCGTGCGGACGAGCCCGCACCGTGGCCCGTCCCCTCGGGCGAGCCCGCGGGCGGGCCCATCCCCGCGCAGCCGCGCGGCTCGTTCGCCTCCGGCCCGCACCGGCGCCCGGCCGGCCCCGCCGACCCGCAGGCGCCCGCCGCGCCGCCCCACGACACCGCCGCGGGCGACGGTGGCGCGCCCACCGGCCGCGCGGCGCGCCGGGCCCGGCGCGAGGCGGGCGACACCCCCGGCGACGACGGCGGCTGGCTGCAGGCCGAGATCGCCCGCCGCGTCGCCGACCGGGCCGGGTCCACCGGACGGCACGCGCGCGTCGACCCCTCCGCCGCCGGCGCACCCGCGCCCGTCCCCCCGGCGGCCGCGGACCCCGCCGACGACGAGGACGACGACGTCCCGGCCCGCCCGGCCCAGCACCCCCGCACCCGTCTC
>NZ_JBBJUP010000018.1:0-125393 GCF_037727765.1 Pseudonocardia spirodelae | reverse complement strand
CCCGCCGGGCCGGGGCACCGCGGGCGGTGCAGCACCGGGTGCCGCACCGGGTGCCGCGCCGGGCCGGTCACCCGGACGGCGCGGGACGATCGGGATCTCCCCGCTGAGCCGGGCCGCGCGGTCGCGGTCCTGCGCGGGGACGCCGGGCTCGGCCGCGAGGTGACGGCGGTGCTCGGCGGCGGTGTCGGGGCGGCCGGGGACCTTCACGGTCTCGCCGATCCCGCGCCGGGTGGCCCGGATCGAGCGGATGTCGGTGGGCCTGCTGTCGCTGTGGCCGCCGCGGCCGGGGGCCTCGCCGCGCTCGGTACGGCGGCCGGACCAGGCCGCGACGCGGCGCGCGTCGGCCGCGGCCTCGCGTTCGCGGCGGCGCGGCCAGGGGCCGTCGTCGGGGTCGTCGTCGGGCGGCGCGCCCGGGCCTGCGGGCCGGGCCTCGGGGCCGGTGCCCCGTCGCGGGTCCCCGGCGGGCGGGCGGCCGGTGCCGGGCGGACCCGGGCGGCGGGCCGGGCCGGACGGCCGGTCCGGCGCGCCGCCGCCGTCCTGGGGGGGGCGCGGCGCGGCCGGCCGGTCACCGGGTCCCCGGCGCTCCGGCGGAACGGCGCCGGGCCGCGCGGGCGCCCCGGGTACGCCCCGGTCGCGCTGCGGATCCTGGCGGCCGTCACGCCGCAGGTGCGGACGGTCGTCGCGGCGTGCGCCGCCGGCCGGGCCCGGTCGTCGGGGCCGGTCTCCTCCGGTGGGGCGGGAGCCCTCGTGCGGTCGTTCGTCCACCCGGGACACCCCCCTTCACTGGTCGGCACGGGCGGGCGGTCGTGCCGGGCTCCGGGCCGCGGCACGCGCCTGCGCTCCCGGCGACGGCGGCGGCGCGCGGGCTCCGGTGAGGGTACTTGCCGTGATCACGATCTCGGTCGGCGGCCACCCACCCCTGTGGGTGGCCCGGGACAGGTCGGGAGGAGGCGGACAGAGGGGTCACTGGTAGGAGACGAACACCGGGGACTCGGGCCGGACGGCGTAGGTCTCGCGGGGCGTGAACGTCGGCGAGTCCTCGTCGATGAAGTTCTTCCAGCCCCACCACAGGCCCGTCGGGCGCGGCGCGGCGTGCAGCGCGTTCCAGGTCTCCAGCTTCTCCTGGCGGGTGCCGTAGCCGTCGGCGTGCAGCACCGTCGCGAGCTCCGGGTGCGTGGTCACGACGGCCTGCCGGTCGGCGATCATCGGCACCCGGAACTGGTGGAGCAGGAACACCTTCTGCGGCAGCCGCCGTTCGCGCACCAGCCCGGCCAGCCACTGCGAGGTCCGGTTGACCTCGGCCGCGGTCACCGACCCGACCTGCACGCCGTGCCGCTGCCCGGGCTCCAGCCGCCACTCCGGGTCGAGCGCGAGCCCGACGTGCGGCCGGGCCAGCAGCTCGGTGTAGCGCCTGGCCTGGGTGAGGAAGTCGGTGGTGCCCGGCTGCAGGTCCAGCACGACGTAGACCCCGGCCCGGCCGGCCTGCTCGACCCAGGGCCGGAGCTCGTCGACGCTCATCTCCGCGGAGTAGTCGCCGTCCGCTCCGGGGACGCGGTCGGCGACGGTCGCGATGATCTCGAAGGCCGGCACGACGGGCTCGCGCACCAGCGGCTGGAAGTCGGCCGCGAGCCGCTTCGCGCGCTCGATCGAACGGGGCAGGTCCTGCTCGCCCAGCACGCCCATCGACGGAGTGCCCGGATGGCCGTAGAGCGCGGCCATGCGGCGGCCGGGGAACACCACCGTGTCGCCGCCGGGCAGCTCCGGCACCGGGGGTGCCGTCGTCGTGGGGGCCGGGGGCGCGGTCGTCGCCGGCGCCGGGGCGGCCGGTGCGGGGTCGGCGGCCGCCGAGCAGCCCGCGACGAGCGCGCAGGCGGCCAGCACCGCGACGAGGACCACCGGCGGGCGGCGCCCGCGCCGGTGGCGGTTCGTGACGGTCAGGACGCGCGGGGACTCACCCGTTGTGGACACCGTTCACCAGGCTAGGTGACCCCGGCGGTCGCGGCAGCGCGGACGGTGACCGGGCGTGTCGCCTCCGCGACGGTCGCGGGCGCGCCCGCGGGGCGTCAGCGGGGCAGGACGGGCCCGTCCGGACCGTCGTCGGGCCCGCGCTGCGGACGCGGCGGGCGGCCGCGCAGGATCCGCTTCAGCCCGGCGGTGTGCCGGCGGCTGACGGGCAGCTCGACGGCGCCGGGGCCGTTGCCGAGCCGGACGACGTAGCCCGAGCCGGCCATCCGCAGCTCGGTGATCAGCGGCAGCGACACGAGGTAGGCGCGGTGGATCCGCACGAACCCGGCCTCGCCCCAGCGGTCCTCCAGCACCGAGACCGGGATGCGGACCAGGTGGCTGCCCTCGTTGGTGTGCAGCCGGGCGTAGTCGCCCTGGGCCTCGACGAAGCGGATGGAGGAGCGGGGGACGAGCTTGGTCGTGCCCGCGAGCTCGACCGGGACGACCTCGTCGTCGGCGGTGGCGGCGGGGGCGCCGCGGCGGACCGGCGCGGCGTCGGGGCGGCCGGCGGGCTCGGCCCCGGGGTGGTGGCCGTTGACCGGCGGCGGGCCCGCGTCGGCGCGGCGGGCGGCGCGCAGCGCCATCGTGCGGTCCAGCGAGCCGGACAGCCGCTCGGTGCGCAGCGGCTTGAGCAGGTAGTCGACGGCGCCGACCTCGTAGGCGTCCACGGCGCGGTCGTCGTGCGCGGTCACGAAGACGACCGGCGGCGGGTCGGCCATCGCGTTGAGGACCCGGGCCAGCTCCAGGCCGTCGAGGCCCGGCATCCGGATGTCGAGGAACACGACGTCGACCGACGGGGTCGAGGCGTCGGCCTGCGAGCCGTGCAGGATGCGCAGCGCCTCGGTGGCGTCCGGCGCGGTCAGCACCGTCGCCACCCGCGGGTCCTCGCCGAGCAGGTGGGCCAGCTCCAGCAGGGCCGGTTCCTCGTCGTCGACGGCGAGCACGGTGAGCTGCGTGCCGGCGGGCGCCGGGGCCGGCGGCCGCGGCGGCTCGGGGGCCCGCATCTGGCCGGGCAGCCCGATCGGCCGGTGCGCGCCCGCGGCGCCGTACCCGGGCTGCAGGGCGTGTCCGACCGGGCCGGCGGGCATCGCGCCCGAAGCGTGCCCACCCCGCGCGTGGCTGTACACGGCTCCTCCTTGCCGCGGGCCCACCGCCCGCTGACCGGTGACTGCGGGCACACCGTAGCGAGACAGCGGAGCGTCACCGACGGCCGGTCCGCCCCCGGCGTCCACACGATCCGGGGTGCGCCGTCGGAGGGTGACCGGACGCGCTGCGTGACGAGTCGTGACGGCCGGTCGGGTGCGTGCCCCGTCACGCGCCGGTCGGGGCCCGTCGTGGCTGGTCGGGCGGACGGTCGTGCCCTCGCCGATCGGACGGGGTCCGGGCGGTTCTCATTGTGGCACTCGGTGCCGAAACGCTACCGTGCCATGAGACCCGCCACGTGCGACCGTGACCGATCCGGCCGGCGTGTCGGACCGGTCGCCCACCGACGGCGACCGGGCGCACCAACCGACTGCGAAGGGGCAGGCATGGCGAGCACGAAGGACTGGTTCGAGACGGTCGCGGAGGCGCAGCGCCGTGCGCGCAGGCGCCTGCCGAAGTCGGTCTACTACGCGCTGGTGGCCGGGGCCGAGCAGGGCATCACGCTGGCCGACAACGTCGCCGCGTTCGACGAGCTCGGCTTCCGCCCGCACATCGCCGGCCTGCCGCCGCAGCGCGAGCAGAAGACCTCGGTGATGGGTGTCGACATCGACTTCCCGGTGCTGATCTCGCCGACCGGTGTGCAGGCCGTGGACCCCGAGGGCGAGGTCGCCGTCGCGCGGGCCGCGCACAGCTCGAACATCCAGAACCCGCTGAACCCCGAGCAGACCGTGTCGACGGCGATGGGCCTGTCCTCGTTCGCGTCGCGCTCGGTCGAGGACGTCTGCGCCGTCCACGACAAGGTCTTCTTCCAGGTCTACTGGGCCGGGTCGAAGGAGGACATCCTCGAGCGCGCGATGCGGGCCAAGCGGGCCGGCGCCAAGGGGCTCATCGTCACCCTGGACTGGACGTTCGCGACCCGTCGCGACTGGGGCAGCCCGCCCATCCCGGAGAAGGTCGACGTCAAGGCGGCGCTGCAGTTCGCGCCCGAGATGATCACCAAGCCGCGCTACCTGCTCGACTGGGCCAAGAGCGGGCGCATCCCGGACCTCAAGGCCCCGAACATGGCGCCCCCCGGTGGCGGCGACGCCCCGACCTTCTTCGGCGCCTACGGCGTCTGGTGGACCACGCCGCTCCCGACCTGGGACGACATCGCGTGGCTGCGCGAGAAGTGGGGCGGCCCGTTCATGATCAAGGGGATCATGCACCCTGACGACGCCCGCCGCGCCGTCGACGCCGGGGCCACCGCGATCTCGGTGTCCAACCACGGTGGCAACAACCTCGACGGCACCCCGGCCGCGATCCGGGCGCTGCCCGCGGTCGTCGACGCCGTCGGGGACCAGGTCGAGGTCGTGATGGACGGCGGCATCCGCCGCGGGGCCGACGTCGTCAAGGCGCTCGCGCTCGGCGCCCGGGCCTGCCTGATCGGGCGCGCCTACCTGTGGGGCATGGCCGCACAGGGCGAGCGCGGCGTCACCAACGTCCTGTCGATCCTCTACAAGGGCATCGACGAGGCGCTGCTCGGGCTGGGCAAGAAGTCCATCCACGAGCTGACCCGCGACGACCTGATCATCCCGGAGAACTTCACCCGGCTCTCCAAGCTCTGACCGGCCGTCTCCGGCCCGGCCGCCGTCCCCGGCGGCCGGGCCGGCGGGCGGGTCAGAGGGGGAACGTGACGCGGGTCAGCTCCTCGGCGCGCTCCCACAGGGCGCGCTGGACCCGGCGGTCGTGCGAGGCCGCGGTCGACCCCACGGGGCGGGGGTGTCCGCGGGTCTCGCCGAACCCGTCCGGGCCGATGAAGGCGCCGCCGGGCAGGTCCGGCACGGTCGCCGCGAACAGCGTCGGCAGCGCCCCGGCCTGCCCGGACTGGGCGACGACGCGGTTGAGCACGCCCATCACCGCGTCCTGGAAGGACTCGGTGCGCGACTGCAGGTTCGTCGCGGCGTAGCCGGGGTGGGCGGCCATCGAGCGCAGCCGCGACCCGGCGGCGACGAAACGGTGCTCCAGCTCGTAGGCGAACATCAGGCAGGCGAGCTTGGACTGGCCGTAGGCGGTCCAGCGCTCGTAGCGGCGGCGCTCGACGTTGAGGTCGTCGAGGTCGATGCGCCCGATCCGGTGCGCGAGGCTGGACAGCGTGACGACGCGGTCGGTGATCCGGTCGGCGAGCAGCCCGGTCAGCGCGAAGTGGCCGAGGAAGTTGACCCCGAGCTGGGTCTCGAAGCCGTCGACGGTCCGCGAGAACGGGACGGCCATCAGCCCGGCGTTGTTGACGAGCACGTCGGCGGTGCCCTCGAACCCGGCCGCGAACTCGCGGACCGAGGTCAGGTCACCGAGGTCGAGCCGCCGCACCGACGCCGCGCCGCCCAGCTCGGACGCGATCTGCTCGCCGCGGGCGGTGTCGCGCACGGCGAGCACCACGCGGGCACCGGCCCGGACGAGCGCGCGGGAGGTCTCGAGGCCGAGGCCGCTGGTGGCGCCGGTGACGATCACGGTCCGCCCCTGCTGGGGCGGGATGTCCGCCGTCGTCCAGGGGGCGGGTGAGGTCCGGAACACGGGTGTCTCCTTCACGGGGAGGGGTCGGTCCCGTGTCTACCGGGCGCGGGCCGGGGCCGCCGGGGCGCCCCCCGGCCCGCGCGCCCGGGCCTCCCCCCGTCACGGCCACCGTGCGGTCGCGCCGCGCCGGGACCAGGGCGTCGAGGAGCAGGAACGCGATCAGCGAGACCCCCAGCACGGGCAGCGCCAGTCCCACGCCGACCGCGGCCAGCCCGACCAGGGCGACCGAGGCCGCCGACGGTCGTTCCCGGGCCGCGGGCGGCCCGGCGAGGGCGCGGGAGCCGTCGGGCAGGGTCGGACGGCGCAGCCACCACATCCGGTACCCCCAGACCACCAGCACGACGACCGCCGAGGCGAGCGCGGCCAGGGCCACCATGTTCACGGTGCCGAACAGCAGGCCCATGTGGGCGTCGATGCCCCAGCGCGCCAGCTTCGCCGCCACCGGCCAGTCGGCGAACGCGAGGCGGTCGGTGACGGTCCCGGTGGCGGGGTCGACGGCCACGGAGTCCTGCTGCGACGGCCAGGAACGTACGACCTGCTGCACGGTCCAGGCCTCGCCGGGGTCGCCCGGGGTGAGCTTCACCGGTCCACCGAGGCCGTCGGCCCGCGCGGCGTCCAGCACCCGCTCGGCGGTCCGCGACACGGCGTCCGGGGCGACGGGGCGGGCGGGCGTCACCGGTACGGCGGCCGCGGCGTCCCCGCCGCCGGCCGGGAGCGTGGCGCTGACCGACGGCGTGGTCCAGTCGAGGCTCATCCGCAGCTGGGTGACGGTGGATCCGGCGAACTGCGACCACGTCAGGCCGGTGGCGGCGAGGAAGAGGAAACCGGCCGAGGCCCAGATCCCCACGGCCCCGTGCCAGGACCGCAGCCGCGCCCGCGGCGCGCCGCCGCGGTGCGGCAGCACCCGGTCACGACGTCGGCGGACCCGCCGCGCGAGCTGCGTCACCAGCCCGGACAGCGTCAGCACCGCGAGCCAGGACGCGGCGAGCTCGGTGTAGATCTGCCCGGGCGGGCCCAGCAGCAGCGAACGGTGCAGGTTGTCGATCACCCCGCGGGCGGGGAGCCACTCGGCGTAGGTGTCGAGGGTGTCGCGGACCTGCGCGGTGTACGGGTCGACGAACACGGTCCGCTTGTAACTGGTGGGAAGGTCCGCGTCGAAGGAGACGCGGGTGGTCGCACCGGGCTCGCGGGACGGCCGGATCTCGACGACGTCGAGGCCGGGCAGGGTGGCCGTCGCGGCCGCGACCTGCTCGGACAGCGGACGCTCCGGGCCGCTCACCGGGGCGGTCAGGGCCTCGGCGTGGGCCCACCGCTCGATCTGCGGCGAGACCGTGTAGAGCAGCCCCGTGACGGCGGCGACGAGCAGGAACGGTCCGACGAACAGGCCGGCGTAGAAGTGGATGCGGGTGACGAGGCCGGTCAGCCCGCGCAGCAGCGGCGGTCGTGACGGCGGGGGCGTCGGCGGGTCCGGCCGGGTGTCGAGTCCGGCGCTCACCAGCCCGCCACCATCGCCGCGAGCATGACGACCATGCCGACGCTCATCGCGGCGTGGCAGGCGGCGTCCGAGCGGGCGCCCAGCCGGGTCGCGCTCGGGGCCCGCGTGCGCTCCGCGACCGCGGTCCTCCCCGTGCTCCCGGTGGTCCCGGCGTCCTCCGGGACGGTGCCGGGCCGGGGCGACGCGCCGGAGGGGGCGTCGTCGGGGGTGAGCGGGTCGCCCGCGTCGCGGTCGTGGCTCAGCGCCCGTGCCCCCCAGAACCCGGCCGCGGCCAGCAGCACCACGCAGAGCCCGACGGTCACCGCGACCGCCCAGCCCGCCGGGCCGGATCCGCCGCCCGTGCCGTCCATGCCCGCCATGTCGCCGCCGCCGTGGTGGTCGTGCGCGCCGCCGCCCGCCGCCACGGCCGGTGTGGCCATGATCAGCGGCATCGCGGCCAGCATCCACACCATCGCCGCCGCCATCAGGGCGTGCGCGGCACCGGCGGCCCGGCCGGACGGCCCGCAGGCCACGCCGCGCGCCGCCGTCACCACGAAGAACACGCCCAGCACGGTGAACAGCACGATCTGGGTCCGGAGCCCGGCCTCGCCGTACCAGGTCCAGGTCATCACGACCATGGCCGCGCTCATCAGCAGGTGGGCGAGCTCGGCGGTGCGGTGCGCCGCGGAGCGGCGTTCGGCGACCGCGGCGGCCCAGCGGAGCAGCGCGTACAGCCCGGTCGCGGTGAACAGCACCGTGAGGGTCCAGGCGAGCGGAACCGACGAGATCACAGGCCCTCCTCGGGGGCGGGGGAGGTGCGGGGGCGCACGACACGAGTGGTCGTCGGCGCGGCGCCCGCGGTTCCCGGGTGCGACACCGGTCACCCCGGTGTCTGCCGGTCAGGGGCGCGCGGCCCGCCGGGCACCCGGGGCGGCACCGGTGCCGGAGCCGCCTGCGTCCTCGCCGAGGGCCCGCAGCAGGTCCTCGCGCGCCCTGGCCACCCGCGACCGGATCGTGCCCACCGGGCAGTCGCAGACCGCGGCGGCCTCGGCGTAGCCCAGGTCCAGGACCTGGGTGAGGACGAACGCCTCCCGCCGGTCCGGGGCGAGCCCGTCGACCAGCGCGCGCAGCAGCACGGCCTCCTGCGCACCGGTGCGCGGGGCGGCCCGCTCCAGCACCTCCTGGGTGTCCTCGCCCAGGTCGCTGACGCGGGGCCGGCGCACGGCGGTGCGGACCGCGTCCACCGCGACCCGCCGCGCCACCGAGAGCAGCCAGGTCCGGGCCGTGGAGCGGCCCGCGAACGACGGCAGCGACCGCAGTGCCCGCAGGAACGTCTCCTGGGCGAGGTCCTCGGCGTCGTCGCGGCCGGCGAGGTGGACCAGGAAACGGTGCACGTCGGCCTGGGTGGCGCGCACGAACGACGCGAGCGCGGCCCGGTCCCCGGCGCCGGCGGCCAGCGCCCACGCCGTGACCGTGGCATCGTCGTGGCGTTCGGGCACGCGATCACGGTAGCCGTCGGGGACGCGCTCCAGAAGCCCGCCCCGGTCACCGTCCGCGACGTGGGACCACCCGGCGTGACCTGTCCGGACGCTACGGTGCCCGGGTGTCCGACATGTGGGTCAGCTGGTCCGGCGGCAAGGACGCGGCGACGGCCCTGGCGGCCGCCCGGCGGGCCGGGCACCGGGTGACGGGCCTGCTCAGCACCACCACGTCCGTCCCGTCCGGTGGGGCCGAGATCGCCGTGCACGGCGTCGGGACGGCGCTCGTGCAGGCCCAGGCCGCCGCGCTGGCGCTGCCGCTGCACCGGGTGGAGCTGCCGCCCGCGTGCCCGGACGGGACCTACCGGGAGCGGCTGCGCTCCGCGCTCGGCGCGGCCGGCGGGGCGGGGGTGACCGGCCTGGTGTGCGGGGACCTCGCGCTCGCCGACGTCCGCGCGTTCCGCGAGGACGTCCTCGACGGCACCGGCGTCGCCGGGGTGTTCCCGCTGTGGGGCGCGGACACCGCGGCACTGGCCCGGGGGATGCTCGCCGCCGGGCTGCGCGCGGTCGTCGTCGCCGTCGACCCGGCGCGGGTGCCGGCCGCGCTCGCCGGGGTGGCGTTCGACGCGGCGTTCCTCGACGCCCTGGCGCCCGGCGTCGACCCGTGCGGCGAGAACGGCGAGTTCCACACGTTCGTCACCGGCGGGCCGGGCTTCGCCCGCGACGTGCCGGTCGCGGTGACCGGCACCGTGCACCGCGACGGCCACGTGCAGGCCGTGCTCGCCCCCGCGGGCTGAGACCGGTCCGGGCGGTGCTCAGCGCGCGGTGCGCGAGGCCAGCAGCCGGAACGCCGGCGTCGGCAGCTCGGGCGCCAGGTCGACGACGCAGGTGCGGGCCAGGATCTCCAGGGTGCGCGGGCGGGCCTGCGGGCCGTGGTCGATCGCGGTGCCGTTCGCGGCGTACGGGTCGAAGCCAGGGTGCAGCGGGTTGCGGGCCCGCAGCGACCGCCAGTTCGTGTAGACGTGGCGCCCGGTGTCGATCAGCCGGTGCACGCCGCGGCGGGCGCCGAACCCCGCCGCCGCCTCCGGCGTCGCGAAGGTCAGGGCCAGCCCGGCGGCGTGCGCCGGGTCGTGGTGGGGCACCGGCTCGGCGTCGTGGCCGGTCCGCCCGGCCAGCGCGGACAGCATGATGTCGCGGTGCCGGCGGCGCCGCGCGATCTGCGCGGGCAGCCCGGCGAGCTGCGGGCGCAGCACCGCCGCGGAGAGCTCCGGCATCCGCAGGTTCACCCCGACGATCAGGTCGGCGTCGGCCCCGGCGAATCCGGCGCGCTCGTAGCTGCCGACGTCGTGGTACATCGAGGCCCGCTCGAACAGCCGCGTGTCACGCGTCACGAGCGCGCCGCCCTCGCCGGAGCGGATGTTCTTGTGCTGGTTGAAGCTGAAGCAGCCGGCGTGCCCGATCGAGCCCGCCGGGCGGCCGCGGTAGGTGACGCCGATCGCCTGGCAGGCGTCCTCGATCACGACCAGGCCGTGCGCCTCGGCGACGTCCATGATCGCGTCCATGTCCGCGACGTGGTTGAGCATGTGCACCGGGAGCACGGCGCGGCTGCGCGGGGTGATCCGGTCCTTCAGGTCGGCGGGGTCCATCGTCAGCGAGGCGTCCACCTCGACCAGGACCGGGACCGCGCCGACGGCCAGCGCCGCCGCCGCCGTCGACACCCAGGTGTAGGCCGGGACGAGCACCTCGTCGCCGGGGCCGACACCGGCGCCGACCAGGGCCGCGACCAGGGCGCTGGTGCCGCTGTTGACCGCCAGCGCGTGCGGGGTGCCGACGGCGGCGGCCAGCTCGGACTCGAAGCGTGCGACCTCCGACCGGTCGCCGCCGGTGAAGCGGCCCAGCTCGCCGCGCCCGAGGACCCGGACCGTGGCGGCCATGCCCCGTGCGGTCGTCGTCATCGCCGCCAGTCCCATCCGGTCCTCCGCACCGTGTCCCCGGCGTCCACGTCGCGTGCGACGCCGTCGGTCCCGCGGACGAACCACGCGAACCGGACACGACCGTACGCGCCGTCGGGCGGGTGCCGGTGTGCCGGGGGACCGGACCGGACGGTGCCACAGCGTCCTCACAGGCGGGACCGGGCACCATCGGAACGGCCGCAGCACCCCCTGTGCGACAGCAGGACCCCCGGCGGCACCGGCGCGACCGCGCCCGGTGCGCCACCGATCGGAAGGACCGACCCTCCATGCTCATCGACACCCGGCGCGCGCTCCCCGGCTCCTGGTTCGAGGCCGAGGTCTGCGTCATCGGCAGCGGCCCGGCCGGTGCCGCCGCGGCGACCGAGCTGGCCGACCGCGGCCTGCGCGTCGTCGTCCTGGAGGGGGGCGGGCCGAACCTGAGCCGGCTGGCCCGCGACACCTACCGCGGCATCACCGGGCGCGGCGCCCACGACCCGGTCGACGCGGTCCGCCAGAAGCGTCTCGGCGGCACCTCGCTGGTGTGGGGCGGGCGCTGTGCCCCGCTCGACGACGTCGACTTCGCCGAGCGCGACTGGATGCCCGGCGCGGCCTGGCCCATCCCGCACGACGAGCTGCGCAGCTGGTACCCGGCCGCGCAGCGCCACCTCGACGCCGGCGCCTGCGAGTACTCGGCCGCGCGCTCCGGCTTCCCGGAGCCGCCGCCCGGGGTGCACAGCGACGACCTGCGCTGGGACGACCTGTGGCGCTGGAGCCCGCCGACCTCGACCGCGCCCGCGGTGCGGGCGATGGCCGAGGCGGGCCGGATCCGGCTGTTCCTGCACGCCACCGTCTCGCGGCTCGAGCGCGACGAGGTGTCGGGCACCGCGACCGAGGCGGTCGTCGTGCCGCGGCCGGGCTGCGAGGTCCGCATCCGCGCCCGGCACTTCGTCGTCGCCGCGGGCGGGCTGGAGTCCACCCGCATCCTGCTGGCCTCCGACGGCTACGGCGGCACCGGCACCGGGGCCGGCATCGGCGACGAGTACGGCCAGGTCGGCCGGCACTACATGACCCACCCGGTCGGCGAGGTCGGACGGCTGCGGCTCACCCCGGCCGGGCGCGAGCTGGGGCTCGGCTACCTGCCCACCGACGACGGCGTCTACGCCCGCCGGATGCTCTCGCTGGCCCCGCGCGTGCAGGCCGAGCACCGCCTCGGCAACCTCAAGGCCGCGCTGTGGTTCGCCGACCCGAAGGACGCCGGGCACGGCGACGCCCTGCTGTCGACCTTCGCGCTGACCTACTGGGGCATGGGCAAGCTGCGCACCGGGTTCAAGGCCGCGGGCACCCACGCCCAGTACAGCCGCACCACCGACATCGGCCACCACGTGCGCAACGTCGCCGCCGACCCGCTGCGCGTCGCCCGCTTCGCCCGCGGCTGGGTCCGGCCGCGGATCACCGGCGAGCGGCGGGTGCCGTCGTTCATGCCGCTGGACTCGGCGCACTGCCGGCTGCGGTTCGACGCCGAGCAGACCCCGGACCCCGCCAACCGGGTCACCCTCGACCGCGAGCGCGACGCGCTGGGCCAGCACCGGCTGCGGGTGGACTACCGGGTGTCGCCGGCGGACCGGGAGGCGATCGCGACGTCGCTGTCGCTGATCGGCAAGGAGATCGAGCGCACCGGCCTGGCGCAGGTGGACCTGTCCGACGTCGACCGGGTGCACGACCTGGACATGACCGACGGCACCCACCAGATGGGCCTGCTGCGCATGTCGGCGTCGCCGCGCACGGGCGTCGTCGACCCGTGGTGCCGGGTGCACGGCACCCCGAACGTGCACATCGCCTCCAGCGCGGTGTTCCCGTCGGCGGGCGCGGTCGGCCCGACGCTGGCCCTGGTCGCGCTGGCCTGCCGCACCGCCGAGCTGATCGCGTCCGAGGTCCGCGGCTGAGCCCGGCCCGGCTCCGCTCAGCCGCGCAGCAGGGTCACCCCGGTCCCGGCCCCGGCGCCGTCGAGCGCGGCCCACATCGCGTCCAGCGGGAGCGGGCGGTGCCGGGTCCGGGTGATCACCGCGTGGCACGGCGTCGGGACGAACGGGAAGGCCGCGGACAGCCCGGCGACGCTCTCGCACAGCCGCCGGGCGCCGACCGCGAGCGAGCCGACGTCGCTGCCCGGCAGCACGAGCAGGAACTCCTCGCGCCCGACGCGGACGGGCCGGCCCGCCGAGCCGGTGTGGCCCTCCAGCAGGCGCGCGACCCCGCGCAGGACCGAGGTCTCGGCGCGGAAGCCGTGCCGGCGGGTCACCGAGCCCAGGCCGTGCACACGCAGCAGGACCAGGCCCAGCGGCAGTGTCCCCGGTGCGGAACCGGCGAGCCAGCGGTCGAGGAAGGCCCGGGTGCGCAGGCCGCTGCGCGGATCACGCTCGGCGCCGGGCTCCAGGTCGTCGAGCCGGTGCTGGGCGGTGTCGGCGCGGCGGCGCTCCTCGGACAGGTACCGGGCGAGGGCGTCTGCGGCGGCGTCGTAGCGGTGGTCGGTGGCCGTGCCCGGGATCGGGACGACCCGCGAGAGCACCTCGTCGAGCCCGCCGGTGTGCCGGGCGCCGAGCCGGGGTCCGAGCTGGTGGCGCAGGCGCAGCAGCTCGGAGTGGGCGTCGACGTGGCGGAAGGACCAGCGGGCACGGAACAGCCGCCCGCGCTCCAGTGAGCGGGCCGCGCCGTCGACCGCCTCCAGGTCGTGCGCGACGACCGTCGTCCCGGACCGCGGGGTGAGCACGGTGACGCTCCACTCGCGCGCCGCGTCCTCGCCGTCGGTGAGCCGGACGTGGCCGAGGCCGGCCGGCAGGCCGTCGGGCGGCGGCCCGGCGGTGGCGACGACGGCGCCGTCGCCGCAGAGCGCGGCCAGCTGTGACCAGGTGTCGAGCAGGGGCGTCAGGTACTCCGCGCGCTGGGCCATCCCGACGACGGCCATCGGCCGGTCCCGCGACGGCGCCAGGGCGAACTCCGCGGCCGCGTGCCCCAGAGCGTCCAGCAACGGTTTCGTGACCGTGCGTGAGGGGCGGTCCGCGGCGGCGGCTGCGGTTGCGGGGCTCGACCACGCACCGTCCACCCTCACCTCACTCGCATGCAGTAACGCTTGTACGTCAATGTATACGTTGAGTGGAGAAACGGGTCGGTCGGATGTGGCTCATCTCGCAGGTGTACCCCGTAACAGACCCGCAGCGAGTGCCGCGCCGATCACGAGGAGTGCCGAACCTATCGTCATCGCCACCCCGAACCCGGGGCCGAACGACGCGGGGTCGGCGGGGGCGTCGCCGCGGATCCCGGCGACGGCGGGCACCGTCGCCACCGCGAGCAGCCCGGCGGCGCGGGCGATCGCGTTGTTCACCCCGGACGCGACGCCGGCGTGCCGGTCGGCGGCCGCGTCCAGCACGGCGGTGGTCAGCGGCGCGACCGCGGCCGAGAGCCCCAGCCCGACCAGCGCGGTCGCCGGCAGCACGTCGGTGACCCACCCGGCGCCGGGCCCGATCCGCGACGCGAGCAGCAGCCCGCCCGCGGCGAGCAGCAGCCCGACGGTCACCAGCGGCGCCGGCCCGGTGCGGGTGGCCAGGCGCCCCGCGCGCGGGGAGAGCAGCAGCATCAGCACGGTCACCGGCAGCGTCGCGGTCCCGGCGAGCAGCGGCGAGAACCCGGCGACCACCTGCAGCTGCACGGCCAGCAGCACGAACAGCAGCGACAGCGCCGCGTACACCGCGACGGTCACCAGGTTCGCCCCGGTGAAGCGGCGCCCGTCCCCGGCCGCGGTGAACAGCTCCGGCGGGACCAGCGGGGACCGGCTGCGCCGCTCGGCGACGGCGAACGCGACCAGCGCCGCCACCCCGGCCGCGCCCGTGCCCCAGACCGCCGGTCCCGGGGCCGGGCCGCTGCCCGCGGCCGTCCCCGCCCAGGTCAGCAGGCCCAGCCCGGCGACGGCGAGCAGGCTGCCCGGGACGTCGAGCCGCTGCGCCGCGTCCGGGTCGCGCGACTCCGGGACGTGGCGCAGCGCGACCACCACGACGACGGCCGCGAGCGGCAGGTTCACCAGGAACACCGCCCGCCACGACCACTCGACGAGCATCCCCCCGACGAACGGGCCGAGTGCCCCGGCGACCCCGCCGAGCCCGGACCAGGCGCCGATCGCCGCCGCGCGGTCCGCCCCGTGGAACGACGCCGAGATCAGCGCCAGGCTGCCCGGGGTCAGCAGGGCGCCGCCCACGCCCTGCAGCGCGCGGGCCGCCGCCAGCACCTCGACGGTCGGCGCGAGCGCGCACAGCAGCGACGCGAGCGCGAACCAGACCGCGCCGGTCACGAAGATCCGCCGCCGGCCGAACCGGTCGCCCAGCGACCCGCCGAGCAGGATCAGCCCGGCCAGGGTGAGGGTGTAGCCGTTGACCGTCCACTGCAGCCCCGCGAACCCGGCGCCGAGGTCCTCGGCGATCCGCGGCAGGGCGATGGTGACGACGGTGTTGTCGAGCATCGCCATGCCCGAGCCGAGGACGCAGGCGGCGACGACCCAGCGGCCGGAGGCCGTGCCGAGGCGCAGGTCGGAGGTCATGTCGGCGCGAACGCCGCGGCGCGGCGCCGTCTTCCCGTCAGCGACCGGCCCCCGCCGCGACGAGCCGCCGGCGCAGCAGGGCGGCGCCGTCGTCGTCGATCCGCCCGACCGACATCCGCAGCATCTGCCGGTCGTCGGGCAGGAACGCGGTGCCGGGGATGGTCAGCACGTCGTGGTCGAGCAGCAGGGTGCGCACCACGTCGAGGGTGGGCCGCTCGGGGAACGGGTGGCGGACCCAGGCGAAGAACCCGCCGAGCGAGACGACCTCGAACCCGCCCGGGGCGCCGTCCAGCGCGGTGCCGACCAGCGCGCGGCGCCGCGCGATGTCCGCGACCCGCCCGGCCCGCCAGGCCCCGGCGCGGGTCAGCCCGGCCACCGCACCCTCCTGCCCGGTGCGCGGGGCGCAGATCGCGATGCAGTCGAGCAGCTTCAGCACCTGGCGGCGCAGCTCCGGCCCGGCGACCAGCGAGCCGACGCGGTGGCCGGGGATCGCGAGGTCCTTGGAGTAGGAGTGCAGCGCGACCACCGTCGAGCGCCAGTCCGGGTCGGAGAACAGCGGGTGCGACGGCGCGCCCGCGTCGTCGCGGAAGGACCGGTAGGTCTCGTCCACGACCAGCGCCAGGTCGTGGCGCCGCGCCAGCTCGGCGAACGCGACGATCTCCTCCGGCGGCACCGTGAGCCCGCTCGGGTTGCCCGGGGTGACCAGCACGATCGCGCGGGTGCGCGGGGTGACCAGCGCCTCGGCGTCGGCGGCGCGGGGGACGAGCCCGGCGTCGGGCTCCAGGTACACCGGCGTGACACCGCGCATCCGCAGCCACATGTCGTGGTTGAAGTAGTACGGCAGCGGCGAGATCACCTCGTCGCCCGGCCCGGCCAGCGCGTCGGCCACCACCGCGAACGCCTGGTTGCACCCCGCGGTGACCACGACGTCGTCGGGTGTGAGGTCCACCGCGCCCGCCCGGGCGTGGTCGCGGACCAGCTCGTCGGCGATCGCGCGGCGCAGCGCCGGGATGCCGGGGACGGGGGAGTAGCCGATCGCGGCGGGGTCGCGCGCGACCTCCACCACCCGCTCGACGATCTCCGGGGCCGGCGGGTAGGGCGGCGCCGCCTGCGACATGTCCAGCAGCGGGTGGGTCGCGTCCCGCGCGGGGTCGCGCTCACCGGCCAGGGCCAGGGCCGCGCCGATCGGGGAGTCGCTGCCGGCTGCCGTCGTGGGGTCCAGTCGCACGCCCGGGAGGTTACGGTCGCCCCAGGCGACGGTGCGAGGTGACGGGGTGCACGACGTCCGGACGGTCCCGGGAGCGGCGTTCCGCCGCCGCGTGCTCGTCGTGCTCTGCCTGACCGAGATCACCAGCTGGGGCGTCCTGTACTACGCCTTCCCCGTGCTGGCCCCGGCCGTCTCCGCCGACACCGGCTGGTCGGTCGGCGCGGTGACCGGTGCCTTCTCGGCCGGGCTCGGGGTGTCCGCGGTCGCGGGCATCGGCGTCGGCCGGCTGCTGGACCGCTGGGGCCCGCGCTGGGTGATGACGGCGGGGTCGCTGCTGGGGGTGCCCGCGGTCGTCGCCATCGCCTGCGCCCCGACCTGGCCGCTGTTCCTCGGGGCCTGGCTGCTGGCCGGGCTCGCCCAGTCGGCGACGCTCTACCCGCCCGCGTTCGCGGCGCTGACCCGCTGGTGGGGCCCGGACCGGGTCCGCGCCCTGACCGGTCTGACGCTGGTCGCGGGCCTGGCCAGCACGGTGTTCGCGCCGCTGTCGGCGGCCCTGCTCGGCGGGTACGGCTGGCGCGGCACCTACCTGGTGCTCGCCGTAGTCCTGCTGGTGGTGACGGTGCCCGCGCACCTGGCCGGGCTGCGCGGCCCGTGGCCGGAGGCGCCCGCACCGCCGGAGCGCGCGGACCCCGGCGCCATCGCGCGCAGCCGACCGTTCCTGCTCACCGTGGCCGCGGTGTTCCTCGGGACGTTCTGCGGGTTCGCCGTCGCGGTCAACCAGGTCCCGCTGCTCATCGAGCGCGGGCTGGACGTGCAGACCGCGGCCTGGGCGCTCGGCCTCGGCGGGCTCGGCCAGGTCGCCGGGCGCGCCGTCTACACCCGCGCGGTCGGGCGGCTCGCGCCGGCGGGCCGTGCGGTCGTCGTGCTCGCGCTCCTGGCCGCGACGACGGCGCTGCTCGGCCTGCTCCCCGGCCCGGCCTGGCTACTCGTGGCCGCCGCCGTGCTCACCGGCGCCGCCCGCGGCATCACGACGCTGCTGCAGGCCACCGCCGTGTCCGACCGCTGGCCGTCGAAGTTCTACGGGCGGCTGAACGGGGTGCTGTCGGCGCCCGCGACCGTCGCGGTCGCGGTGTCGCCGTGGGCGGGGGCGGCGCTCGCCGGTCCGCTGGGCGGCTACGCGGAGCTGTTCGTGGTCCTGGCCGGGGCGGCGGCGTTCGGCGCGGTGCTCGCGCTGGGCACCCGGGCCGGCGCCGGCCGCTGACCGGGCGCGGCACGGGCGCGACCGCGGGCCGCGCCGCGGTGTCACCCGGCCGGCGGCCCGCCGGGCACGGGGCGCCGGACGTGGGTGCGCGCGTGGGCGAGGGCCGCGTCGAGGTCGGAGTGCAGGTGCGACGGGTGCCGGAGCCCGGCCAGCGCGCCGACCCCGCTCAGCACGTCGCGGTGTTCCGCACGGACCCCCTTGACGATCACGGTGAGCCCGCGTGCCTCGAGCGTGTCGACGATCTCCCCGAGGGCGCGGGCGCCGGTCGCGTCGAGGATCCCGAGCCCGGACAGCCGCAGCACGACGACCTGCGCGCCGGCGGCGCCCTCCAGCACGGCGGTGAGGATCCGGTCGGCCGCGCCGAAGAACAGGGCGCCCTGCAGCCGGAACAGCGCGATGTGCTCGTCGCCGCCCGTGGCGGGGCCCGGGAGCGCCTCCCGGTGCACCACGGCGTCGCGGGCCAGTCGCCGCAGCGCGAAGAACGCGGCGACCGCGATCCCGATCTCGATGGCGACGACGAGGTCGACGGCGACGGTGAGCACCGCGGTGACGGCGAAGGTGACGGCCGCGGCGCGGCCCGCGCCCAGCACCGTGCGCACCGTCCGGGCCGGGATCATCCGCGTGCTGGTCACGAGCAGGACCCCGGCCAGGGCGGCGAGCGGGATCCGGCCGACCGGGCCGGCGGCGAGACAGAGCACCCCCAGCACGACGAGCGCGTGCACCACGGCCGAGAGCCGGGTCCGGGCGCCGGCGCGCACGTTGACCGCGGTGCGGGCGATCGCGCCGGTGGCCGGCATCCCGCCGAACAGCCCGCTCGCGACCGAGGCGAGCCCCTGCCCGACCAGCTCGCGGTCCGCGCGGTACCCGGTGCGGGTCATCGACGCCGCGACCCGGGCCGACAGCAGCGACTCGACCGCGGCCAGCGCGGCGACGGCCAGCGCGGGCCCGGCGAGGGCGCGCACCGTCGCGGGGTCGAGGTCGGGGACGACCGGCAGCGGCAGCGAGCCGGGCAGCGCACCGATCCGCGGCACCGGGGCACCGGCGAGCTCGGTGACGACGGTGACGACGACGACCGCGACGAGCGAGGCGGGGATGCCCGGGTGCAGCCGCGGCAGGACCGCGACGAGCACCACCACCGCGGCCACCACCCCGAGCGTCCAGGCCGTCCGCGGCCCGGCGTCGGACACGGCGGCGACGGCGGCGCGCACGGCGGTGCCGACGGTGTCGTGCCCGGCCGCGGCGGGCACGCCGAGCGCGGCCGGGACCTGCTGGAGCGCGATGATGCAGGCGATCCCCAGCGTGAAGCCCTCCACGACCGGCCACGGCAGGAGACCGGCCAGCCGCCCCAGCCGGGCCACGCCCGCGACCAGGACGATCAGCCCGGCGAGCACGCTGACCAGCGCGACCGCGGCGGTGCCGTGGGTGGCGACGATCGGCGCGAGGATCACGGCCATCGCGCCGGTCGGGCCGGACACCTGGACGTGCGACCCGCCAGCCACGGCGGCGACGACCCCGGCGACGACCGCGGTCACCAGCCCCGCGGCCGGTCCGACCCCGGCGCTCGCGCCGAACGCCAGCGCGAGCGGCAGGGCGACGACGCCGACGGTCACCCCGGCGGCCAGGTCGGCGCGCAGCGCGCGGGGCCGCAGGTCGTAGTCGTCGCGGCGGGGGAGCAGGTCGGCCACCCTCACGAGGTGGTCCCGGTGCCCGCCGCGAGCGGGTCGCCCACCTCGAGCAGGGCGCGGACGCTGGCCCCCGGCAGCGGGGGCAGTGCCCGGGCGGCGGCGAGCCGCTCGTCGTCGCGGGCCAGGTCGGCCAGCAGGAACGCCCGGGCCACGACCAGCAGCTCGGCCACCAGCGGCTGGGCTAGCCGGTAGTCGACGGCGTTCCCGCTGCGGGTGGAGGAGACGAGCCCGGCCCGGCGCAGGACGGCGAGGTGCTGGGACAGCTGCGAGGCCTCGTACCCGGTGACGGCGAGCAGCGTGGACACGGCGACGCCGTCGTCCCCGGCCGCGGCGAGCTCCTCCAGGACGCGGATGCGGACCGGGTGCGCCAGGCACTTGAACAGCTCGGCCTTGATCCGGTACAGCGGTTCGGTCCGTCGGTCGTCGGTCGACACGGGCCCCCACCTCCCTGTTTGACGATTATCGTAAGTCGTCAATCGACGGGGGAGCGGGGTCGGCTGCGTCACGTCGGGCAGGGTGTCCGGGGCGGGAAACACGACACCGGCCACGGCGCGGGGCCGTGACCGGTGTCGTGTGGTGTGTGTCCGAGGGGGGACTTGAACCCCCACCCCCTTATACGGGGACTAGCACCTCAAGCTAGCGCGTCTGCCATTCCGCCACTCGGACGTCGCGGTCTCGCGACCGCGTCGATGGGGGAAGCATAACCGAGCCCCGCGCCGGGGCCCGCGGCGGGGTCGGGCGGCTCCGGCGGCCCCGGCCGCCGCCGGGCGCCGGTGGTAGAACACGGCCATGACCGCTTCCCAGCACGACGATCCGAGCAGCGCCGAGGCCGAGGTCGTGCAGCTGTGTTCGGAGCTGATCCGGATCGACACGACCAACACCGCCGACCCCGAGACGCTGGCCGGTGAGGCGGAGGCGGCCGACTACGTCGCGGACAAGCTGCGCGAGGTCGGCTACGAGGTCGAGGTCGTCGAGTCCGGGATGCCGAAGCGGATGAACGTGTTCGCCCGCCTCCAGGGCGCCGACCGCTCCCGCGGCGCGCTGCTGATGCACGGCCACCTCGACGTCGTGCCGGCCGACCCGTCCGAGTGGTCGGTGCACCCGTTCTCCGGCGCGGTGCAGGACGGCTACGTCTGGGGCCGCGGCGCGGTGGACATGAAGGACATGGACGCGATGATGCTGGCGGTCGCCCGCCGCTTCAAGCGTGAGGGCGTCGTCCCGCCGCGCGACATCGTGTGGGCCTTCGTCGCCGACGAGGAGGCCGGCGGGAAGTGGGGCGCGCAGTGGCTGGTGGAGAACCGGCCGGACCTGTTCGAGGGCTGCACCGAGGCCGTCGGCGAGGTCGGCGGCTTCTCCCTCACCCTGGGTGAGGACCAGCGCGCGTACCTGATCGAGGCCGCCGAGAAGGGCATCGCCTGGATGCGGCTGCGGGCGAAGGGCAGGCCCGGCCACGGGTCCTTCCTGCACGACGACAACGCCGTCACCATCCTCGCCGAGGCGGTCGCCCGGCTCGGGAACCACACGTTCCCGCTGGTCGTGACCGACACCGTGCAGGCGTTCCTGGACCGGATGACCGAGCTGACCGGCGTCGAGTACCCGGAGGACGACCTGGAGGGCGCGCTGGCCAAGCTCGGCCCGATCTCGCGGATCATCGGCGCCACCGTCCGCGACACCGCGAACCCGACGATGCTCAGCGCCGGCTACAAGGCCAACGTCATCCCGTCGACGGCCGAGGCGGTCGTCGACTGCCGGGTGCTGCCCGGGCGCGAGGAGGCGTTCCTGCGCGAGGTCGACGAGCTGCTCGGGCCGGACGTCGAGCGCGAGTGGGTCACCGAGCTCCCGCCGGTGGAGACGCCGTTCGAGGGGGCGCTCACCGAGGCCATGCAGGCCGCGCTGCGCACCGAGGACCCGACCGCGGAGATCGTGCCCTACATGCTCTCCGGCGGCACCGACGCGAAGTCCTTCGCCTCGCTGGGGATGCGCTGCTACGGCTTCGCCCCGCTGCGCCTGCCCCCGGAGCTGGACTTCGCCTCGCTGTTCCACGGCATCGACGAGCGGGTCCCGGTGGACGCGCTGACCTTCGGCACCCGGGTGCTGGACCGGTTCCTGCGCACCGCGTGAGCCCCGGCCCCGTCGCCGTGACGGGACGGGGCGGCGGGTGGCAGGGTGGCGGCATGGATCTCTCGGGCAAGGTCGCCCTGGTCACCGGGGGCGCGTCGGGCATCGGCGCGGCCGCGGTGGACCGGCTGGTGGCGGCGGGTGCACAGGTGGTCGTGGTGGACCGGGACGCCGACGGCGCCGCGGCCGTCGCCGGGAGGGCCGTCGGGCTCGCCCACCCGGCCGACGTCACCGACCCGGCGGCGATGACCGCCGCGGTCGCCGCCGCCGAGGAACGCTTCGGACGGCTCGACGTCGTGCTGCTCAACGCGGGCGTCACCGCGGGCCAGTCCGGTGTGGAGGACCTCGACCTCGACGGCTACCGGCGCATCCTCGGCGTCAACCTCGACCACGTCGTGTTCGGGCTCACCGCCGCGGTGCCGGCGCTGCGCCGCGCCGGCGGCGGGCGGGTCGTCGCGACGGCGTCGCTGGCCGGGCTGATCGGCCTGCCCGGCGACGCGCTCTACACCGCGACCAAGCACGCCGTCGTCGGGTACGTGCGGGCCGCGGGCCCGGCCCTGGCCGGCCAGGGCATCACGGTCACCGCGGTGTGCCCCGGGTTCGCCGACACCCCGCTGATCGGCGGTGTCCGCGACCAGTTCGGCGACTTCCCGCTGCTCACCGCCGACGAGGTGGCCGCCGGGATCGAGCAGATCCTGCAGCGCGGCGAGCCGGGGGAGTGCTGGTACGTCCAGCCGGGCCGCGAGCCCGCGCCGTACGGCTTCCGCGGGGTGCCCAGCCCGCGCGGGGCGGGCACGCCGCCCGAGGTCGGGTGGCAGGGCGCCTGAGCCGGCCCTTGACCTGTACCCCGGTGCAGGTCGCACGCTGGGGACATGGCCGAGCTGAACCACACCATCGTCGCGTCCCGTGACAAGCACGCCGGGGCCGCGTACCTCGCGGAGATCCTGGGGCTGCCCGAGCCCACGTCGTTCGGGCCGTTCCGGGTGGTGCACGTCGCCAACGGCGTCGACCTCGACTACGCCGACGTGCGCGAGGGGGAGGACATCGCCGTCGCGCACTACGCGTTCCTCGTCTCCGAGGACGAGTTCGACGCCGCGTTCGGGCGGATCACCGCGCGCGGGCAGCAGTACTGGGCCGACCCCCACGGTGCCCGTCCCGGCGAGATCAACACCGACGACGGCGGGCGCGGGGTCTACTTCGACGACCCCTCCGGGCACCGCATGGAGCTCCTGACCGTCCCCTACGGCGGGTGGTCCTGACCGGCCCGGCGGCCCGGCTCAGAACGTCGGCTCGGGGAGCAGTCCCTGCCGGGCGCCGAGGCGGCGGCGCAGCACGACCTTGCGGACCCCGCCGGGGTAGAGGCGCAGCCGCGACAGCTCCCACCCGGAGAACTCGGCCTGGATCGCCAGGCGCACCGAGGCGGTCAGGCGGGACACGTCCCCCTCGATGCGCACCGGGCGGTACTCGTACCGGTCGTCGGTCCAGCCGTCGCCGTCCCGAGTCCCGGCCACCCGATTCCCGGCGGCGGCATCCTCCGCATCGCTCCCGGCGCCCTGGGTCATGCATGCCTCCCGGTGGTGGGTGTACGTCGCCCCGGTGAACGGCGGGTGACGCGTCCGGCATTCCCAGTCTAGGCGACCCGCCGCCTCAGACGGGGTCGCTGACGTCGTCCAGCGCGGTGCGGATCTCGGCCGGCAGGGTCAGGTCCTCGGCCGCGAGCGAGGCCCGCAGCTGCGCCGCGTCGCGCGCCCCGACGACCGCCGAGGCGACCCCGGGACGGTCCCGCACCCAGGTCAGCGCCACCGACAGCGGGGAGGTCCCGAGCCCGTCGGCGGCGGTGAGCACCGACTGCACGATCCGGGCCGAGTGCTCGGTGCGGCGGGCCTCGACGTAGGAGGCCAGCAGCGCGCTCGCGCCACGCGAGTCGGCCGGGGTGCCGTCGGTGTACTTGCCGGTGAGCACCCCGCGCCCCAGCGGCGCCCAGGCCAGCAGCCCGAGTCCGTGGTGGCGCGCGGCGGGCAGCAGCTCGGCCTCCGGCTCGCGGGCCAGCAGCGAGTACTCCACCTGCGCCGACACCGGGCGGCACACGGCCGGGTCCGGTCCCGCGGCCGCGCTACCCGCGACCGTCGCCAGCTGCCAGCCGGCGGGGGCGACCAGGCCGGCGTAGCGCACCCGCCCGGAGTAGACGGCCACCTGCACCGCGGACAGCGTCTCGTCCAGCGGGACCCGCGGCTCCCACCCGGGGAACTGCCACAGGTCCAGGTGCTCGACGCCCAGGCGGCGCAGCGTGCGGTCCAGCGAGCGCAGCAGCGACGCCCGCGAGGCCCGCTCGCCGTCGGCGGTCCCGGCGGCCGCCCCGCGCCCGGCGAGGACGACGCCGTCGCGCCGGACGGTGCCCCGCAGCAGCCCGCCGAGCACCTGCTGGGCGGCGCCGCCGCCGTAGTCGTCGGCGGTCTCGACGAGCGTGCCGCCCGCGTCGACGAACGAACGCAGCTGCTCGCGGGCCTCGGCCGGGGAGGTGTCCTCCCCCCAGGTCATGGTGCCCAGGCCGACCCGTGACACCTCGAGGCCGCTGCCGCCCACCGGTCTGCGTTGCACGGTCACCGAGCCTAGGCGCGCCGCCGGCCGGGACCCGTGAGGGCGCGCAGAGTGACGCCCGTCTCGGCGAGTACGGTGACGGCCCGTGATCAACCAGGACCCGCGCAGCCGGTGCCGGCACGACGACGGGAGCCGACCGTGAGCTGGCTCGAGGTCGTCGTCCTCGGACTGATCCAGGGACTGACCGAGTTCCTGCCGGTGTCGTCCTCGGCGCACCTGCGGATCGCCTCGGAGATCTTCTTCGGCCGCGACCCGGGTGCGGCGTTCACCGCCGTCTCCCAGCTCGGGACCGAGGCCGCGGTGATCGTCTACTTCGCCCGCGACATCTGGACGCTGTTCACGACCTGGCTGCGCGGCTTCCGCGACGCCGAGGTCCGCGCGAGCGACGACTACCGGCTGGCCTGGTTGGTGATCATCGGCTCGGTGCCGATCGCGGTGCTCGGTGTGCTGTTCAAGGACCAGATCGAGGGCGTCGCGCGCAACCTGTGGCTGGTCGCGACCACGCTGATCGTCTTCGGCGTGCTGCTGGGCCTGGCCGAGCGGTTCGGCCGCCAGGTCACCCCCATCGGCAAGATCTCGGTGAAGGACGGCATCCTGCTCGGCTTCGCGCAGGCCATGGCGCTGATCCCGGGCGTCTCCCGGTCCGGCGGCACGATCACCGCCGGCCTGTTCCTGGGGCTGACCCGCCCGGCGATCGTGCGGTTCTCCTTCCTGCTGGCCATCCCGTCGGTGTTCGGCGCGGGGCTGTTCACGCTGCCCGACGTGTTCGCCGGCGACGGCCCCACCGGTGTGCAGATGCTGGTGGCGGTGCTCGTCGCGTTCGTCGTCGGCTACGCCGTCATCGCCTGGCTGCTGCGCTTCGTGGAGAACAACACCGTCTACGTGTTCGTCGCCTACCGGATCGCGCTGGGCGTCGCGCTGCTGGCCGCGCTGTCCCTCGGAGCGGTGAGCGCGTACTAGCTCACGTAGCCTCGGGCGGCGTGACGACCTTGATCCTCCTGCGGCACGGCCGGTCCACCGCGAACACCGCGGGCGTCCTCGCCGGGCGCACACCGGGCGTGGAGCTCGACGAGCGCGGCCGCGAGCAGGCGGCGGCGGTCGTCGAGCGGCTCGCCGCGCTGCCGATCGCCGCGGTCGTGACCTCGCCGATGGAGCGCTGCCGCCAGACCGTCGCCCCGCTGGCGGCGGCCCGCGGGCTGGCCCCGGTCGTCGAGCAGGACCTGGCCGAGGTCGACTACGGGTCCTGGACCGGGCGGAAGATCACCGACCTGCTCGGCGAGGACCTCTGGAAGGTGGTCCAGGCGCACCCGTCGGCGGCCGCGTTCCCCGACGGCGAGTCCCTGGCCGGGATGCAGGCCCGCGCGGTCGCGGCGGTGCGCCGCCACGTCGCCGCGGCCCGCGCCGAGCACGGCGAGGACGCGATCGTGCTCGCCTGCAGCCACGGCGACGTCATCAAGGCCGTGCTGGCCGACGCGCTGGCCTGCCACCTGGACAACTTCCAGCGGATCGTCGTCGACACCTGCTCGGTGAGCGTCGTGAGCTACACCGAGCTGCGCCCGTTCGTCGCCCGGATGAACGAGCAGTCCGGCGACGTGGCGAGCCTGGTGCCGAAGCCGAAGCAGGACGGCGAGCAGGCGCACGCCTCCGACGCCGTGGTCGGGGGCGCCACCAACGCGTGAGGTGAGGTGATCCACCTCGCATCGTCGCTGGTGGCGGCACCGCCGGCGGACCGCGGGGATGCCGCCGTCGCCGTACTCGCCTACCCTGGGAAGGGTCATGGCACGCGTCATCCACGTCTTCCGCCGACCCGACCGCTTCGTGGCCGGGACCGTCGGCGAGCCCGGCGATCGCGCCTTCTACCTGCAGGCGATCGAGAGCTCGCGCACGATCAGCGTGCTGCTGGAGAAACAGCAGGTCTCGGTGCTGGCCGAGCGCATCACCGCGCTGCTCGGCGAGGTGTCCAAGCGCTTCGGCGAGGACAACCTGCTGGAGGGCACGACCGGCGGCGGTCCCGACGCGGACCCGCTCGACGTGCCCCTGGAGGAGGAGTTCCGGGTCGGCACGATGGGCCTGGGCTGGGACGCCGACTCCAGCTCGATCGTCGTCGAGCTGCTCGCGGTGACCGAGGAGGAGGTCGACGAGTCCGTCGTCCTCGACGACACCGAGGAGGGGCCGGACGCGCTGCGCGTGTTCCTGTCCCCGACCGCGGCCAAGGCGTTCGCCGAGCGCGCGGAGAAGGTCGTCGACGCCGGCCGGGCCCCGTGCCCGCTGTGCGCCGAGCCGCTCGACCCCGCGGGTCACGTCTGCGTGCGGCTCAACGGCTACCACGACCGCAACCCCGTGGCCGGGACGGAGTGACGCTCGACCTGCGCGACCCCGCCGTGTCCGAGGTCCTGACCCGGGGCCGCATGGACATCACCGGGCGGATGGTCGACGCCTCCAACGCCACCCTGTTCGGCACCGTCGCCCTCGACGGCGTCGAGCTGCGCTGCGTCTACAAGCCGGTGCGCGGCGAGCGGCCGCTGTGGGACTTCCCGGACGGCACGCTGGCCGGGCGCGAGGTCGGCGCCTACCTGGTCTCCGAGACCTCGGGCCTGCACGTGGTGCCCCCGACGGTGCTGCGCGAGGAGGCCCCGTTCGGGCCCGGCATGGTGCAGGCCTGGGTCTCCTCCGGCGACGAGAGCGCGCTCACCGACCCCGCGGACACCGGCGACGAGCTGGACGGCGACCTCACCGAGGAGACCATCCGGCTCGCCACCGAGTCCCTGGTCGAGCTGTGCGAGCCGCACGAGATCCCGGGCGGCTGGCTGCCGGTGCTCCGCGCCCGCGACGGCGCCGGGGACCCGGTCGTGCTGGTGCACGCCGACCACCCGCAGCTGCGCGCGATGGCCCTGTTCGACGTCGTGGTCAACAACGCCGACCGCAAGGGCGGGCACGTGATCCTCGCCGGCGACGGCGAGGTCTACGGCGTCGACCACGGTCTCACCCTGCACACCGAGCCGAAGCTGCGCACCGTCCTGTGGGGCTGGGTCGGCGACGAGCTCGGCGAGGAGCACACGGCCGTGCTGAAGGAGCTGCGCGCCCGGCTGGCGGGCGAGTTCGCCGACACCCTCGGCGAGCACGTCACCCGCCGGGAGGTCGCGGCGCTGCGCTCCCGGATCGACCACCTGCTCGCCGAGCCGCGCTTCCCCGGCCCGGACGGCTACGGCCCGGCGATCCCGTGGCCGGCGTTCTGACTCACCCCACCAGCCACAGCCGCTGCGTCGCACGGGTCATCGCGACGTAGAGGTCGGCCGGGTCGGTGTCCCGGATGCGCTCCGGCGCGGCGATGACGACGGCGTCGAACTCTAGGCCCTTCGACGACACCGGGGTGTGGACCGGTGCCCCGGGGTCGCCGACGTCGGTGCCGTCCGGGGCGATGACGGCGACGGTGCCGCGCCCGGCGGCCGCGCGCGCCGCCGCGGTCGCGTCCCGGACGGCCGCGGCGAGCCCGCCGTCGGCGACGGCGACAGTCCGCGGCGGCTCCCCGGTGCTGCGCACCGACTCCGGCGGGCGCCGGTCCGGGGCGTAGGACGCGAGCACCTGCGCCGCCGCGTCCATGATCTCGGCCGGGGTCCGGTAGTTCACCGTCAGCGTGCGGTGGGTCCAGCGCTCGGCGAGGTGCCCGGCGAGCACGTCCTCCCAGGCCCGGGCCCCGGCGGGCGCGCTGCGCTGGGCGAGGTCGCCGACCGCGGTGACCGACCGCGACGGGCAGCGCCGCAGCAGCACGTGCCAGTCCATCGCCGACAGCTCCTGCGCCTCGTCGACGACGAGGTGCCCGTAGCGCCAGTCCCGGTCGGCCGCCGCCCGCTCGGCCACGGTCAGCGGCACCCCCGCGACGTGGCGCTGCGCGAGCATGTCCGCGGTGACGAAGTCGGTGGGGCGCAGCTCGTCGGGGTCCTCCCCGGCGAGGGTGCGGTCGGCGGACTCCAGCACGGTCAGCACCTCCGCGGCGTAGGCGCTGTCCGGCCCGTCGTCGGGGGCGGGGGCCTCGTCGGGCAGCGGTCCGAGCAGCTCGGCGAGCTCGTCGAGCAGCGGGGCGTCGGCGATCGTCCACGGCGCCCCCGGCGTGCGGTGCAGCGCCGTGAGGTCCCGCCCGCCGCCGGCGGAGGCCAGCAGGTCCGGGTCGGCGTAGAGCTCGGCGAGCGCGCGCTGCGGGGTCAGCAGCGGCCACAGCCGCTCGACGGCCGCGTGGAAGCGCGGGTCGGTCCGCACGGCGTCGCGCAGCTCGGCGCGCATCTCCGAGGACACCTCGGCCGCGCCGGCCGGCTCGATCTCGGGCAGGTCGAGCCCGGCGAGCAGCGCGGCCAGCTCCGGCGGGTCCTCGAGCCCGGCCTCCAGGCGCTCCAGGCCCCGGTCGACGAGCAGGCGGCCGAGGGTGTCGCGGAAGGTGGCGCGGGCGGCGTTGTGCGGCAGGCCGCCGGCCCGGGCCCGGCTGCGGGCCTCGGCCGCGAGCCCGTGGTCGATCTCGACGGTGACGTCGTCCAGGGCGATCGCGATCGGCCGGCGGGGGAGCTCCTGGCGGTCGGCGACGGCGCGGCGCAGCACCTCCACCATGTGCGCCCCGCCCTTGGTCCGGGCCTGTTCCGGCGGGTCGGCGGCGGTGGCGACGACGCCGTGCGCCAGCCGCCCCGGGGTGGTGAACACGACCGCGGACTCCCCGAGCGCGGGCAGCACGCCGCCCACGTGGTGCACGAACCCGGCGCTCGGCCCGACGACGAGCACCCCGCTGCGCGCCAGCCGGTCGCGGTGGGTGTGCAGCAGGTAGGCCACCCGGTGCAGCGCGACGGCGGTCTTGCCCGTCCCCGGGCCGCCCTCGATGACCACCGTTCCGGCCAGCGGCAGCCGGATGATCTCGTCCTGCTCGGCCTGGATGGTCGTGACCATGTCACGCATCCGGGTGCCGCGCGGCGCGGTCAGCGCCGCGTACAGGGCCGGGTCCGAGGCGGACAGCCCGTCGCCGGGGTCCGGCACGTCGGTGGTGAGCAGGTCGTCGTGGAAGTCGGCGACGCGCTCGTGCGGCGCGGTGCCGGCGACGGTGTAGTGCCGGCGGCGCACGACCCCGAGCGGGGTCACCGGCGTCGCGCAGTAGAACGGCCGCGCGGCCGGTGCCCGCCAGTCGAGCAGCGCGCTCTCGCCGTCGGCCGGGTCGGTCAGCCCGATCCGCCCGATCCGGACGGGCGGGGCGCCGTCGGCGTGGTCGAGGCGGCCGAAGCAGAGCCCGGCGCGCGCCGCGGTCAGCGACCGGACCCGGTCGGCGGCGCGGTGCACCGTCACGTCGCGCTCCCAGCGGGCGCTGAGCTGCTCGCCGGCCCGCTCGGCCTGCGCGCCCCGTACGCGGTCGCGGGCGTCGGCGAGCTCCTCGTCGAGCAGGGCGTGCAGGTGGCGGAGGGTTCCGGTCTCGGCGGCGAGCTCCGCCTCGTACCCGGACCGGGGGCTGTCCGGAGTCTTGCCCATGGTGCTATACTTGAGGTGCAGGCCTACGTTCTCGGGTTCTGAGCGCACCCCGCAGGGTAGCGCCTCCCCGCGGTCCTGCGCACCTGTCATCCCCGCCGGCGGCGGATCAGGCCCGCGGTCTCGCGCACGGCCATCGCCGTCGCGAACGTCCCGAAGACCAGGCCGAGCACGACCGCGTCCAGCGACAGGCCCAGCACCGCCCCCGCGACGGTCCCCGGGGCCGCCGTCACCGCGAGCACGGTGCCCCACCGCCCGGACGCGGTGCCCTGGCGCAGGTGCACCACCGTCCCGACGATCGAGTTCGGGATGAACATCAGCAGCGAGGTCCCCGCCGCGACGTGCAGGTCGGTGCCGAACAGCAGCACCATCGCCGGCACCGCGAGCAGCCCGCCGCCGAGCCCCATCGCGCCCGCCCAGGCGCCGATCACGAGCCCGACGACGGTGGCCGTCGGGTACAGGAACCACGGGTCGCCGACCAGCGACGCCGGCACGATCGCCCCGGCGAGCAGCGGCAGGCCCAGGGCGTCGACGAGCAGCTTGGCCGCCGTCAGCACCAGGATCGCGACCAGCAGCGCACGCAGCAGGGTCTCCGGGGCCCGGGCGAGCAGCTTCGGCCCGACCCACCCGCCGAGCGTGCCCCCGACGATGAGCCCCGCCCCGGTCCGCAGGTCCAGCGCGCCGCCGCCGACCGCGTAGGCGGCCGCGCCGGCCACGCAGACCCCGATGTTCGCGATCGTCGACGAGCCGTGGATGCGGGCCCGGGTCATCGTGGTGAACCGGTCGAGCGCGGGCACGAACAGCACTCCGCTCCCGCCGCCGATCAGCCCGCCGACCACGCCGCCCACCAGGCCGATCACGCCGACCGGCACGGCGCGGCCGTCCCGGTCGTCGCGCGGCGGTGCGGGGGTCGACGTCGCGTCGCTGCGGGCCATCGGCCCAGTGTCACCCCGGCCGCGGGCCCTGCGTGCGGCCCGTCCCAGCCGGCGGGACGGGGCTACGGTCGGGCCATGAGCCTCCCCGCCCCGCAGCGCGTCACGGTCCCCGGCACGACGCTGCCCGAGATCACGCTGTCCGTCCACGACACCGGCGGCGACGGTCCGCCCGTCCTGCTGCTGCACGGCTGGCCGGACCGGGCGACGCTGTGGACCCACCAGGCCGCGGCGCTCGCCGCCGCCGGGCACCGCGTGATCGTCCCGGACCTGCGGGGGTTCGGGGACTCCGACCGGCCCGCCGAGCCCGAGCACTACCGGATGCGCGCGCTGGTCGCCGACGTCCTCGGCGTGGCCGACGCGCTCGGCGTGGACCGGTTCGCCCTCGCCGGGCACGACTGGGGCGCCTCGCTGGGTTGGGCGGTGACGCTGGCCTCGCCGCGGGTGTCGCGCTACGCGGCGTTCTCGGTGGGGCACCCGGTGGCCTTCGCGACGGCGGGCATGCGCCAGAAGTCGATGTCCTGGTACATGCTGTGGTTCCAGTTCCCCGGCGTCGCCGAGCAGGTCATGCCCGCCGACGACTGGGCGTTCCTGCGCTCCTGGATGCACGCACCGTTCCCCGAGGGGCACCCGCTGCCGGCCCGCCAGATCGCCGACCTGTCCCGCCCGGGTGCGCTGACGGCGTCGCTGAACTGGTACCGCGCCAACATCGACCCGGCCACGTTCGTGCCGGTCGCGGCCCCGACGCTGCCGCCGGTGCGGGTGCCGGTGATGGGCGTGTGGAGCGACGGCGACCTCGCGCTGACCGAGTCCCAGATGCGCCGCTCCGGCGAGTTCGTCGACGACTTCCGCTACGAGGTCGTCGCCGGTGCCGGGCACTGGATCCCGGAGGAGGCACCGGAGGCGGCGAGCGCGCTGCTCGTCGACTTCCTCGGGAGCTGAGCGCGCGCGGGGGTGACCGACCGGACAGGCACCGCCCGCTGCGGGCCGGGTACCCGGGGGCCAGGATGGTCGTCGGACCGTCCCCCCGGGGACGCCGGCCCACGGCCGGACAGCAGCGCGCGCCGGACGACGGCGCCGGACAGGGAGGACGCACGATGGCGGAGAAGAGCCGGATCGGGGTCACCGGACTGGCGGTGATGGGCGCGAACCTGGCCCGCAACATGGCCCGCCGCGGCTTCCCGGTGGCGGTGCACAACCGCACCACCGCGAAGACCACCGAGTTCATGAAGGACTACGGCGACGAGGGCGCCTTCACCGGCACCGAGTCGCTGCAGGAGTTCGTCGACGCGCTGGAGACCCCGCGCAAGATCGTCGTCATGGTGAAGGCCGGCAAGCCGGTCGACGCCGTCATCGACGAGCTCGCGCCGCTGCTCGACCGCGGCGACATCATCATCGACGCCGGGAACTCGCACTTCCCCGACACCGACCGCCGCGCCGCGTACTGCGAGGAGCGAGGCCTGCGCTTCATGGGCATCGGCGTGTCCGGCGGCGAGGAGGGCGCCCTCAACGGGCCGAGCATCATGCCCGGCGGCCCGCAGGAGGCCTACGGCGAGGTCGAGGAGATCCTCACCGCGATCGCCGCGGACGTCGACGGCACCCCGTGCTGCACCCACGTCGGCCCCGGCGGCGCCGGGCACTACGTGAAGATGGTGCACAACGGCATCGAGTACGCCGACATCCAGCTCATCGCCGAGGCCTACGACCTGCTCACCCACGTCGCGGGGCTCTCCGCACCGGAGATCGGGAAGATCTTCGAGGAGTGGAACACCGGCGACCTCGAGTCGTTCCTCATCGAGATCACCGGCATCGTGCTCGCCAAGACCGACGAGCGGACCGGGAAGCCGCTGGTCGACGTCATCGTCGACCAGGCCGAGCAGAAGGGCACCGGCCGCTGGACGGCCATCGACGCCCTCGACCTCGGCGTCCCGCTGACCGGGATCACCGAGGCCGTGTTCGCCCGCACGCTGTCCAACCTGCGCGACGAGCGCAGGGAGGCCTCGACCACGCTGGGCGGCCCGACCCCGGGCTCGGGGGCGAACCGCGACGAGCTCGTCGAGGACATCCGCCAGGCGCTCTACGCGTCCAAGGTCGTCGCCTACGCCCAGGGCTTCGCGCAGATGCGTGCCGCCTCCCGCGCCAACGACTGGGACCTCGACCTCGGCGCGATGGCCCGGATCTGGCGCGGCGGCTGCATCATCCGCGCGCAGTTCCTCAACCGGATCACCGAGGCCTACGAGTCGCACCCGGACCTGGACAACCTGCTGATGGTCCCGTACTTCACCGAGGCCGTCGCGAACGCGCAGGACGCGTGGCGCCGGGTCGTGGTGACCGCGACCGAGCAGGGCGTCGCGATCCCCGCGTTCTCCTCCAGCCTGTCCTACTACGACGGCTACCGCCGCGAGCGCGGCCCGGCCAACCTCATCCAGGGCCTGCGCGACTACTTCGGCGCGCACACCTACGCCCGCACCGACGCCGACGGGAAGTTCCACACCCGCTGGAGCCAGGACGGCAGCGAGGTCGCCGCGGGCTGACCCGGCCGTGCCCGCCCGGGGTCAGCCCCGGGCGGGCAGCGGCGCGGGTGCCTGTTCGTCGACGTGGTGGTACTTCCCGCCGCGCAGCGCGCTCGCGACCGCGGCGACCAGGCAGGCCAGTGCCGCGAACCCGAGCGCGAAGGTCAGCCCGTCGGCGAACGGGCCGGAGATCAGCTGCGGGAAGAACTGCCGCCCCGTCAGGTAGGCGGCCTGCGCGGGCGCCAGCGTGCCCAGCACCTGCGGGCCGAGCAGGGTCGCGATCGGGTTGTAGCCCAGCAGCGCGGCGAACAGGATGCCGACCGGCGGCAGGGCCGCGACGCGGTCCGCCGCGAGCTCCGGCACGCCCTGGGCGACGAGCCCGTCGTGCAGGGCGCCGGGCAGCGTCGTCGACAGGCCCGCGATGAGCAGCGAGAAGAACACCCCGATCGAGAGCACGGTCGCCGCGTTCTGGAAGGTCGAGGTCATGCCCGCCCCGGCGCCGCGCTGGTGCGCGGGCAGCGCGTTCATGATCGCGGCGCGGTTGGGGGAGCTGAACAGGCCCATCGCCAGACCGTTGAGCGCCAGCAGCGCCGCGAACGCGCGGTAGTCGAAGTCGACCGGGAGCAGCAGCAGCGCCAGGAACGTGGCGGCCGCCCCGACCATCCCGACGGTGGCGAAGGCCCGGGCGCCGTAGCGGTCGGACAGGATGCCCGACACCGGACCGGCGACGAGGAACCCGATCGTCAGCGGGACCATGTAGATGCCGGCCCACAGCGGCGTCGTCTCGAACGGGAAGCCGTGCTCGGGCAGCCAGATGCCCTGCAGCCAGATGATCAGGATGAACTGCAGGCCGCCGCGGCCGAGCGCGGCGAGCAGGCTGGCCACGTTGCCCGCGGTGAACGCGCGGATCGAGAACAGCGACACGTGGAACATCGGGTCCGGGACGCGGCGCTCGATCCAGGTGAACACCCCGAGCACCACGATCCCGCCGCCGATCAGGCCGAGGACGAGCGGGCTGGTCCAGGCCATGACGTCGCCGCCGTAGGGCTGGATGCCGTAGGTGATGCCCATCAGGACGGCGACCAGCCCGACCGCGAACGTGACGTTGCCCCACCAGTCGATCCGCGCGGCCCGGCGCTCGCCGGTGTCGCGCAGCCGGGCGTAGGCCCACGCGGTGCCGAACACCCCGACCGGCACCGACACCAGGAACACCAGGTGCCAGTTCACCGGGGCCAGCACCCCGCCGACGACGAGCCCGAGGAAGGAGCCCGCGATCGCGGCGACCGAGTTGATGCCCAGGGCCAGACCGCGCTGGTGCACGGGGAAGGCGTCGGTGAGGATCGCGGTCGAGTTCGCGAGCAGCAGCGCCCCGCCGACACCCTGCAGCACCCGCATCGCGATCAGCCACACCGCCGCCGCGTCGCCCTGCATCCAGGTCGCGGCCAGCAGCACCGAGAACACCGTGAACACGGCGAAGCCCAGGTTGTACATCCGGGTGCGGCCGTACATGTCGCCGAGGCGTCCGAAGCTGACGACGAGCACCGCGGTGACGACCAGGTAGCCCATGATCAGCCACAGCAGGTAGTCGATGTTCTGCGGCGCCAGCGGGTCGATGCCGATGCCGCGGAAGATGTCGGGCAGGGCGATCAGCAGGATCGACATGTTGATCGTCACGATCAGCACGCCCATGGTGGTGTTCGACAGGGCGACCCACTTGTACCGGTCGCCGGTCTCCGATTTGTTGAGCATCGCTAATGAGAATAGTCCCGCGGCGACGGTTCGCGCCACGGTCCCGCCCGGGTCGTCCGGTCCGTCCCGATCCTCCCTCGGGTAAAGGAATTCCCAGCTCGGAGGGGGTCTACAGTCCGGCGCGTGAGGTGGCGAGCGGGAGCGCCGGACCCCGGTCCGGGCGCCGGGACGACCCGGCGCGACGTCCTGCGCGCGGCGGCCGCCGCGGCCCTGCTCGCCGCGGCCGGGGGGTGCGCCGGCCCGCCCGCCCCGGCACCGTCCGGCCCGGCCGCGCCGGCCGCGCCGGAGCCCGCATCGTCGCGCACACCGCCCGCCCCGGCGACGGCGGACCCGGACGGC
Organism: Pseudonocardia spirodelae; assembly: GCF_037727765.1. Lineage (NCBI taxonomy): Bacteria > Bacillati > Actinomycetota > Actinomycetes > Pseudonocardiales > Pseudonocardiaceae > Pseudonocardia > Pseudonocardia spirodelae. The sequence continues at coordinate 90,315 of NZ_JBBJUP010000018.1, read as the reverse complement.
ACCGAGGTGGACCACGCCGCGACCGGCCGCCCCGAGGTCGCGCTCACCTTCCACGGCGCGGGCGACACCGGGCTCGCCCGGCAGGTCCTCGGGCTGCTGCACGACCGGGGTGCCGCCGTGACCGTGCTGGCCGTCGGGACCTGGCTGGCGGGCGACCCCGACGCCGCCCGGGTCGTCACCGGGCTCGGTCACGAGCTCGGCAACCACACCTGGTCCCACGGCGACGTCGACGGGCTCGGCGAGGCCGCCGCCCGGGCCGAGATCGAACGCTGCCGCGACGCGATCGCCGCGGCCACCGGCGGGCCCGGCGCGTTCTTCCGGCCCTCGCAGGCCCGGCACGCGACCCCGCTGGTGCGCCGGCTCGCCGCGGCCGCCGGGTACCCCGTGACCCTGTCCTACGACGTCGACTCCCGCGACTTCGCCGACCCCGGGCCCACCGCCGTCGCGACCCGGGTGCGCACGGCCGGGCCCGGCAGCGTCGTGAGCATGCACCTCGGGCACCCCGGCACGCTCGCCGCGCTGCCCGCCGTCCTCGACGACCTCGACGCCCGCGGTCTGCGCGCGGTCACCGCGACCCGGCTGCTGGCCCCGTCATGACCCACCCGACCCGGAGGCCTCCCGTGCGCCGCGTGCTGCTCGTCCTCACGGCCGTCGTCGCCGTCCTCGTGACCGTGCTCGTCTCCGGCTGCTCCGGCGGTGGCGGGGCGGCCCCCGCCCCGGACGCGGCGCCGACCGGGTCCCCGGGCGCGACGCCGGGCGGGTCGCCCGTACCCGCCGGCCTGCCCGGCATGCCGCCGGTCACCGACCCCGGCAACGTCGACGCCGCCGCCGGCGCGAACATGCTGTCCGACGCCGCCCGCGCCGCGAAGCCCCTGGTCTACGTGCCGCACACGCGCTCCGGCGAGGTCCGCGTCATCGACCCGGCCACCTACGCGACCGTCGGGACCCACCGCCTCGGCGGGGAGCTGCAGCACGTCGTCCCGTCCTGGGACATGCGCACCCTCTACGCGACCGACGACACCACGAACAAGATCACCCCGTTCGACCCGCGGACCGGGCTCCCCGGCCGGGACATCCCGGTCGAGGACCCGTACAACATGTACTTCACCCCGGACGGGGTCTCGGCGATCTCGGTCGCCGAGGAGCGCAGGAAGCTGGTCTTCTACGATCCGCACACCTGGGCCCGCCAGACCGAGATCGCGACGCCGGACTGCGCAGGCATCGACCACGCCGACTTCACCCCCGACGGCCGGACGGCGGTGTTCACCTGCGAGTTCGCCGGGCGGGTCGCCGTCGTCGACGTCCCGGGGCGGCGGCTGCTCCGCATGATCGACATGCCGGTGCGCCACACGACGATGGGCCCGCAGGACATCAAGCTCGCCCCGGACGGGTCGGTGTTCTGGATCGCCGACTCCGAGGAGAACGGCCTGTGGGTGCTCGACGGCGCCGCGACCCGGGTGCTCCGCGAGATCCCGACCGGAGCCGGGGCGCACGGGCTCTACCTGTCCCGCGACGCGCGCGAGCTCTACGTCACCAACCGGCACGCCGGCAGCGTGTCGGTGCTCGACGCGCGCACCGGCGCGAGCAGGGCGCTCTGGACGATCCCCGGGAGGGCCAGCCCGGACATGGGTAACGTCTCGGCCGACGGCCGGACCCTGTGGCTGTCCGGGCGCTACGACCGGGAGGTGTACGTGCTCTCCACCGCGGACGGCCACCTGATCCGGCGCATCCCCGTCGGCGACGGCCCGCACGGGCTGTGCGTGTGGCCGCAGCCCGGCCGGTACTCCCTCGGGCACACCGGGATCACCCGGTGACCGCCGGCCCGACGGTGACGACGCCCGCCGCCCGCCGCACCGAGCAGCTGTTCCGGCTCGCGCTCGTGGTGAAGGGGATCGACGGCGCGGCCGAGCTCCTCGGCGCCGTCGCGCTGGTGCTGGTGTCGGGGGACTGGCTGCACCGGGTCGTCGCGCAGATCCTCGCCCGCGACCTGGTCGGCCCGCCGGACGGGACGCTGGCCCGGCACCTGACCGAGGGCGTCGACCGCTTCGCCGGTGGGGACCGGACCTTCGTCATCGTCTACCTCGGGCTGCACGGGGTGCTCAAGCTCGGCCTGGTCGCCGCGCTGCTGACCCGCTGGCGCCCGGCCTACCCGCCCGCCGTGCTGATCCTGGCGGTGTTCGTCGTCTACGAGCTCGTGCACGCCTGGCACACGCACTCGGTCGTGCTGCCGTTCCTCGCCGCGCTCGACATCGCGATCATCGTCATGGTCGTGCGGGAGTACCTGCTGCTGCGGCGGGAGGCCGCGGATCCCTCAGGCGCCGGCCGCGACGGGTAGCCGCGCCAGCACCGCGCGGGCCGCCGCGCGACCGGCCCGGTCCGCCCCGATCGTGCTCGCCGACGGCCCGTAGCCGACCAGGTGCACCCGCGGGTCCGCGACGACGCCGGTGTCGAGCGGCGGGCCCAGCACGATCCCGCCGCCCGGCCCGCGCAGCCGCAGCGGCGCGAGGTGGCCCAGCGCCGGACGCCAGCCGGTCGCCCAGAGCAGCACGTCCGCCGGCTCGTGGGTGCCGTCGTCCCACACGACGCCGTCCGGCACGACCCGGGCGAACACGGGGCGCCGGTGCAGCACGCCGCTCGCGATCCCGGCCCGCACCTCGGGCGTCAGCCCCAGCCCGGTGACGCCGACGACGCTGCGCGGCGGCAGCCCCGCGCGCACGCGCTCCTCGACACGGGCGACGGCCGCCCGCCCGCGTGCCGCGTCGAAGGGCCCGGAGTGCCACTCGGGGGGCCGCCGTGTCACCCACGTCGTGGCGGCCGCGTACGGGGCGATCTCCAGCAGCAGCTGCACCGCGGTGATCCCGCCGCCGACCACGACGACCCGCCGGCCGGCCATCGCCTCGGGGCCGGGGTAGGCGCGGGCGTGCAGGCTCCACCCGGCGAAGGTGTCGAGCCCCGGCGGGGTGGGCCGGAAGGGGCGGGTCCAGGTGCCGGTGGCGTTGACCAGGTGGTCGGTGAGCCAGGTGCCGCGGTCGGTGTCGACGGCGAGCGGCCCGCCGGCGTCGGACACCCGGCGGACGTGCACCGGGCGCAGCACCCGCAGGTCCAGCTCGTCCTCGATCCGGGCGAAGTAGGCGGGGACGGCGTCGCGCGCGGGCCGGTCGGGGTCGGCACCGGGCCCGTCGAAGCCGGAGCGGACCCCGGCGACGTCGTGGATCCCGTTGACGGTGCGCATCCGCAGCGTCGGCCAGCGGTGCCGCCACGCCCCGCCGGGGCCGTCCTCGCCGTCGAGCACCACGAAGCCCGGGCCCGGTTCCAGCCCGCCGCGCCGCAGCCCGGCCGCCGCGGACAGGCCGGCCTGACCCGCGCCGACCACCACGACCCCGGTGCGCTCCACACCCGGGTCAACGCGCCGGCCGCACCCGGTCATCCCGCGGTGATCGCCGGTCGCGGAGCGACACGCCCGCCTCGCGGACGCCGCGCTCCACCACCGGTGATCACGGCCGGGCGGCGGCGCGGACCACGTCGCCGACGTCGGCGTTCGCGCCGCAGACGACCAGTGCGAGCCGGGCGCCGGGGTGCCGCCCGACGACCCGGCGGGCGGCCGGGACGAGGCAGCCCGCGGCCGGCTCGGCCCAGATCCCGGCGCGCTCGGCGAGGGTGAGCGTGCCGCGGACGGCCTCGGCGTCGTCGACGACGAGGACCTCGTGCACCAGGGCGCGGACGTGGTCGTGGGTCAGCTGCGACGCCGACGGCGCGGACAGCGTGGTGATCGCCGAGGTGATCGTGACGGGCGTCGGGCCCCCCGCGGCCAGCGCCGCGGACATCGCCTCGGCGCCGACGGTCTCCACGCCCCACACCCGGGTGCCCGGCAGCAGCGCGCCGACCGCGGCGGCGACCCCGGAGACCAGCGCGCCGCCGCCGATCGAGACCAGCACGTCGGTCGGCGGCTCGCCGAGGGCGACGGCGTCGCGGGCCAGCTCCAGCCCGACGGTGCCCTGCGCGGCGACGATCACCGGGTCGTCGAACGGGTGCACCAGCGTCCGGCCGGCCCGCTGCAGGTCCCCGGCCAGCGCGAACGCGGACGCGATGTCGGCGGTGAGCCGCACGTCGGCGCCGGCGGCGCGGGCCGCGGTGACCGACCGGACCGGGGCGTTCTCCGGCATGACGACGACCGCGTCCACCCCCGCCGCCCCCGCCACCTCGGCGACGGCGAGGCCGTGGTTGCCGCCCGACACCGCGACCACGCCCGCGGCGCGCTCGGCCCCGGTCAGCGACGCGAGCTTGGCCAGCACCCCGCGCGGCTTGAACGACCCGGCCCGCTGCAGGTGCTCCAGCTTCAGCAGCACCGGCGCGCCGAGGGCCGCGGACAGCCCGGGGGAGGGGACGGTCGGGGTGCGCACGACGCCTCCGGCGATCCGCTCCGCCGCCGTCTCGATGTCGGACAGGGTCACGAGCCGGGTCGGCAGCGGGGTCACCACCCCCGCCACGCTAGTGCCCGGTTCAGCCCATCGTGCGCTGCCCGTCGATCGCCTCGCGGATGATGTCGGCGTGCCCGGCGTGCTGGCTGATCTCGGCGAGCATGTGGATCGCGACGCGGCGCACCGACCAGGACACGCCCGGCTCGAACCACGGGGCGACCGGCAGCGCGTGCGCGGTGTCCAGGTCCGCGGTGCGCAGGACCTCCTCGGTGCGGGCGGCGACCTGCTCGACCCGGGCCCGCAGGTGCTCCAGCGTCTCGTGGTCGGCGAGCACGAAGCGGGTGTCGACCCACTCCTCGCCGGATGCGGCCCAGTCGCCGCCGTTCGCCTCGGCCTCGGCGTCGACGGCGTCCCAGTCGGTGGAGCCGTCGTAGGCGTCGGTGCCGCCGAACGCCCCCGCCCCCTCGACCGCGAAGCGGAACCACTGCTCCTCGGTGTCCGCGACGTGCTTGAGCAGCGAGGCGATCGTCAGCGCGCTCACCGTGCTCGTGGTGCGCGCCTGGTCCTCGGTGAGCCCCTGCGCGGTCTGCAGCAGGAAGCCGCGGTGGCGCTCCAGGGTGGCGATCAGCTCCGCCCGCTCGCCGGTGAGCGTGCTGGTGTCCTGGGTCGCGTTCATCCGGTTCCGCCTCCTGCGTGTCGCGGACCGGGCTGCTCCCGGTCCGACACCCACGACACTAGGGGCGGATGCGGACAGGTCCGGTCCTCGTCGGTGACGGGATCTCAGGACAGGTCGCGCAGGGCCCGTTCCCAGCGGTCGCGGCGCTCGCCGGGGTCGAGCTCCCACCACGGCGTCCCGCGCTCGCCGAGGCCGTGCTTGGCGACGCCGACCCGCTCGCGCGCGGCGGCGACGCGGTCGTCGTCGCCGGTGCGCCGGCCGGCGCCCACCTCCGCCCGCGCCCGGCCGAGGTGGCGCTGCAGCTCGGCCCGGACGTCGTCGGGCAGCTCGGGGTCGGCGGCACGCCAGCGGCGGCCCCGGACGACGATGTAGCGCCCGTCCGGGGTCCGCTCGGGTTCGCCCACGGGGGTGGGTGTCAGCCGCTGACCGGGACCACGTCCGGCGCGCCCAGGCGGGCGGCGTCGGCGGTGGCGTCGTCGGGCATCTTCTGGCTCTCCCGCTCGGCCTCGACCCGCTTGACGTAGTGGTCGACCTCGCGGGCGATCTGCTCGTCGTTCCAGCCGAGCACCGGGGCGACCAGCTTCGCGGTCTCCTCGGCGGCCCCCACGCCGCGGTCGAAGGTCTCGATCGAGACCCGGGTGCGGCGGGCGAGGATGTCCTCGAGGTGCCGGGCGCCCTCGTGCGAGGCGCCGTAGACGACCTCGGCCCGCAGGTAGTCCTCGGCGCCGGTGAGCGGCTCGGCCAGCGTCGGGTCCTCGACGACCAGGTCGAGGACCTCGTCGATCAGCGACCCGTAGCGGCCGAGCAGGTGCTCGATCCGCACCGGGTGCAGCCCGCTGCGCGCGGCCAGCTGGTGGGTGGAGTTGCGCAGTGCGGTGTAGCCCTGCGCGCCGAGCAGCGGCACGTTCTCGGTGCACGAGGCCGGGACCTTCGCGTCGAGCGAGTGCACGGCCGCGTCGACGGCGTCGCGGGCCATCACGCGGTAGGTCGTGTACTTCCCGCCCGCGACGACGACCAGGCCCGGCACCGGGGTGGCGACGGCGTGCTCGCGCGACAGCTTCGAGGTGGCCTCGGACTCGCCGTGCAGCAGCGGGCGCAGACCGGCGTAGACGCCCTCGACGTCCTCGTGGGTCAGCGGCTGCTCCAGCACCGCGTTGACGTGGTCGAGCAGGTACTCGATGTCGGCCGCGCTCGCCGCCGGGTGCGCCTTGTCCAGGTCCCAGTCGGTGTCGGTGGTGCCGATGATCCAGTGCCGGCCCCACGGGATGACGAACAGCACGGACTTCTCGGTGCGCAGGATCAGGCCGGCGTCGCCGCGGATGCGGTCGCGCGGGACGACCAGGTGGATGCCCTTGGACGCGCGCACCTTGAACTTGCCGCGCTCGCCGGCGAACCCCTGGGTCTCGTCGGTCCAGACGCCGGTCGCGTTGATGACCTGCTTCGCGCGGACGTCGATCCGCTCGCCGGACTCCAGGTCCTGCACGGTCGCGCCGATCACGCGCCCGGAGTCCTTGAGCAGCCCGACCACCCGCGCCCGGGTCGCCACGTGCGCGCCGTAGGCCGCGGCGGTGCGCGCGATCTCCATCGTGTGCCGGGCGTCGTCGACCTGGGCGTCGTAGTACTCCAGGGCACCGACCAGGGCGTCCTTGCGCAGCGACGGCACGACCCGGCGCGCCCCGCGGCGGGTCAGGTGGCGGTGGTGCGGCAGGCCGCGGGCCCGGCCGGACAGCAGCCCGAGGGTGTCGTAGAGGGCGACGCCGGCGCCGGCGTAGAACCGCTCCCAGACGTGGTGGGTCAGCGGGTAGACGAACGGCACCGGGCGCACCAGGTGCGGCGCCAGGTGCTGGATCAGCAGGCCCCGCTCCTGCAGGGCCTCGGCGACCAGCCGGAAGTCGAGCATCTCCAGGTAGCGCAGGCCGCCGTGGACGAGCTTGGAGGAACGGCTGGAGGTGCCCGAGGCGAAGTCGCGGGCCTCGACCAGGCCGACCGACAGGCCGCGGGTGGCCGCGTCGAGCGCGGCTCCGGCGCCGACGACGCCACCGCCGACGACGAGCACGTCCAGCTCGCGGTCGCCCATCGCCTGCAGCGCCGCGGTACGGGCCTCCGGGGAGAGCGCCACCGATTTCATGATCAGACCTTCCTGAGTGGTTCGTGCTCGTGCTGGGGACTACCCGGTGAACGCCCGTCCGAGCGCGGGTGTGCCCGGTGTCGCCCCCACGTGTGGTGAGGGCGACACCGGGACGGCCTCACTCGACGTCGACCCAGTCCAGGGTCCGCTCGACCGCCTTCTTCCAGCGGGCGTAGCCCTCGTCGCGCTGCTCCTGCGACCAGGTCGGCTCCCAGCGGCGGGCCTCGTTCCAGTTCTCCCGCAGCTCGTCGGTGTTCTTCCAGAACCCGACGGCCAGACCGGCCGCGTAGGCCGCACCGAGCGCGGTGGTCTCGGCGACCACCGGACGCGAGACCGGCACGCCCAGGACGTCGGCCTGGATCTGCATGCACAGCTCGTTCTCGGTGACGCCGCCGTCGACCTTCAGCGTCTCCAGGGTGACCCCGGAGTCCTTGGTCATGGCGTCGCTGACGTCGCGGGACTGGTAGCAGATCGCCTCCAGCGTGGCCCGGGCCAGGTGCGCGTTGGTGTTGAACCGCGACAGCCCGACGATCGCGCCGCGGGCGTCGGAGCGCCAGTACGGGGCGAACAGCCCGGAGAACGCCGGCACGAAGTAGACACCGCCGTTGTCCTCGACCTGGCGGGCCAGCGCCTCGGACTGCGAGGCGCCGGAGATGATGCCCAGCTGGTCGCGCAGCCACTGCACGGCCGACCCGGTGACCGCGATCGAGCCCTCCAGCGCGTAGACCGGGCGCTCGCCCTCGAACTGGTAGCACAGCGTCGTCAGCAGCCCTGACTCCGAGCGGACCAGCTCGGTGCCCGTGTTGAGCAGCATGAAGTTGCCGGTGCCGTAGGTGTTCTTCGCCTCGCCGGGGGCGAAGCAGACCTGGCCGACGGTCGCCGCCTGCTGGTCGCCCAGGTCGCCGGTGATCGGCACCTCGCCGCCGAGCGGGCCGTTCGCCAGCGTCGTCCCGAAGGCCGTCGCCGACGACGACGGCTTGATCTCGGGCAGCATCTGGCGCGGGATCCCGAAGAAGCCGAGCAGCTCGTCGTCCCACTGCAGGGTCTCGAGGTCCATCAGCATGGTGCGGCTGGCGTTGGTGACGTCGGTGACGTGCAGGCCGCCGTTCGTGCCGCCGGTCAGGTTCCAGATGACCCAGGTGTCGGTGTTGCCGAACACCGCGTCGCCGTTCTCGGCGGCCTCGCGGACGCCGTCGACGTTCTCCAGGATCCACTGGATCTTTCCGCCGGAGAAGTACGTGGCGGGCGGCAGGCCTGCCTTGCGGCGGATCACGTCGCCGCGGCCGTCGCGGTCCAGTGCGGTTGCGATCCGGTCGGTGCGGGTGTCCTGCCAGACGATCGCGTTGTAGTACGGCCGCCCGGTGCGCCGGTTCCACACGACGGTGGTCTCGCGCTGGTTGGTGATGCCCAGCGCGGCCAGGTCCGACGCGGACAGGCCGGTCTTGGTGAGCGCCTGCTGCAGGCAGGTGCTGGTCCGCTCGATGATCTCGATCGGGTCGTGCTCGACCCAGCCGGCCTGCGGCAGGATCTGCTCGTGCTCCAGCTGGTGGCGCCCGACCTCGTTGCCGCCGTGATCGAAGATCATGAAGCGGCTGGAGGTGGTGCCCTGGTCGACGGCGCCGACGAACTCGGCCATTGAGCTCTCCTTGGAGTGGGGGTCGGTGCAGGTGCGTGTGCCGGAGCGGGTCAGACCCGCCCGACCTCCTGAGGTGCGTCCTCGGCCGGGATGTAGCGGTCGATGAGCAGCTTGAACAGCCCGCCGCCGACGAGCCCGCCGATCAGCGGCGCGATGATCGGCAGCCACCAGTACGGCGTCCCGTCGCCGGTGACCCAGGCGCCGTCGTACCCGGTGATCCACGACGCCAGGCGCGGGCCGAAGTCACGGGCGGGGTTGATGGCGTAGCCGGCGTTCGCGCCCCATGCCATGCCGATGCCGACGACCAGGATGCCGATCATGAACGGCGTCATGTTGGCCAGCGGGCCCTTGTTGCGCGGGTGGACCAGCGCCATGATCACGAAGACCAGGATGGCGGTACCGACGATCTGGTCCAGGAACGCGGTCGGGATCGAGACCGGGTCGGCCGGGAACGTCGAGAAGATGCCCTTGGACTCGGTCAGCGTGGGGTCGACCGCGCGGATCTTGTCGGCGTAGGTGACCCGCACGATCAGCGCTGCCACGAACGCGCCGAGGGTCTGGGCCAGGACGAACGGGCCGACCTTGCGCCACGGGAACCCGTCGTAGACGGCCAGGGCCAGGGTGACCGCCGGGTTGAGGTGCGCGCCGGAGATCCGGCCCGCGACGTAGACGCCCAGCATCACGCCGAAGCCCCACGACCACGCGATCGAGTCGTAGGCGCCCTTGGAGCCGTCCGGTGTCGTCACGACCTGGGCCACGACGCCCACACCGAACAGGATGAGGATCAAGGTGCCGGCGAACTCGGCGCTCAGCTCGCCGAACAGCGACGGCTCCTTCGACCGCGCGGTGGCCGCCGGCCGGTCCGTACTCGCTTCGGAGTTCGTCATCGAACCCCCTTCTGGTGAGTCCCCCTCACGGGACCGGGCGGCCCCGCCGTGGTCCGGGACGCTAGGGACACCGATCCCGCTGGGCAACGCGATGCGTTCGACGATGTCGAACGATGCGGGTCGGAATACCCATGATCGAATCCCCGGATGCTCCGTCCGGCCTAGGATCGGCGGCGTGGCACGGGGCATCCAGTCGGTCGAACGGGCGGCGGCGCTGCTGCGCCTGCTCGGCGGGGCGGGCCGGCCGCTGGCGCTGGCGGAGCTGGCGGCGGCGCTGGACCTGCCGCGCCCGACCGCGCACGGGCTGCTGCGCACGCTGCGCGAGGAGGGCCTGGTCGCGCAGGACCCGTCGTCGGGCCGCTACCTGCTCGGCGAGGACCTGGGCCGGCTCGGCACCCCGTGGGACCGGCACGACCTGCGGGCCCGGGCGATGAACTGGGCCGACGCGCTGGCGGCGGCGACCGGGTGCGCGGTCTACCTCGGGGTGCCGTCGGCGACCGGGTCCGGTGTGGACCTGGTGCACCACGTGTTCCGGCCCGACGACAGCCCGCAGCGGCTGCGCACCAACACCACCCAGCCGCTGCACGCCACGGCGTGGGGCAAGTGCCTGCTGGCGTTCGCGCCGGCGTCGGTGCGGGCGACGGACCCGCTGGAGGCCTGGACGCGGGCGACGGTCACCGACCCGGCGGCGCTGGCGCGCGAGGTCACGGCGACGCGGCGGCGCGGCTGGGCCTCGGACACCGGCGGCTGGGAGCCCGGCACCGGGGGGCTCGCGGTGCCGGTGCGCAGCGGCGGCGGGCTGACGGTGGCGGCGCTGGGGATCGGGGCGCCGGTCGAGGAGCTGTTCACCGCCGACGGCCGCGCCCGGCCCGAGCAGGTCGTGGAGCTCGTCGCGGCGGCGGCGGAGATCGCCGACGGGCTGGAGGGGCTGACGTGAGGAACGGGGGACCCGACGAACGGGTCGTCGCCGCGATCGACCAGGGGACGACGTCGACGCGCTGCCTGCTGTTCACCCGCTCCGGGCGGATGGTGGCCGTCGCCCAGCGCGAGCACCGCCAGCACTTCCCGAGCCCCGGGCGGGCCGAGCACGACGCGTCGGAGATCTGGCGGTCGGTGACCCGGGTGGTGCCGGCGGCGCTGCGCCGGGCCGGGCTGGGCCCGGAGAACGTCGTGGCGCTCGGCATCGCCAACCAGCGCGAGACCACGGTGATCTGGGACCGGCGCACCGGCACCCCGCTGGCCCGGGCGATCACCTGGCAGGACACCCGCACCGGCGACATCGTCGCGGGGCTCGCCGCCGACGCCGACGCCGCGCGCTGGGCCCGGGTCAGCGGGCTCGGGCCGGCGACCTACTTCGCGGGGCCGCGCCTGCAGTGGCTGCTCGACCACGTGCCCGGGGCCCGCGACGGCGCGGAGCGCGGCGACGTGCTGTTCGGGACGATGGAGTCCTGGCTGATCTGGAAGCTGACCGGCGGGCCCGACGGCGGGGTGCACGTCACCGACGTCACCAACGCCAGCCGCACGATGCTCATGGACCTGCGCACGTGCGAGTGGTCCGACGCGCTCTGCGCGGCGCTGCGGGTCCCGCGGGCGATGCTGCCGCAGATCGTGCCCAACGCCCGGGTGTACGGCCGCTGCGTCGGCATCCTCGACGGCGTCCCGGTCGCCGGGGCGCTCGGTGACCAGCAGGCGGCCCTGGTGGGGCAGACCTGCTTCGCGCCCGGCGAGGCGAAGTGCACCTACGGCACCGGCGCGTTCCTGCTCAAGAACACGGGCTCGCGGATCGCGAGCTCGGAGGCCGGGCTGATCCCGACCGTCGGCTACCTGCTCGGCAGCGAGCCGGTGTACGCCCTGGAGGGCTCGATCGCGATGACGGGATCGCTGGTCCAGTGGTTCCGCGACGCCCTCGGCATGATCTCCAGCGCGGCCCGGATCGAGACCCTCGCGGCGAGCGTCCCGGACAACGGAGGCTGCTACGTCGTCCCCGCCTTCTCCGGGCTCTACGCCCCGCACTGGTACCCCGACGCGCGCGGCGTCATCGTCGGGCTGACCTCCTACATCCACCGCGGGCACCTGGCCCGCGCCGTGCTGGAGGCGACGGCCTGGCAGACCCGCGAGGTCCTCGACGCGATGAACGCCGACTCCGGCCTGCCCGTGACCCGGCTGAAGGTCGACGGCGGCATGACGGCGAACCACCTGCTCATGCAGTGCGTCGCCGACGTGCTCGACCTGACGGTGGAGCGGCCGCTGGGGTCCGAGGCGGTGTCCCTCGGCGCGGCCTACGCGGCCGGGCTCGCCGTCGGGTACTGGTCGGACCCGGAGGTCCTGCGCCGCAACTGGCACCGCGCCGCGGCCTGGGAGCCCGCGATGGACCCCGCCCTGCGCCGCCGCGAGCACGACAACTGGCGCCGGGCGGTGCAGCGCAGCACGGGGTGGGCGCGCAGCGACTGAGCACCCGGCACCGCGGGCCCGCGCGGGGCCCGCGGTCGCCGGGCCGGTGCGCTCAGCGGGTGAAGGCCGCCGCGTCGCCCAGGTCGGCGGTGCGGGTCTCGTGCAGGCCCCACACGCACAGCCCGGACACCGCCGCCAGGCCCGCGATCAGCAGCGAGACCGGCCAGGACGCGCCGGTCGAGGCGACCAGGCTGGTCGCCAGCAGCGGGGTGATGCCGCCGCCGACGATGCTGGAGGCGTTGTAGCCGATCGAGGCGCCGGTGTAGCGGTAGCGCGTCGCGAACAGCTCGGGCAGGAAGGCGCCCATCGGGGCGAAGACGCCGGCGAAGGCGATCATCGCGACCGAGAAGCCGACCGCGATCAGGATCCCGTCGCCGGTCCCGATCAGCCAGAACAGCGGGAACGCCCACAGCACGGCCAGCGCGCAGGCCCACAGGCAGACGCGCCGGCGTCCGACCCGGTCGGACAGGACCGCCAGCACCGGGGTGGCCACGCCCATCACCGCGGCGGCGACCATGGCCGCGACCAGCAGCGTCGTGCGGGACAGGCCGAGCTCGGTGGTGCCGTAGGACAGGCTGAACGTGGTGACCGTGTAGAAGATCGTGTGCGTGACGACCATCCCGCCGGTCGCCAGCAGCAGCGAGCGGGGCTGGCGGCGCACGACCTCGGCGACCGGGGCCTTCTCCCGCTCCTGCTCGCGCATCGCCTTCTCGAACACCGGGGTCTCGGCGATCCGCAGCCGGATGTAGAGCCCGACGACCACCAGTGCCGCGCTGGCCAGGAACGGCACCCGCCAGCCCCAGGCCGCGAACTGCTCGTCGGTCAGGCCCGCGGACAGGGCGAGGAAGACGCTGCTCGCGACGACGAACCCGACGGCCGGGCCGACCTGCGGGAAGCTGGAGTACAGGCCGCGCCGGCCCGCGGGCGCGTGCTCGGTGGCCATCAGCACGGCGCCGCCCCACTCGCCGCCCAGGCCGAAGCCCTGCAGGAACCGGCACAGCACCAGCAGCAGCGGCGCGGCCAGCCCGATCGAGGAGTAGGTGGGCAGCAGCCCGATCGCGACGGTGCCGACCCCCATCGTCAGCAGCGAGACGACCAGCGTCGCCTTGCGCCCGACCCGGTCGCCGAAGTGCCCGAACGCGACCGCGCCCACCGGGCGGGCGACGAAGCCGACGCCGAAGGTCGCGAACGCGGCGAGCGTGCCGGTCAGCGGGTCGAGGTCGGGGAAGAACAGCGAGCCGAAGACCAGCGCCGCGGCGGTGCCGTAGATGTAGAAGTCGTAGAACTCGATGGCCGTGCCGATGAAGCTCGCGACGGCGATCCGGCGCGCCGACATGGTCGGTGCGGCCGGGGCGCCCTGCCCGGTGGTGCGTGACGGCTCTGTCACTGGTCCCCCTCCTCGCGCGGCATCCGCCGCAGCAGCTCCGGTCCGAAGCGGGTCACGTGGGCCCGCGCGGCGGCCTCGGCGCGGGCCGGGTCGCCGGAGGTGATGTCGTCGAGCAGCGTGCGGTGGCTGTCGGCGATGTCGCCCAGGTCGTCGTAGAGGTCGCGGGAGAGCCGGAAGACGTGCTGCAGCGGGGCCGAGATCGTCTCCCAGGTGTGCAGCAGCCGCCGGCGCCCGCAGAGCTCGTGGATCCGCCGGTGCAGCGCGAAGTCCAGCGACACCGCGGCCGCGCTGTCCCGGGCGGCGCAGGCGGCCTGCAGGTCCCCGACGATGCGGCCCAGCTCGCGGGCGTGCGCGGGCGAGCCGACGGTCGCCAGCGCCCGCACGGCCAGCGGCTCGGTGGCCGCGCGCAGGGCGATGATCTCCTCGGCGTCGTCGGCGGTCAGCGTCGCGACCCGGGCGCCGCGCCGCGGCAGCAGCACGACCAGGCCCTCGGCGTCGAGGCGGCGCAGGGCGTCGCGGACCGGGCCGCGGCTGGTCCCGAGCCGGTCGGCGAGCTCGCGCTCGACGAGCCGGTCGCCGTCGCGCAGCTCGCCGGCCAGGATCAGGTCGCGGATCCGGCCGGCCGCGGCGTCGCCGAGACCGGGATGGGTCGTGAGGTCGCCGCCGAGCGACGCGGGCGTGCTCACCGCGCCTCGAGCTCGGCCCGCAGCCGGTGCGCGACCCCGGTGCCGGTCGCCGGCCCGACGTCGTCGCGCGACACCGGCGAGCCCGCCGCGACCGCGCGGCGCAGCACCAGCCCCTCGGCCAGGCCGATCGGCAGGAACCCGCCGGCGCGCGAGGCCGCGGCCGGGCGGACGACGCCGTACACGGTCGAGCCGCCCTCGCCGTCGAGGGTGTCGCCGGGGGACAGGTCGCGCTTCGCGGTCGCGACGACGTCGGCGACCCAGCCCCGCGGCGACCCCGAGTCCGCCCCGCGCGCCCCCGCGGCGCAGACGCTCTGCGCCAGCTCCAGGCCGATGAGGTGGTACGGCCGGTACATCGCGGTGTAGCGCCCGGACGGGTCGGTGCGCAGCCCGTAGTTCGCGAAGCAGGTCGCGACGTAGTCGCTCGGTGCCTCCAGCGTCACGTAGACGCCCCAGCGCAGGTCGCGCTGCACCGGGCTGCCGTCGCGGTGCAGCGACGACACCACCTCGACGGTGCCGGCGCGCTCCAGCACGCCGCCCGCCTCGCGCGGGACGCACACCGACTGCAGGTCGTCGGTGCCCGCGGGCGGGAAGGCCAGGCCGTCGCCGGGCGGGAGCAGGCCGGTCGCGTTGGCGACCGCGGCCATCTCGATCGCGGACTTGGTGCCGTCGAGGAAGGAGTTGAACATGACCGGGTTGAGCCCGGAGGCGGCCGCGTGCTCCGGGGTGAAGCCGTAGTGGCCCCACACGGTCTCCGGGGTGGAGCGGTGGTACTCCGGCAGGTACTTGGTGCCCTTGCCCGCGGCGACGACGTCGAAGCCGTTCGTCCGGGCCCAGTCGACGAGCTCGCAGATCAGGCCGGGCTGGTCGCCGGAGGCCATCGTGTAGACGACGCCGCGCTCGGCCGCGCGGGCGGCGAGGACGGGCCCGACGAGCACGTCGGCCTCGACGGTCACCATCACGACGTGCTGCCCGGCCTCGATCGCGGCGAGCGCGTGCGCCGCACCGGCGACGGGTGACCCGGTCGCCTCGACGACGACGTCCACGTCGTCGGCGCCCAGCACGGCGTCGGCGGTGGTCGCGACCCGGACCCCGGTGAGCCCGGCGGTGCCGAGCGCAGCGCGGGCGCGGTCCTCCGACAGGTCCACGACGGCGCTGACCTGCAGGTTCGGCACCCGGGCGGCCTGGTGCAGGAACATCGTCGCGAACGTCCCGGCGCCGATCACCCCGGCCCGGACCGGCGTGGAACGCCCCTGCATCGTCTCGAACAGACCCATCCGGCCTCGCCCTCCGTGGCGGTCCCGCCGGGAACCCCGTCGTCCCCGGCCGTTGCACCGTGCGCGTCCCGGCGGTCGACTGTCAATGGTTGACCAGAGACGGCCGGTCTGCGATGTGGGCACTTGCTCACGATGTGGGTCATCTGTCACCGTGTCGCCCCGTGCCCGGTCACCGCCGTCCGGGCCGGACGACGCAGAGGAGCGAGGCCGATGGGCCCCGAGATCATCGCGATCGCCGTCCTGGTGGTCATGTTCGTGATCGCCACGACGATGCCGGTCAACCTCGGCGCCCTGGCCCTGGTGGCCGCGGCCGGTGTCGGGATCGGGGTGCTCGGGCTCAGCCTCGACGACGTGCTCGGCGGGTTCCCCGGGGACCTGTTCCTGCTCCTGGTCGGGCTGACCTACCTGTTCGCGCTCGCGACGGCCAACGGCACGGTCGACCTCATCGTGCACTGGGCGATGCGGTCGGTGCGCGGGAAGCTCGCGCTCGCACCGTTCGTCTTCTTCGCGATCTCGTGCGGCCTGTCCGCGGTCGGCGCGCTGTTCGCCGTCGCGATCGTCGCCCCGCTGGCGATGCCGTTCGCCCGCCGCTACGGCATCAACCTGCTGCTCATGGGCATGATGGTCGTGCACGGCGCGCTCGGCGGGGCGTTCTCGCCGATCACCGTCTACGGCGCGTTCGTGAACACGACGATGGCCCGCGTCGGGCTGCCCAGCGACCCGCTGGCGCTGTTCCTCACCCCGCTGCTGGTCAACGTGGTCATCGCCGTCGGGATCTTCCTGCTGCTCGGCGGCCGGTCCCTGGTGGGCCGCTCGGTCGAGCCGCCCGCGGCCGCGGACGGGACCCCCGCCGACGCGACCGCCGACGGGACCCCCGTCGCGCGGGCGGGCACCGCCACCGCGACGGCCGCCACGACGACCACCGCGACGGCGCCGGGGCGGGTGGGGCTCGAGCAGGGCGTCACGCTCGCCGGGATCCTCGTGATGGCCGTCGGCGCGGCGGCGTTCGGCTGGGACGTCGGCGTCGTCGGGCTCGCCGTCGCGGTCCTGCTGCGCCTGCTCGCCCCGGGCCGCCCGGACGTCGTCGGCCGGATCTCCTGGTCCACGGTCCTGCTGATCTGCGGCGTCGTCACCTACGTCGGCGTGCTGCTCGACGCCGGCGCCGTCGACCTCGTCTCCTCCGGGATCACCGGGATCGGCGCGCCGCTGCTGGCGGCGCTGCTGCTCTGCTACGTCGGCGGGGTGCTGTCGGCGTTCGCGTCCTCGGTGGCGATCCTCGGGGTCGCGATCCCGCTGGCGCTGCCGTTCCTGCAGCAGGGCGAGGTCTCGGCGGTCGGGATGGTCGCCGCGCTCGCGGTGGCGGCGACGGTCGTCGACGTCAGCCCGTTCTCCACCAACGGCGCGCTGATCCTGGCCAACGCCCCCGACGACGTCGACCGGGACCGCTTCTACCGGCAGATGCTGGCCTACGCCGGGGTCGTCGTCGCGGTCGGTCCGCTGCTCGCCTGGGGCCTGCTGGTCCTGCCCGGCATCCTGTGAGCGGGGCGGGGGAACTAGCGTCGCGGTCATGAACGACGCCGCTGTCGCCGCCGGACGCCTCGCCCGCGGGCTCGAGCCGCTGCACGCCCAGGTCTACTTCGCCCCCGAGGGCGAGCGGGCCTACGTCGACGCCGGGCTGGCGCCGGACCGCATGGTCTACTTCGCCCCGCGCGCCGCCCCGATGGGCCCGGTGGGACCGTCGGTGGTCACCGCGACGTTCTACAACTTCTCCCCGCGCCTGGTCGCCGCCTCGATCCCGAGGGCGTGGGAGCTCGTCAGCGCGCCGGACCTGGTCCAGGTCCGGTTCGCCGTCGCCGACGCCTCGCTGCGCCGCACCCTCGGCGACGACGCCGTCGCCTCCCCGGAGATGGCCGAGGCCGCCGCGCTGGCCCGCACCGCCGCCGAGGCCGTCACCCCGGACGGGCGGCCGCTCGCGGCCGGGCACCTCGACGTCGCGTGGCCGTCGGAGCCGCACCTGGTCCTGTGGCACGCACTGTCGATCCTGCGCGAGCACCGCGGCGACGGGCACATCGCGCTGCTGGTCGAGGCCGGGCTGTCCGGCCTGGAGGCGCTGCTGACCGCCACCGCGACCGGCACCGGGTTCACCGTCGGGTTCGCCCGCGCCAGCCGCGGCTGGTCGGCGGCCGAGTGGAACGACGGCGTCGCCCGCCTCGCCGACCGCGGCCTGCTCGCCGCCCCGGGCGACGGCGCCGATGCGGCGGTGACCCCGGAGCTCACCGAGCAGGGCGTCGCGCTGCGCCGCCGGCTGGAGGACGACACCCACCGTCTCGGCGCCGCCCCCTGGGCCGCGCTCGGGGCCGACGGGGCCGCGCGGCTCGGGGAGCTGGGCGGCGCGTTCGTCCGGACGGCCCTGGCCCACGGCGCGTTCCCGTCCGACGGGGTGTTCGCCGCGCGTCCGAAGGGCTGAGCCCCGGCCGGGGGACCCGTCAGGACGGGCGCGGTGTCCGCGGTGCCCGATATGGTGCGGTACGCAACCGGCTGCCGTGGCCGGTGCGGTGACCTGCGGGAGGACCCCCGGTGCTGGAGATCAGCGGGCTCGAATGGGCCGTCACGATCGGCGTGATCCTCGCGCTGCTCGCGTTCGACCTGGTGCTGGGCTGGTTGCGGCCGCACCGGGTGGGCTTCACGGAGGCGACCGCCTGGTCGGTCCTCTACATCGCGGTCGCCATCGCGTTCGGGCTCGTCTTCGCCATGGTCCACGGCTGGGACTTCGGCACCCAGTACTTCACCGGCTACATCGTCGAGAAGAGCCTCTCGGTCGACAACCTGTTCGTCTTCGTCGTCATCATGACGACGTTCGCGGTGCCCGAGGAGCACCAGCACAAGGTGCTGACCTTCGGCATCGTGCTCGCCCTGATCATGCGCGCGATCTTCATCGCGGTCGGGGCGACGCTGCTGAACCTGTTCTCCTTCATGTTCCTGGTCTTCGGCCTGCTGCTGCTCTGGACCGCGGTCCAGCTCTACCGGCACAAGGACGAGGACCCCGACATCGAGGACAACATGGTCGTGAAGGGCGCGCGCAAGCTCTTCCCGGTCACCGAGGAGTACGACGGCGGCAGGCTGTTCACCCGCGACAACGGCCGCCGGGTCGCGACCCCGATGTTCATCGTGCTGGTCTCGATCGGCGGCATCGACCTGCTGTTCGCGCTCGACTCGATCCCCGCGGTCTTCGGCGTCACGCAGGAGGCCTACATCGTCTTCGCGGCGAACGCGTTCGCCCTGCTCGGCCTGCGGGCGCTGTTCTTCCTGGTGAAGGGCCTGCTCGACCGCCTGGTCTACCTGTCGACCGGGCTCGCGATCATCCTCGGCTTCATCGGCGTGAAGCTGGTGCTGCACTGGGCGCACGTGGACATCGACCCGGCGGTCCCGGAGATCCCGACGATGGCCAGCCTCGTGGTGATCCTGGGGATCCTCGCGGTCGTCACCGTCGCCAGCCTGATCAAGACCAAGGGCGACCCGACGATGACCGCGCACGCCGGCTCGCTGCGCGCCCGCAAGGAGCGCTCGGAGCAGCGCGACTGAGCCCGCCGCGGGCCCGGCCGCCCGTCAGGCGGGCAGGCCGGGACCGCCGAGCGGGGTGACCTCGATGTAGTCCGGCGGGGCGGTGAGCAGCGCCAGCACCTCACCGAGGCCGCTCTCGCCGATGTCGCGGCTCAGCGCCGCCTCGGAGGAGGCGGCGTCGGTCCACATCTCGGTGACCCACACCGCGTCGGGCTCGTCGGGGGTGGCGTTGACGACGTAGGCGAGGCAGCCGGGCTGGGCGGCCATGTCGTCGGCGACCCGCAGCAGCGCGCCCGCCAGCTCCGGGCCCTGCCCCTCGACGGCCACCATCCGCACGTACCGGCCGACCCGCTCGCTCGTGTCCACGGCGGCGACCGTAGACGGCGCGGCGCCGTCCGGCTCGACCGGGCGGTCCCGGACCGCATCCAGGACCGGAGATGTCCGCGACGGCGGGCACACTGGCCGTCGTGATGGGGACCTCGGCGCGGCTGCTGCGCCTGCTCGGGCTGCTGCAGGTGCCGCGCGACTGGACCGGCCCGGCGCTGGCCGAGCGGCTCGACGTCGACGTGCGCACCGTCCGGCGCGACGTCGACAAGCTGCGCACCCTGGGCTACCCGGTGCACTCCACACCCGGGGTGACCGGGGGCTACCGGCTCGGCGCCGGCGCCGCCCTGCCACCCCTGCTGCTCGAGGACGACGAGGCCGTCGCCGTCGCGGTCGGGCTGCGGACCGCCGCGGGCGGCTCCGTCTCCGGGATCGAGGAGACCTCGGTCCGGGCACTGGCGAAGCTGGAGCAGGTCCTGCCGAACCGGCTGCGCCGCCGCGTCGCCGCGCTCGGCACCGCCACCTCGACGCTCGCCGCGCGCGGCCCGACCGTGGACGCCGACGTGCTGTCCGCGCTCGCCGCGGCCTGCCGCGACCACGAGGTGCTGCGCTTCGACTACGTCGCCGCCGACGGGACCGAGACCCGCCGCGTCGCCGAGCCGGAGGGCCTCGTGCACACCGGGCGCCGCTGGTACCTCGTCGCGTGGGACACCGGCCGCGACGACCGGCGCACGTTCCGGGTGGACCGGATGCGCCCGAAGCTGCCGGCCGGCCCGCGGTTCGTCCCGCGCCCGGAGCCCGAGGGCGGGATCGCCGCGTTCGCCCAGCGCGGCATCTCCTCCGGCGCCTACCCGTACCGGGCGCGGATCGTGTTCCACGCCCCGGCCGAGCGGATCGCGGAGCACGTCACCCCGGCGTCGGGGATCGTCACCGACCTCGGCGACGGCCGCTGCGAGCTCGCCGCGGGCGCGTGGACGCTGGAGTCGCTGGCGGTGTGGCTGTGCTTCTTCGGCGTCGACTTCGAGGTGGTGGAGCCGCCCGAGCTGGTCGGGCACCTCGACGCGGTCGCCGCCCGGCTCGGGCGCGCGGCGGACCGGTCCCGCCCGGCCGGGTAGGCGCGGCGGGCCGGGTCCGGAGCGGGGGGTCAGAACAGCGCGCGGACCGCGCCGACCGGACGTCCGTGGCCGAGCACGTCGGTGCGGGTCGCCGCGTCCAGCGCGCCGGACCCGGCGCCGAGGCGTTCCAGCACCACCCGCGCGATGACGGGCAGCGGCCGGGCCGAGCCGTCCAGCACGGTCGCGGCGAACGCCCGCCCGTCCGGCAGCGCGGCGGCGAGCACGCCCTCGGCGCCGTCCTTCGCGATGAGCCCGGGCACCGCCCCGGCCAGCCGGGTCACCGCCCGGCCGGTGCCGCCGACCCACCACGGGTGGGCCCGCACGGCGGCGGCGACCCGGCCCTCCGGGCTGCCCGGCGCGGCCGTGGCGAGCACCGCGAACGCGCGCGCCAGCCCGGCCGGGGTGGACCCGAACAGCGGGGCGCCGCAGCCGTCGACGGTCGTGACGCCGACCGGGACCCCGGTCAGCTCCGCGACGGTGCCGGCGATCGCGCGCTGCAGCGGGTGGCCGGGGTCGCGGTAGCCCGCCGTCGGCCAGCCGGCGGCGACGCAGGTGGCGAGCATGGCGGCGTGCTTGCCCGAGCAGTTCTGCAGCAGCGGCGACGGCCCGTCCCCGGCGGCGCGGACGGCGGCCGCGGCGGCGTCGTCGAGCGGCAGGTCGGGGGTGTTGTCCAGGTCGGCCCCGGTCAGCCCGGCCCCGGCGAGGATCCGGCGGACCCCGTCGACGTGCGCGGGCTCGCCCGAGTGCGAGGCGCAGGCCAGCGCGAGCAGCTCCCCGTCGAGGTCGAGGCCGGCCCGCACCATCGCGACCGCCTGCACCGGCTTGAGCGCGGAGCGGGGCAGGAAGGCCACGTCCGGGTCGCCCGCGCCGGGAACCGGGCCGGCGGCGTCGCGCACGGCGAGGGTCCCGAGGTGGACCGACTCGACGGTGCCCTCGCGCTCGACGGCGGCGAGCGGGACGGTGGCGGCCAGGACGGGTGGGACGGCGGCGGTGGCCGCGCGGGTCCCGGATGCGGGGGTGCTCACGCGCCGACGCTACGTCGGGCGGCCCGCCCGCACCGGGGCGGACCCCGCCCGGCTCAGGCGTCGACCGGCGCGGGCCCGAGCGCCAGCGCGCGTTCCAGCTCCGGGGTCGGACGCACCGGGACCGGCCCGTAGGCGTTGCCGCGGGCCGAGCGGCGCCGCACCGCGGGCAGGCGCATCAGCAGCCGGACGAACGCGGGCGGGGCGATCGTGCGGCCCCGCTCGCGGGCGCGGGCGACCGAGCGCTCGATGCGTACCTGCTGGCGCTGCACCGCGACGATCGCGGGCTCCCGCTCGGCCTGCACGGCGGCGAGCACCGCGTCGCGGACCCCGCCCGCGCGCAGCGCCGGGACCAGGTGGTTCGCCGCGGCCAGCGCGTCCTGCAGCGCCATCAGGATGCCGTTGCCGCCGACCGGGGAGATGACGTGCGCCGCGTCGCCGATGAGCAGCAGGCCCGGCCGGTGCCAGGCCGGGACGCGGGAGATGTCCACCGAGAGCAGGGTGGCCTCGTTGAGGTCGGTGAGCAGGCCGACCCGGTCGGCCAGCCACGGGACGCGCTCGGCGACCTCGCGCCGGACGTACCCGACGCCGGCCTCGCGCAGCGCGGGGAAGCCGCCCTTGGGCAGCGAGAGCCCGACCTGCCAGCGGCCGGGGCCGCCGAGCAGCCCGACGTAGTGCCGGGTGCCGAGGAACAGGTCGACGTCGGCGTCGGCCGGGTCGGTGTCGCGGTGCGGGAGCGCGAACCACAGCAGGTCGGTGGTCGCGCCCTGGGACTCCGCGGTCAGCCCGGCGAGGGCGCGGACCCGGGAGAACCGGCCGTCGGCGGCGACGACGAGCCCGGCCTCCAGCGTCTCCCCGGAGCGCAGCGTCACCCCGCGGACGGGGTCGTCCTCGGTGCCCGCGCCCAGCAGCCCGTTCACCGCCGCCCCGGTGCGCAGCTCGAAGGACGGCAACCGGGCGGCCTCGGCGGCGAGGAAGTCGAGGAACCGGGCCTGCGGCATGAGGGCGACGTAGTCGTAGGGCGTGTCGAGCAGGCCGTAGTCGGTGGTCGTGACCACGCCCCGCGGCGTGCGGAAGCGGAACTGGCGGGCCGGGACGTGCGGCAGCTCCAGCAGCCGCCCGGCCAGGCCGAGCCGGTCCAGCAGCTCCAGGGTCCACGGGTGCAGGGAGTCGCCGCGGAAGTCGCGGTCGAAGTCCTGGTGCTTCTCCAGCAGCGTCACCGGCAGGCCGGCGCGCGCGAGCAGGTAGGCGAGCAGCATGCCGCCGGGGCCGCCGCCCGCGACGATCGTCCGTTCCTCGGTCACCCCGCCATATTAGCTCGCCGAGCGAGTGTCTCGCTCATCGAGGGAGTTGAACTGGGGGAGCGGGCGGCGGCACAGGAAGGTGCGCGCGGGCGGCGGGTTGCGCCACTCGGTCGCGGTCTCCACGACCTCGTCGAAGTGGGTGTCGAGCAGGTCGCGCAGGTCGCGGACCCGGTTCGGCAGCGCCATCCAGGTGATGATCATGCTCATCACGCCGCCCGGGACGAGCCGGCGCGCGATCGTGCCCATCACCGACAGGCGCAGGGTCTGCGGGAACACCGCCCACGGCAGGGTGGAGACGAAGGCGTCGACCTCGGTGATGCCGGCGTCGTCGAGGATGCGGTCGAGGTCGGCGACGTCGCCCTGCACGACCTCCAGCCACGGCTTGTGCCGGCGCAGGTGTGCCACCAGCTCCTCGTCGATCTCGATCGCGAGGTAGCGCGCGTGCGGTCCGAGGCGCTCGCGGATCGGCTCGGCCAGCACCCCCGGCCCGGCACCCAGCTCGACGACGACGCCGTTCGTGCCGCGGGGAACGACCCCGGCGAGCTGGCGGCAGAGCCGGCGTCCGGTGAGGAACGGGGTGGCGAGCTGGTCCATCTTCGAGAACGAGCGCTTGAGGAAGACGGCGTGGTCGGGTCGGCCCATGCCGACCATCGTGGCGGGTCGGGTCCGATCGGTCCTGTCCGGGCGACCGGGGTCACGCCCCGGGGGGCGGGCGACGGCCGTGTGTGCGCCGGTGTCATTCCGGTAAACCGCGTCGGTGGGGGGTTCCGTACACGCTGTATCCACCGTATACAGAACCCATGGCATCGGATGACGCGCTGGTCGACGCTCTGCGTCGCGCGATCGTGGAGGGCGTGTACCCGCCGGGCCACCGGCTGGTGCAGGAGGAGCTGGCGGACCGCTACGGCGTGAGCCGCATCCCGTTGCGGGAGGCCCTGCGCACCCTGGTGGGCGAGGGCCTGCTGCGCAGCGAGGCCGGACGGGGCACCTTCGTCACCGAGCTGGACCTGGCCGAGATCGACGAGATCTACGACCTGCGCCGGATGGTCGAGCCCAGCTTCGCCCCGCACGTCGCCGAGCGGGTGTCGCGCCGCGACGTCGCCCGGTTCGACGACATGGCCGGCGAGATGGACCGGGTCGCCGACACCGGCGCCGCCGCCTGGTCGCGCACCAACCTCGCGTTCCACCTGGACATGTACCGGCTCGCCCGGCTGCCGCTGCGCTACGAGCTGATCTCGCAGCTCTACCACCGGCTCGAGCCGTACTCGCGCTTCTACGTGCACGGCACCGGCGCCTACGACCGTGTGCAGGACGAGCACCGCGGGATGGTCCAGGCGCTGGCCGACGGCGACGCCGACGAGCTCCGCCGCCTCGTGCTCGCCCACATCGACGGCGGGCAGGACGGGCTGCACGCCGCCTGGTCGGCCGACCGCGGCGAGCTGTCGGCGTTCTGGGCCGGGCGGGACGCGCGGTGATCGCGCTCGGGGCCGCCGTCACATGCGGCCCCGAGCCGTTGGCCCCCGGCGTCGTGCACCGCACCCGCGACGAACGTGCTGCGAGCGGAGTGGCGGTCGGGCCCACGCCCCCTGTCGGGACCCCGCCGAGACCGCCGTCGCCCGAGGATGGATCGTGGACCCGTCCGCTCGATCGCCGACGCCGACATCGACCTCCTCGGCCGGCTCCGGCCCGGGGACCCGTGCGTCCGGGCGTCATCCCGTCCGGGCGCGACACCGAAGGATGAGAGGTACCCCTGTGTCCGCACCGACCACGGAATCCGCCGCGATCGTCACCTCCGTGCGCCCGCCGTTCCACCTGGCGATCCCGGTGGACGACATCGAGGCGGCCCGCGAGTTCTACGGCACGCTGCTCGGCTTCTCCCGCGGGCGCTCCGCCGAGCGCTGGACCGACTGGAACGTCGCCGGCCACCAGGTCGTCACCCACCAGGTCGGCGAGCCCTCGGACGCCCCGCGCGCGGGCGTCGCCGGCACCAACCCCGTCGACGGCCACGACGTGCCCGTCCCGCACTTCGGTCTCGTCCTGACCGTGCCCGAGTTCCGGGCACTGGCCGAGCGGCTCACCGCCGCCGGCACGCGGTTCGTCATCGAGCCGTACGTGCGGTTCGAGGGCGAGCCGGGCGAGCAGTGGACGATGTTCTTCCTCGACCCCGCGGGCAACGCGCTCGAGTTCAAGGCCTTCGCCGACCCCGAGCAGCTCTTCGCCGTCTGACCCGTACGCCGTCGCGGCCCGTCCGGTGGACGGGTCCGCGGCCGGGGTCATCGGCCCGATGCCGCCCGCGTGCGGGTCGGCTCCGCGCATTTCACCGCGGCTCCCGACCTCCGTGCCGGGCTGCCCGACATCCGGCACGTCCCGGCCGATGGCCGAGGGCGGACTGTTCGTGGCCCCCTGTGCCTCCGTCGACGGCCCGCTCAGCCCGCGCGGGCGGGGGACGCCGCGGGCGGGAACGATGCCGCGACCCGGGCCGCGGAGGCGTGCGCCCGCGCGGTCGTCCCGAGCAGCCCCAGCACCACGACGGCGACGGTCAGCGGCACCACCACCGCCCACGCCGTCGCGACCCCGGCCACGGTGCCCGCCGCCGTCGCCACCACGGTCCCGCTGACCGCCACGCCGAAGGACTGCCCGGCCTGCCGGCTCGTCGAGGCCACCGCGGCGGCGACCCCGGCGCGCTCGGGCGGCATGCCGTTCACCGCGGTGTTCGTGATCGGCGGGTTGAGCAGCGCGAACCCGCAGCCGAACACCCCGTGCGCGACGAGGACGACCCACAGCGGGGTGCCGGCCGAGAGCTGGGAGAAGGTCAGCGCGACCGCCACCATCGCCGTCCCGCCCAGCACGAGCGGCAGCCGCGCCCCGCGGGTGGCGACCATCCGCCCGGCCAGCGGCGCGACGACCGTCGTCGCGACGGCGGCGGGCAGCAGCATCAGCCCGGCCTGCAGGGCGCTGAGCCCGCGCACGTCCTGCAGGTAGAGCGCGGCCAGGAACAGCAGCGAGCCGAACGAGGCGAACGCGCAGACCGCGATCACCGTCGCCGAGGTGAAGGGGACGCTCCCGAAGAACCGCAGCTCCACCAGCGGCTCGGGGTGGCGGCGTTCCCAGACGAGCAGGCCGGCGAGCGCGACGACCGCCGTCACCGCCAGCCCGGTGACGGCGCCCGAGGTCCAGCCCAGCCGCGGCCCCTCGATCACGGCGGCCACCGTCGACCCGAGCAGGGCCACCACCAGCAGCTGCCCCACCGGGTCGGCGCGCCGCGGCCGGGCCGCGCGGGACTCGGGGACGAGCCGGGTCGTCAGCACCCACGCGACGGCCACGACCGGCACGTTGACCCAGAAGACCGACCGCCAGCCCACGGTGTCCACGAGCAGCCCGCCGAGCACCGGCCCGACGCCGAGGGAGATGCCGACCATCGCGCCCCAGACGCCGATCGCGCGCGCCCGCTCGCGCAGGTCGGTGAAGACGTTGGTGATGATCGACATGGCGACCGGGTTGAGCATCGCGCCGCCGAGCGCCTGCACCACCCGCGCCCCGATCAGCCAGCCGACCGTCGGGGCGAGGCTGCACAGCAGCGACCCGGTGCCGAACAGGACGAGCCCGGCCCGGAAGACCCGGCGCCGTCCGATCCGGTCCGCGGTGGCGCCCGCGAGCATGAGGAAGCAGGCCAGCACCACGGTGTAGGCGTCGACGGTCCACTGCAGCTCGGTGATCGAGGCCTGCAGGTCGGTGACCAGCGCGGGCAGCGCCACGTTGATGATCGTCACGTCCATCGAGACGACCAGGATGCTGGTGCACAGCACGGCCAGGATCAGCAGCCGGTGCCGCCGGCCCGCGGGACCGGGCGGCACGACGACGTCGTTCCCCACGACATCTCCTTGTTCCGAGCTAACGAAGTGGGGTCGACGATAGACCGCGGTCACGCCTGTGCGCCTCGCGCCATCGCGGCGCGGAGGCGGCCGAGGACGTCCTGGGCCACGGCGCGCTCGGAGGGGGAGAGCGATCGGCAGACCTCGTCGAGGTCCTGGATCGCCGGCATCCAGGCGCGGAGGGCGGCGGTGCGGGCGGCCGTGGTTCCCGAGACCCGCACCCGGCGCCCGTCGCCGGGGTCGCGGGACCGCTCGACGTGGCCGGAGCGCTGGAGCCGGTCGACGAGGATCGTGACCGCCGCGGTCGAGATCTCGAGCAGGCGGGCGAGCTCGGTGCCGCCCATGGGTCCGCGCTCGGAGAGCATCAGGATCGCGGTCATGTCGCTGACGTTCATCCCCATGCGCCGGGCCATCCGCGCGGTGAGGTCCTGCGAGGCGCTGATGAGGTCGCGGACCGCGAGCGTGGTGTCGTCGAGGGCGGCGAGCGCTGCGTCCAGGGGAGTCGCCTCGTCGGTCATGTCGGCCTCCGGTCACGGGCAATGTAGTTAAACAACTTAGCTATCCGGGTAGTCCGCGGCATGGGATTCCTGCGCGCGCCGTCCTTCCCGTCGACCCGGTCCTGGCGATCGCTGCTCGTCTCGATCCACGTCATCGCGTCCGTGTGCTGGCTCGGTCTGGCCGTCGCACTCGTCGCCCTGCTCGGGCTGAGTCTCTCCTCCCCGCCGGGCGGGACCCGGACCGCCGCGGCTGCGATGGCACACGAACTCGACGTCACCGTGCTCGGCTTCTCCGCCATGATCGCGGCGCTGAGCGGCTTCGCGTTGTCCACCGCCACCGCCTGGGGGTGGTTCCAGCACCGGTGGGTGTCGGCGAAGGTGGTCCTCACCCTCGGGCAGATCGCTCTCGGGACCGCGGTGCTCGGCCGGGCCCTGCCGGGAGTCGCCGAGGACGCCGGCCGGGGCGCCCACGGGGTCGCCCTCCCCGTGGCCGTCGGTCTCGGGCTCGTCGCGACGGGCCTGGCCGTGCAGGTCTGGCTGTCGGTCGCCAAGCCGGGGGGCCGGACACGGTGGGGGCGGCGGGCCTCGGGGCGGCTGCCGACCGC
This sequence comes from Pseudonocardia spirodelae, assembly GCF_037727765.1. Taxonomy (NCBI): domain Bacteria; kingdom Bacillati; phylum Actinomycetota; class Actinomycetes; order Pseudonocardiales; family Pseudonocardiaceae; genus Pseudonocardia; species Pseudonocardia spirodelae. The sequence goes on along the minus strand of NZ_JBBJUP010000018.1, from coordinate 62,472 downwards.
CCCGACGTGGGTCTTCGCGATGATGGTCGGCCTGCCTCTGGTCGACACCGGGCTCCACGCGTCCGGGGTCGTCGACCTCCCGGTGCTCTCCGCGGTCGGCCTGGTCGCGGTGCTGGTCGCCCGTGCGCGCACGGCGCCCGGGGTCGCCCGCCCGTCCCGCTCGGCCCGTGGCGCCCGCGTGGGCGGATGACGCCGGACGACGATCGCGCTCGCGCCCACAGCCTCGAGGTCGACGGTCGGATCACGCGGGGGACGCCCGACCCCGCCGGGGCCGGAGACGACTCCGGCCGCTCTCCCGAGGGGGAGAACGGCCAGGTCAGTGGTGGTGCGCCGTCAGGGACTCGAACCCCGAACCCGCTGGTTAAGAGCCAGCTGCTCTGCCAATTGAGCTAACGGCGCAGGTCTTCAGTTGTGGTCGTGCGTGCGCCGTCAGGGACTCGAACCCCGAACCCGCTGGTTAAGAGCCAGCTGCTCTGCCAATTGAGCTAACGGCGCATGTGTACTTGTCCGTCGCACACCTCTGCTGCTGCAGGGACGGCGACCGGGTGAGTGACGGGACTTGAACCCGCGGCCCCCTGGACCACAACCAGGTGCTCTACCAACTGAGCTACACCCACCATGCGTTCTCCCGGGCACTCCCGGAAGCGCTGGACTACTGTAGCCCGCCCGTTCCGGACGGTGTCAGGCGGGGGTCGTACCGCCGTCCGGGGGTGCCGCGACGTGCGCGACCGCGGCCGCGGCGGCCTGCGCCTGCTCGGTCGTCGGGCCGGGCGGGGCGACGAACAGGGCCTGGCGGTAGTAGGCGAGCTCCCGGATGGACTCGCGGATGTCGGCCAGCGCGCGGTGCGCGAGACCCTTCTCGGGCTTGGCGTAGAACACCCGCGGGAACCAGCGCCGGGCCAGCTCCTTCACCGAGCTGACGTCGATCATCCGGTAGTGCAGGTAGCCGTCGAGCTCGGTCATGTCGCGGGCGATGAAGCCGCGGTCGGTGGCGATCGAGTTGCCGGCCAGCGGCGCGGTGCGGGCGTCGGGCACGTGCGCGCGGACGTAGTCGAGCACCATCTTCTCGGCCTGCTCGAGGGTGACGGTGGCCCGTCGGACCTCCTCGGTCAGACCGGAGCGGGCGTGCATGTCGCGCACGACGTCGGGCATGGCGTCGAGCTTCGCGTCGTCGCAGGCGATCACCACGTCGACGCCCTCGCCCAGGATGTTGAGGTCGCCGTCGGTGACCAGGGCCGCGATCTCGATGAGGGCGTCGGAACCCAGGTCGAGCCCGGTCATCTCGCAGTCGATCCACACCAGCCGGTCACTCATCCCCCCAGCCTAGGTGACGCTCGCGGGCCCGGCGCGTGGCTGCACCGCCACGGCCGGGGGAGTGGCCTAGGCTCGCGCCCGTGGCTGACGACACACCCGCCCGCACCATCGCCGCCGGATACGCCACCGACGGGGCCGCGCTCGAGCTCGGCACCGTCCTGGTGGACGGGACGTGCGACCCGCAGGCGCGGGTCCGCATCCCCCTGGCCACCCTGAACCGGCACGGCCTGGTCGCGGGCGCCACCGGTACCGGCAAGACGAAGACGCTGCAGGCGCTGGCCGGGCAGCTGTCCGACGCCGGGGTGCCCGTCCTGCTCGCCGACGTCAAGGGCGACCTGTCCGGGATGGCGCGGCCCGGCGAGCCGAACGACAAGGTCACCGCGCGCGCCGCGGACACCGGGGACGACTGGACGCCGACGGCGTACCCGGTGCAGTTCCTGTCGCTGGGCGACGGCGGCGTCGCCGTCCCGGTGCGGGCGACGATCACCCAGTTCGGCCCGATCCTGCTGGCCAAGGTCCTCGGGCTCAACGCCACCCAGGAGTCCACCCTCGGCCTGATCTTCCACTGGGCCGACCAGCGCGGGCTGCCGCTGCTCGACACCAAGGACCTGCGCGCGGTCATCACCCACCTGACCTCCGACGAGGGCAAGGCCGACCTCAAGGGCATCGGCGGCGTCTCGCCCGCCACGGCCGGGGTGATCCTGCGGTCGCTGGTGAACCTGGAGGCCCAGGGCGGCGACACCTTCTTCGGGGAGCCGGAGTTCGAGCCGGCGGACCTGATGAACCAGATCGACGGCAAGGGCGTCGTCACCCTGCTGGAGCTGGCCGAGCGCGCCGCGAACCCGGTGCTGTTCTCCACGTTCCTGATGTGGCTGCTGGCCGAGCTCTACGAGGAGCTGCCCGAGGCCGGCGACCTGGACCGGCCGAAGCTGGTGTTCTTCTTCGACGAGGCGCACCTGCTGTTCACCGACGCGTCCACGGCGTTCCTCGACCGCATCGAGCAGACCGTGAAGCTGATCCGGTCCAAGGGCGTCGGGGTGTTCTTCTGCACCCAGCTGCCCACCGACGTGCCGAACGAGGTGCTGTCCCAGCTCGGTGCCCGGATCCAGCACGCCCTGCGCGCGTTCACCCCCGACGACCAGAAGGCGCTCGCCCGCACCGTGCGGACCTACCCGAAGTCGCAGGTCTACGACCTGGAGTCGGCGCTGACGTCGCTGGGCACCGGCGAGGCCGTGGTGACGGTGCTGTCCGAGCGGGGCGCCCCGACGCCGGTGGCGTGGACCCGGCTGCGCGCCCCGCGCTCGCTGATGGCGGCCCTGTCGGTCGACGACGTCCGGGCCGAGGCCGCCGCGTCGGCGCTACAGGCGAAGTACGGGCAGATGGTGGACCGCGAGTCGGCCTACGAGAAGCTGACCGCGAGCATCGCGGCCGGGCCGGGCGGCGAGGCGACGCCGGTCGGTGCGCCCGCCCCCGCGCCGGAGCCGGGGCAGGCCCCGCCGCCCCCGCCGCAGCCGCAGGACGACAGCGGCGGCGGTTTCCTGTCCAAGGTCGGCGCGTTCCTGCAGTCGCCGACCGGGCGGCAGATCACCAACACCGTGACCCGCGAGATCACCCGCAGCCTGTTCGGCACCCGCCGCCGTCGCTGAGCCCGGTGCGGCCCGGCGGCCCGCGCCGGGTCAGGACCGCAGGTCCGCGACCGCCTCGGGGGTCACGGCCGCCATGAGGGCCACGGCGTCGGCGGGGGACAGGTCGAGCACCTGCACCGCGCCGCCGCCGGCGGCGGTCGTCGCCTCCAGCGTCAGGACCCCGGCGCGACGCTGGAACAGGCTCTGGCGGACCCGCCAGCCGATCACGCCGTCGCGGCGCAGCGCGGTCGTCGTGCGCAGCAGCGAGCCGTGCCGCGACAGCAGGTAGCGGTCGTCGAGGCGGTGCCCGAGTGCGCGGTAGCGGTCCAGCCCCAGCGGCACGGCGAGCAGCACGAGCACGGCCGCGACGACGACCGTCCACACCGGTCCGCCCGCCGCGACCCCGGCGCCCGCCCCGGCCAGGAGCACCAGCGCGGGCCCGGCCGCCCGCACCAGCCGCCGCGTCCGCGCCCGGGGCGGGTGCGCCCGCAGCGGGCCCGCGGTCACCGGACCGTCGGCGCGGGCGGCCGTCGCGGCGACGGCGTGCGCGTGCGCGCGGCGCACCGGCGGTCCGAGCGCCCCGCCCCCGGAGCCGCCGCTCTCCCCGGCCGGCCCGACGGTCAGCGCCCCCGCCTGCGCGCCGCGGCCCAGGGCCCGCACGAGCAGCGGCTCGGCCACGGTGACGCCGCGCAGCCGCTGCTCCGACACCGACAGCGACCGCTTGGTGAGCAGCCCGCGCCGCACCCGCAGCGTCCCGTCGGGCTCGCGGGTGAGGCGGTAGTCCCACCAGCGCTCGACGAACAGCACGACGCTGCCCGCCACCATCACCAGCAGCAGCACACCCACCGCGACCAGCACCGACGCCCAGATCGGCGCCGCCGACAGCTCCCCGGCGACGGTGTCGGCGCCGGGCAGCCGGCGGGGGTCGACCCCGGTCTCGTTGAGCACGTTCCAGGAGGCGCCGGCGAGCGCGCCGATCGCGGCCAGCGAGCTGATGGTCAGCGGCGCGAAGCGCAGGGAGTACCAGTCGAGCCGGTCGAGCTCGGTGCCCGCCGCCCGACCGGCGCCCTCCCCGGCGGCGTCGGTGACGTCGTGCGGGGCGTGCCCGGGCGGGTGCGGTGCCGCGTCCGCCGCGGGGGTGGGGCGGGCGAGGAGCTCGCGGCGCAGCCGTTCGGCCTCCTCGGTGGCGACGGCGTCGAGGTCGAGGCCGGAGTCCGAGCCGTGCTGGCCCGAGCCGACCTTCACCACCGACACCCCCACCAGCCGGTGCAGCAGCGGGGCGGTGAGGTCGACGGTGCGGATCCGGTCGCGCGGCACCGAGCGCCGCTGGCGGTTCAGCAGGCCGCTGTGCAGCTCGACGCGCTCGTCGGTGATCCGGTAGCGGGTGGTGCGCCACCGCACGACCCCGGCGGCGACGGCGAGGACCACGGCCGCCCCGGCGATCAGGACCTGGGTCCGGTTGCCGCTGCCCGCGCCGAACAGCACGAGCACGACCAGCGCCGGGGCCAGCCGGAGCAGCGCGGTGGCCGGGGCGACCAGCAGCATCCGGCCCGGCAGGCGCCGCCAGCCGTCGGTGGCGGGATCCGGGGCCGGGGCGGGGCCGGTCGCCGTGACCGGAGCCGGGTCGCTCACGTCGCGTCCCCGGCGTGGCGGCCGGTGGTCTCGGTGAGCCGGCGGGCCAGCTCCGCGGCCTGCGCGGCGTCGAGGCCGGCGATGCGGACGGGGCCGCGCGCGGACGCCGTCGTGACCGTCACCGTGGCCAGCCGCAGCGCCTGCTGCAGCGGGCCGTGCTCGGTGTCGACGGTCTGCACCCGCGGGATCGGGGCGATGCGCCACTCGCGCACCAGCCAGCCCGAGCGGGTCCACACCGCGTCGTCGGTGACCTCCCAGCGGTGCAGCCGGTAGCGCAGCGGGGGCACGACGAGCGTCCCGGCCAGCAGCCACAGCACCGTCAGCGCGCCCGTCGCGACGAGCACGCCGTGCCACGGCGTCGCCGGGAGCAGGAACCAGGCCACGACCTGCCCGGCGAGCAGCACCACCGGGACCGGCAGCGCGGACAGCCGCCACCACCAGATCGCCCGCGGGTCCACCCGGTTCGCGGGCGGGCGCAGCGGGAGCGGCGACGACGACGGGGCGGCGGTGCTCATGCCCCCACTCTGCCGGTCGGCGGCGCCGGGGGCATGCACCCGCGCCGCCGTCGCCCGCGACGACACCCGCCGGGGGAGCGTTCCCCGGCGGGGGCCGGATCAGTGAGGCGTCGCGGACAGGTCGTAGACGGTGACGCCGTCCACCGTGGTCGCGGTCCAGCGCGCCGCGACCCAGGAGGTGATCGCGGCACCGACACCGCGGTCCCCGCCGGGCCCGCCGCGCTCGCCACCGGCGACGAGATAGCGCACGTCGCCGTCGGCGACGTAGCGCTGGAACTGCTCCAGGGTGGGCGACTCGTCGCTGCCCGACCAGCCGCCGATCGCCATGACGGCGGTGTCGCCGCCGGCGGCCAGCATCATCGACGCGGCGCTCTGCGAGCCGATGGTCGCCGCGGCCCAGCGTGCCGGGCCGGCGTCGCGCAGCAGCGCCACGACCTGTGCGCCGGTGCCCGCGCCGCCGGGCCCGCCGAAGCCCCCTCCGCCGCCGGTGGGAGCGCCCGGTCCGGCACCGGTGGTCCCGCCGCCGACCGGCCCGGCGCCCGCGTCACCGCCGGTGGTGGCCGTGCCGGCGGTGCCGGTGGGCGCGGACGCCGCATTGGCCCGGTCGGCTCCGTCAGCGCGTTCGCGGCGCTCGCGCCCGCCGGTCGGCCCGCCGTCCGACCCGGCGACCGACGGCCCGGCCGTCGGGATCGAGCCCTCGTGCGTCGTCGCCGCGGTCTGCACCGCGTACGCGGCCGGGGCGGCCACCCCGCTCAGCACCGCGGCACCGAGCACGACGGCGAGCCAGCGTCGCCGCCCGGACGGCACCAGCAGGGCCGCGCCGGCCACGACGCCCGCCACGAGCACCGCCCAGCGCAGCCACGGCAGGAACGACGGCGACCAGCCGAGCATCACGAACGCCCACACCGCGGTCCCGGCCACCGTCGCGCCCAGCACACCACGCACCCACCACCGCTCGCGGTGGGCGAGCAGCTCGCGCCCGCCGACCGCGACCAGCGCCGCGATCCCCGGCGCCAGGGCCACCGAGTAGTACGGGTGCACGATCCCCTCCATGAACGACAGGACGAGCACCGTCACCACCGTCCAGCCGCCCCAGAGCAGCAGCGACGCGCGGACCCGGTCGGTGCGCGCGAGCCGCCCGCGCAGCACCAGCGCCGCGACGAGCAGCACCAGCGCCGCCGGAAGCAGCCAGGAGATCTGGGTACCGAACGACGTCTCGAACATCCGGAGCAGGCCCGACCGCCCGCCGAAGCCCCCGCCCATGCCGCCGCCGGGACCGCCCATGGCGCCGCTCATGCCACCGCCCGTGCCGCCCGGAACCCCGGGCAGCGCGGTCGCGTCCGCGCCGGCCGGGGCGCCCGGAGCCCCGGTGCCCCCGGTACCCGGCATCCGGCCGCCGCCCGGGCCGCCGCCCTCGCCGCCGGTGATCCGGCCCAGGCCGTTGTAGCCGAACGCCAGCCCCAATGGGGTGTCGTCACCGGACCCGCCGATGTAGGGCCGGGACCCGGCGGGCCACAGCGCCACCGCGAGCAGCCACCAGCCCGCCCCCACGACGACGCCCGCACCGCCCGCGAGCAGCTGCCCGACCCGCCGCCACGGACGTCCCGGCGCCGCCCACGCCCAGGCCAGGGCCATGCCCGGCAGCACGAGGAACGCCTGCAGCGACTTGGTGAGGAACGCGAAGCCGATCACCAGCCCGGCGCCGAGCACCCAGCGGGTCCGGCCGTCCTCCACCCCGCGCACCACCAGGTACGCCGCGGCGACCATGAGCAGCGTGAGCAGCGCGTCGGGGTTGTCGAAGCGGAACATCAGCGCCGCCACCGGGGTGAGCGCCAGCAGCGCCCCCGCCAGCAGCCCGGCGCCGTGCCCGCAGACCCGGCGCACCGCGGCGTAGGTCAGCCCGACCGCGGCGACGCCCATCAGGGCCTGCGGCACCAGCAGGGTCCAGGAGGAGAACCCGAACAGCCGCGCCGCGATCTCCATCGGCCACAGCGACGCCGGCGGCTTGTCGACGGTGATCGCGTTCTGCGGGTCGAGCGAGCCGAAGAAGAACGCGGTCCAGTCCTGCGCGCCGGCCTGCACAGCGGCCGCGTAGAACGAGTTGGCCCAGCCCGAGGCACCCAGGTTCCACAGGTAGAGCACCCCGGTCCCGGCGAGCAGGGCGGCGACCGACAGCGGCCGGGACGCGCGCCGGGGTCCGCCGTCGGGCGGGGGAGCGTCGGACCGCGACGGGGTCCGGTCGAGGGTCGAGGTCACGGGGCGACCGCCTTCCCCGCCGTCGCCGGCGACGCGGCCGCGGCGCGCGGACGGAACACCCAGGAGCGGAACAGCACGAAGCGCAGCACCGTCGCGACGAGGTTCGCGGCGACGATCACCGCCACCTCCACGGCCAGGTGGGCCCCGGGGGCGAGCAGGCCGAGCAGGCCGAGCGCGCCGGTGGTCAGGGCCAGCCCGAGCCCGAACACGATCAGGCCCTGGAACTGGTGGGTGACCGCGCCCTCGCGCCCGCGGACGCCGAAGGTGAACCGCCGGTTCAGCGCGGTGTTGGCGACCGCGCAGATCAGCAGCGCGACGACGTTGGCCGCGATCGGGCCGAGCAGCCCGCGGAAGGCCAGGAACAGCAGCAGGTTCGCCACCGTGGACGCCACGCCGATCGCGGCGAAGCGCGCCAGCTGGAACGGCATGGCCCGCGGCACCCCCGGCACCGGTGCCGGCGCCAGCGGGGCGCGGCCGAGCTGCGCGCGGATGTCGGCGAGCGGCAGCGCGCCCGTCGCGAGCGCCCGCCCGACCCGCCAGACCCCCTTCAGGTCCGCGACGGCGGTGGCGACGATGTCCACGCTGGAGTCCGGGTCGTCGACCCAGTCCACCGGGACCTCGTGGATGCGCAGCCCGGCGCGCTCGGCGAGCACCAGCAGCTCGGTGTCGAAGAACCAGCCGGTGTCCTCGACCAGCGGCAGGAGCCGGCGCGCCACGTCGGAGCGGATCGCCTTGAAACCGCACTGGGCGTCGGAGAAGCGCGCGGACAGCGCGCCGCGCAGGATCAGGTTGTAGCTGCGGGAGATGAACTCCCGCTTCGGCCCGCGGACCACCCGCGACGCCCGGGCCAGCCGGGTCCCGATCGCGAGGTCGGAGTGGCCGGACACCAGCGGCGCGACCAGCGGCAGCAGCGCGCCGAGGTCGGTGGACAGGTCGACGTCGCAGTAGGCCAGGACGTCGGCGTCCGACCCGGCCCAGACGTGGCGCAGCGCGCGGCCGCGGCCCTTCTGCTCGAGGCGGACCGTGCGGACCTCGGGGATCGCGGCGGCGAGGCGCTGCGCGATGACCGGGGTGGCGTCGGTGCTGGCGTTGTCGGCGATCGTGATCCGGAAGCTGTAGGGGAAGCCGCCGGTCAGGAAGGCGTGCAGCCGCCGGACGGAGGACTCGAGGTCGCCCTCCTCGTTGTACACGGGGACGACGATGTCGAGCACGGTCCGGGAGCGTCCGGCCCGGTCCGGGTGGGTGCCGGTCGCGGGGCCGGCGACGACTGTGGTCATGGGGACCACACTCGGGGACCCCGCTGTCGCACCCGTGTGATCGACCTGTGCGACGGCTGTGAGGCCCCGCCGGGGGTCCGTGCGCCCGGTCACGAGGCGCTCAGGTCGTAGAGGGTGACGCCGTCGACGGTCGTCGCCGGGAACGTCGCCTCGACCCACTCCGCGATGCGCAGCGCGGCGTCGCTGCCGCCCGAGTCCGTGCTGATCGACCCGGTGCCCGAGGACCCGACGAACCAGTGGATCCGCTTCTCGGCGACCATCTGCCGGAACTGCTCCGGCGTCGGGTACGGGTCGGTCCCGTTGAACCCGCCGACGGCGAGCACGGGCGCCCCCGTCGCCAGCTGGTAGCCGGCGGCCTGCATCGAGCTGACCGCCGCCGCGGCCCAGGTCCAGTCCCCGGATCCGTCCGAGATGAGGGCGGTGACCTGCGACGACGGCGTGGGCGCGCTGAGGATGCCGCCCGGGCCGCCGCCACCGCCGCGTCCCGTCCCGGGGCCACCGGTGCCCGCCGTGCCGGGCGCCGTGCCCCCGCCCCGCGCCGCGCCCGCGATGCCGGGACCGGCCGCGCCGGCACCCGGGCCCGGGGCGCCGGAGGGCGGTGTGCCGCCGGGCCCGCCGCGCATCCCGCCCGGCCCCGTGCCGTATCCCTGCGGGCCCGAGCTCGGGATCGCCCCGCTGTGCGGGGTCGCCGCCGTCGCCAGGCCCCACGCCGCGGTCCCGCCGGCCCCGGCCAGCAGCGCCGCGGACAGCACCCCCGCCGCGAGCACCCGCGGCATCCGGTGCACCCCGGTCAGCGCCGCCGCGGCCGCCGTCCCGAGCCCGAGCACGCCCCAGCGCAGCCACTCCGACCAGGCCGCGGGCAGCAGCGTGAACGCCCACACCGCCGTCACCGCGACGACCACGGCCAGACCGCAGCGGGCCGCCGCCGTCGCCCGGTCCCGCCACAGCGTCGCGCCGCCCAGCCCGACCAGTGCGGCGATCGCCGGGGCCAGCGCGACGGTGTAGTAGCTGTGGATGATCCCGGCCATCAGGCTGAACGTCAGCCCGGTCACCAGCAGCCAGCCACCCCACAGCAGCGTCGCCGCGCGCAGCGGGTCGGTGCGCGGGGTGCGCCGGGTCCACCACAGCAGCGCCGCGCACAGCAGCAGCGCCGCGGGCAGCAGCCAGGACGCCTCCCGGCCCATCTCGGAGCCGAACAGCCGCAGCAGCCCGGTCTCGCCCCAGCCACCGGTGCGCCCGCCGGCGCCGCCCCCGACGGAGCCGACCTCGTCGCCGGTCAGCCGGCCGACGCCGTTGTAGCCGAACACCAGCTCCAGCACGCTGTTCGTCTGCGAGCCGCCGATCCAGGGCCGGTCCGCCGCCGGCCACAGCTCGACGGCGAGCACCCACCACCCGGCCGACACGACCAGCGCGGCCGCCGCGGAGAGCAGCCCCCGGATCCGGGGCCACCACGCCACCGGCGCGGCGAGCAGCCACACCAGCGTGAACGCCGGCAGCACCAGGAACGCCTGCAGCATCTTGGTGAGGAAGCCGTAGCCGACGAGCGCGCCGGCGAGCACCAGCCAGCCGGTGCGGCCCCGCTCCACCGCCCGGGTCAGCGCGTACGCCGCGCCGGTCAGGACGAGCACGAGCATCGCGTCGGGGTTGTCGAAGCGGAACATGAGCACCGCGACCGGGGTCAGCGCCAGCGCCGCCCCGGCGAGCAGCCCCGCCCCGTCCCCGGCGACCCGGCGCACCGCGGCGTGCAGCAGCGCGACCGAGCCGACGCCCATCAGCGCCTGCGGGACCAGCACGCTCCAGCTCGACAGCCCGAACAGCCGCACCGCCAGCCCGATCGGCCACAGCGCGCCGGGCGCCTTGTCGACGGTGATGCCCCCCGCCGCGTCGGACGCGCCGAAGAACCAGGCCGACCAGCTCGTCCCGCCGGCCTGGGCGGCCGCCGCGTAGAACGCGTTGGCCCAGCCGGACGCCGACAGGCCCCACAGGTAGAGCGCCGCCGTCGCCGCGAGCAGCACCGCCGTCGGCAGGTGCCGCCGCAGCCGCGACGCCGGTGGACGGGGATCGGGGGCGGGCGCCGGCCGCGGCCGGGACAGGGTGCTCGTCACCGTCGCGAGGCTGCTCCGGGGGGCTGTGCGGAGCCGGTGATCGACCTGTGGACCGGCTGTGCGTGCCTCAGCGCGCCAGCGCGGCGAGCTGCGCGGCCCGCACCGGAGGGGTCTGGGCCTGGACGAGGAAGAACATCGCCTCCCGGGCCCACCGCTGTTCCGTCCCGCCGGCGAGCAGGGCCGAGCCGGACCGGGCCGCGACCAGCGCCTGCGTCGTGCGCACGGTGAGCGCCGCGAGCTCGCCGCGCAGCGCCACCCGCTCGGCGAGCCGCTCGCCCGGCGGGACCTCGTGCAGCAGCGCGTACGCCTCGCCGCGCAGCGCCACGGCCTCGGCGGTCAGGCGCGCGGCGGCCTCGCCGGCCTCGGGGCGGTCCCGCTCGCGGGCGAGCCGGTCCAGCCCGGCCAGCGCGGCGCGCAGCACCCCGAGCGAGGCGGGGACGACGTTCGCGGTGCGGGCCGCGTCGAGCTCGCGCCAGGGCGGGCCGTCGACCTCGGCGAGCACGGCGCCGCCGGGCACCAGCAGGTCGTCGAGCTCGACGGCGACGGTGCGGGTCCCGCCCATCACGGTGAGCGGCAGCGGGGGACCGGCCCGCAGCCCGGGCGCCTCCCCGGCCGGGACCAGGACGAACAGGTAGCGGTCGCCCGGCGCCGCTGCGCCGATCATCACGACGTCGGTCAGGCCCCACCCGGTGCACCAGTCCGACCGCCCGCGCAGCCGCCAGCCGGTGCCCTCGCGGTGCGCGGTCACCGCGGGCGGGCCCGGCCGCCGCAGGTGCGCGACGGCGATCCCGGCGCGGGTGCCCCCGTCGCTCAGCCCCGCCCGGTACGGCCCGGCGGCCGGTCCCGTGCGCACGGCGCCCGCCGGCAGCGCGCCCGGCCCGCCGCGCGCCAGCAGCTGCGGGGTGCGGTGCTGGGTGCCGACGAACCAGGTCGCCGCGCACGCCCCGGCGAGCAGCTCGGCGACCTCCGCGGCGACCCGCTCGCCGCCGCCGTGCCCGCCCTCCTCGCGGGGCACGCCGACGGAGAGCAGGCCCGCCCCCGCGACGGCGGTCAGGGCCGCGGTGCGCACCCCGCGGGCCGGGTCGTCGGCGCCGGCCGCGCCCGGGGCGAGGACCGCGGCCGCGATCCGGGACGCGGCGGCCACCGCCGGGTGCGCCGCCACCTCCGGCGGTGCGGGGAACGGGTCGGGGACGGCGGTCGGCGTGCGCACGGGCCCACCGTCGCACGCCGCTCAGGACGATCTCCGAACCGGCGCACAGCCGGGGCACAGCCGGCCCGGCCAGCCTCGGTCCCGGTCGCCGCCGCGACGGGCACCCCGCCCGGCCCGGGCGCGACCGGAACAGGAGCCCCAGTACCCATGTCGACCGACACGAGCCCCGCACCCGTGACCGCCGGGGGACCGGCCCGGCCCCGGCTCTCCCGCGGCCGCCGGGTCGCCGCGGGGACCGCCGTCGCGGTGGCGCTGCTCGGCGCCGCCGCCTGCGGGACCTCCGGTGCGTCGGCCGGTCAGGCCACCGGCACCGGCACGTCCGGGCAGAGCACGGGCACCGCGGCGGCCCCGGCCGGCTCGGACGCGCTGATGGCCTGCCTGGAGCAGAACGGCGTGCCCGCACCGCCCGACGGCGGCCCCGGCGGCCAGGCCGGACAGGCCGGGCAGGGCGGTCAGGGCGGTCAGGACGGCCAGGCCGGCTCCGCAGGCGGGTCCGGCGGCCAGGGCACGCCGCCCACCGGGGCCCCGGCCGCGGGCGCAGCCGGCGGCGACGGTGCCCCGCAGGCACCGCCCGGCGTCGACAGCGACGTCTGGGCCGCGGCCCAGCAGGCGTGCGCCTCGGTCGCGCAGGAGTCGGGCACCGGCGGCTGAGCGGGCCGGGGGACGGGCACGGCAGGATCGTGGTCGTGCCCGTCCCCCTCCTGCACACCGCGCGGCTGGTGCTGCCCGGCTGGTCCCCGGCCGTCGCGGCCGCCGTCGTCGCGGGCACCCGGCGCGCGGACTGGGCGGCGGACTTCCCGGCCGACGGCGACCGCGTCGTCGCCCGGCTGCTGGCCCGCGACCCGTCCGGCCCGGGCTGGGGCCCGCTCGGGCACCGGCTGCTCGTCGAGCGCGACGGCGGCGCCGTCGTCGGCGGGGCCGGGCTCTTCCCCGCCCCCGACGACGGCCCGGCCGCCCTCGAGCTCGGCTACGGCGTCGTCGCGTCCCGGCGCGGGCGCGGCTACGCCGCCGAGGCCGCCCGGGCCCTGCTCGACCTCGCGCTCGCGGCCGGGGCGGCACCGCTGGTCGCCGGCGTCGACCCCGGCAACCCCGCCTCGGTCCGGGTGCTGGAACGGCTCGGCATGCGCCGCTGCGGTACCCGCGGCGGCGCCGAGCGCTTCCGGCTCGACGTAGGGTCGCCGGTGTGATCAGGCTCGTCGCGCTCGACATCGACGGCACCATCGTCCACGGGCGCCGCCCGCCGACCCCGGCGGTCCGCGACGCGATCGCCCGGGCCGCCGAGCGGGCCGAGGTCATGCTGTGCACCGGGCGCACCGTCGTCGGCGTCGTCCCGGCGCTGGAGGCGATCGGGCTGCGCGGCGGGGTCACGCTCACCTCCAACGGCGCGGTGGAGATGGACACCGCGACCCGCCGCGTGCTGGCGATGGAACGGCTCGCGCCCGGCGCCGTCACTGCGGCGCTCGACGCGCTGTCCGAGCGCTTCCCCGGCGCGGTGTTCGCCTGCGAGCACGTCGGGGTCGGGCAGCGCACCAGTGCCCCGTTCCCCGAGGGCGTCCTCGCCGGCACCGTCACCGAGGTCGGCCGGGGCGCGCTGCTCGACGAGCCGACGCCCAAGCTCGTCATGTACTGGCCGGGCCACGACCCGGCCGAGACGGCGGTGCGCGCCGCTGGGCTGCACGTGCCCGGCACCGAGCTGACCCTCGACCACGAGCTGCCCTGGGTGACGATGGTCCCGGCCGGGGTGTCGAAGGCGTCGGGGCTCGCGCGGGTCGCGGCCCGGCGGGGGATCGCGCGCGAGGAGGTCCTCGCCGTCGGCGACGGCGACAACGACCGCGCCATGCTGCGCTGGGCGGGGCGCGGGATCGCGATGGGCCAGGCGCCGCCCGAGGTGCACGCCGACGCCGACGAGTCCACCGCGACGGTCGAGCAGGACGGCCTGGCGCACGCCCTGCACCGCGCCCTCGGCTAGCTCCGCACCTCGACGGGCGGGCCCGCGACCAGTGGCGTCGCCGCCTCCAGCGCCGCCCCGCAGGACGGCGGGCGCGGCGGCAGCGACGTGTCGATCCGCACCGGCACCGCCCACGTGCGGCCGTCGCGGGAGCGCACCGTCACCCGGCCCGGGCCGTCGACGGCGTCGACCAGCAGCGCCCCGGCGTCCCCGATGCCGGTGTGCTCGCGCACCGCGAGCTCGGCGACCTGCTGCGCGGGCTCCAGCCCGGCGTGGCCGCGGCAGTTCCACGGGTCGACCGTGCCGTCGGCCGCGGCCTTGAGCGCGGCCAGGCCGGAGCCGGTGTCGAGCCGGCCGTAGGTGTAGCCGGTGGGCAGGACCAGCGCGGTGGGGGCGAAGCGGTGCCCGCCGAGGTGGCTGCACTCCCAGACGTCGGCGCCCTCGGCGGCCAGCTCGCCGGCCAGCGCCCGGCCGCGCACCGCGCAGCACACGTCGCGCCGGCCGTGCGCGCACACCAGCAGGACCGGGTCGCGCACCGGCCGCCCCGCACCCGGGTCGAGGTCGAGCCCGGCCAGGTCGTCGGTGCCACGGACGGTGCGGGTCCACGCCCGCGACCCGCCGGGGGCGAGGTCGGCGACGTAGACGGTGCGCACGCCGTCGGCGTCGACGCGGCCCCCGCGCCCGGTGCGGCGGATCAGCAGGAGCGTGACGTCGTCGCCGCGCAGCCGGGCCGACAGCGCGGCGACCTCGGGGTCGGGATGGTCGGCGACCCGCCGGGGCCAGGCCCCGACGTGCTCGACGGCGACCAGGCGCCGCGCGTGCGGTGCGGTGCCGGCCAGCGGCTCGCCCGCCTCCTCGCTGCGCCCCGCGCAGCCACCGGCCGCGGCCGGCGCCACGACGGGCGCGGCGGCGGCGAGCGCACCGGTCGCCGCGGGAGGGGTCATCGCGCCATCTTAGGCAAGGGTGCCCTGAGTTCAAGTCGGGGCACCCGGACGGGTCAGTCGCGGCCGGGGAGCTCCGAGCGCAGGACCTTGCCGGTCTGGTTGCGCGGCAGCTCGTCGAGGAAGTGCACGTCGCGCGGGACGGCGAACCTCGCCAGGTCGGACTTCACGCGCTCGCGGACCGCGTCCGCCGAGACGTCCGCGCCGGGCTCGAGCACGACCCAGGCGGCGAGCCGCTGGCCGTAGTCGTCGTCGTCCACGCCGAGGACGCACACCTCGCGCACGCCGTCCATGCCGGAGACCAGGTCCTCCACCGGCCCGGGGTGCACGTTCTCCCCGCCCGAGACGATCATGTCGTCGGCCCGGCCGGTCAGGAACAGCCGCCCCTGCTCGTCGAGGTGCCCGACGTCGCCGGTGCCCAGCAGCCCGTCGCGCTCCTCCAGGCCGGCCTCACCGCCGGTGTAGCCCTCGAACGGCAGGTCGTTGCCCACGAACACGCGGCCCTCGACGCCGGGCCCGGCCGGTTCGTCGTCCTCGCCGAGGATCAGCAGGGTCGTCCCGGCGGGGGCGCGCCCCGCGGTGCCGGGGGCGTCGCGCAGGTCCTGCGGACCGGCGATCGAGACCCAGGAGACCTCGGTCGAGCCGTAGAGGTTGTAGAGGCAGTCGCCGAAGCGGTCCATGAACTCCAGGGCCTGCCCGCCCGGCAGCGCCGAGCCGGAGACGGCGACGATGCGGGGCCCGTCGGTCCCCTCGCCCCAGCCCTGCGCACCGGACTCGAGCACCCGCTGCAGCATCACCGGCACCGCGAAGACCGTGGTGGCGCGGCGCTCGCGCACCGCGTCGAGGAAGCCCTCGGGGGTGAACCTGCGCCGCAGCACCACGGTCGCGCCGTGCAGCGACGCGAGCAGCAGCCCGGCGTTGCCCCAGGTGTGGAACAGCGGCGCGGCGATGTGCACCGGCTCGGCGGCGCGCAGCGGGATGGCCGACAGGATCGACGCGGCCGGGGCCAGCGTGGACGGGTGCGGCCGCTTCGCGCCCTTGGGCGTGCCCGTGGTGCCCGAGGTGAGCACGATCTGCTTGGACGGCTCGGGCTTGAACGGCAGCTCGCCCGGACCGCCGCGCTCCACCATCGCGCCCAGGTCGTCGAGCACCCGGTCGCCGGCGGGCCGCGGGCCGTCCGGGGTCGCGGTCAGCACGACCCGCGGCCCGGCCGGGACGATGTCGAGGAAGTCCGGGTCGGTGACGACCGTGTGCAGCCCCTGCTGCTCCTGCACCCCGCGCATCTGCTCCGCGGAGAGCCCGGTGTTGATCAGGACGACGTCGGCGCCCGCCTTGCCCGCCGCGATCATCGCCTCGATCGGCGCGCGGGAGTTGCGGCACAGCACGCCGACCGGGGCGTGCGGGCCGGCGCCCGAGTCGAGCAGCGCCAGCGCGAGGCTGTCGGTGCGGGCCTCCAGCTCGGCGTAGGTGGTGACCCCGTCGTCGTCGACGACGGCGAGGCGGTACGGGTGCCGCGCGGCCCCCACCGCGAACGCCGCGGTGATGCTGTTGCCGTAGCGCACCAGCGCCCGGCCCATCCCGTAGAGCTTGGCCGGCCCGAGCGGGCGCACCACCCCGGAGCGGGTCAGCGCGACGGCCGCGCGTGCGGTGCCGGTGCCCAGCTCGTAGGCGGTGCGTGCGGTGCCGGTGAGGTTCTGGAGCAGCGGGGGGCCAGCCATGCGGCGCAGTCTTGCAGGACCACGGCCCGCGTCGGGGTGCCCGGTGCGGTCATCTGTGTCAGGGCTCACTGAGAATGTCCGTCATGTTTCGTAGGGTGAAGACGATGTGTCCTTCGGTGACCCACAGGTCGCCGAACTCCACCACACACCGTCGGGGATCCTGATGCGCCTGTACCTGCCCACACGCACGTCCGCCACCGGCCGCACCCTGGTCCGCGCGGGACGTCCGGCCAAGACCATGCCGGACTTCGGTGGCCTCGCCGGCCTGTGCCGCTGCGGCGCCGCGCGCCCGGCCGACTCCCGCGCACTGCCGTGGCGCGACTGCCCGACCTGCACGCCGCAGCGGGCCCACGCCGTGCGCTGAGCGCCGCACCCTCGTAGGTTTCCGGGCCGACGGACATCGGTTCCCCGGCCCGGAGGCCCACGTGAGCACCACCGACCCCGCGATGCGCCTGCGCGCCCTGGAGCGCGAGGACCTGCCGTTCGTGCACGGCCTGTCGAACGACTCGGGGATCATGTCGTACTGGTTCGAGGAGCCGTACGAGGCGCTCGTCGAGCTCCAGGAGATCTACGCCCGCCACGTGCACGACAACCGTGAGCGGCGCTTCATCGTCGACTGCTCCGGTGACCGCGCGGGGCTGGTCGAGCTGGTGGAGATCGACTACATCCACCGCAACGCCGAGTTCCAGATGATCGTGGCCCCCGCCTTCCAGGGCCGCGGCCTCGCCGCCCGCGCCACCGCCGCGGCGCTCGACTACGCCTTCGGCGTGCTCAACCTGCACAAGGTGTACCTGGTCGTCGACGTCGAGAACGACCGCGCCGTGCGTGCCTACGAGCGCACCGGCTTCGTCGTCGAGGGCGAGCTGCGCGAGGAGTACTTCGCGAGCGGCCGCTACCGCGACGCCTACCGGATGGCGGTGCTGCAGCGCGACCACCTCGGCCGCTCCGGCGGGTGACCGCACCGGACCGGCCGGCGGGGAGGGGGACCCGTCGGCCGGTCCGGCGTGCTCCGGTCGCGGGCATGCGACCGGCGTCCGGTGTGCCGGCGCGCGGCGGGGGCGGACCGCGGCCCCCGCGGCGGCACGACCGGGACGGACCCGGTCGATCCTCCGCACCGACGTCGACACCGCGTCACAGTACTATCCTCCTGCGTAGACATGTCAACGTCCGCGTGAGGTGTCGTCGTGACCAGCGGGAACCGGGTCCGGAGCGGTGCGTCGGCGATGTCGCGTTCGGCACGGACGACCCGGTGTCACCGTTGATCGTCGGCACGGACGCCCGCCCCGGGTAGGCTCCGGCGCGATGTCCGGATCGTCGACGACCGGGGACGGCTTCCCCATCGACCAGCTCGCGGTGCGCGCCGGGATGACCGTGCGCAACGTGCGGGCCCACCTGTCGCGCGGGCTGCTGCACCCGGGCGAGATGCGGGGCCGCACCGCCTGGTACGGCCCGGACCACCTCGCCCGGCTCGAGCTGATCTCGGGGCTGCAGCGTCGCGGGTTCTCCCTGGCCGCGATCGGTGTGCTGATCAACCAGACCCCCTCGGGCAGCGCCGAGGAGGCGCTGCGCCTCTACCGCGGGATGCTCGCGCCGTGGCAGCCGGAGGAGCCCGTCGAGCTCGCGGAGGACGCGCTGTCGGAGTGGGTCGGCACCCGCCTTGACCCCGCGGTGGTCGAGCGCATGATCGGCAGCGGGCTCGTCGAGCGCCCCGCCCCCGGGCGGCTGCGCGTGCTCAACCCGTCGATGGTCCGGTCCGGCGCGCACGCGATCGCGCTCGGCCTGGCGCCCGACGCCGTCGCGGACGTCGGCGACGACCTGCGGCGGCGGACCCGCGAGATCGCCGAGGTGTTCGTCGGGCTGTTCCGCGACCAGGTCTGGGCGGCGCACGTGGCGGCCGGCCTGCCCCGCAGCGGCGTCGCGGACCTGCGGACGGCGGTCGAGGCGCTGCAGCCGGTCGCGACCCAGTCGCTGCTGGGCGCGTTCCGCCAGACCATGCAGGAGGCGATGGACGACTTCATCCGCCAGCTGTCCACCGACCTGGCCCCGGCCGACCCCGCCGACCCCGCCGCCACGGACACCGGGCGCCCGGACGGCTCACACCGGTAGCTCGACGGTGAACCGGGTCCGGCCCGGCTCGCTCTCGACGCCGACGGTGCCGTGGTGCGCCCCGACGACCGCGGACACGATCGCCAGCCCGAGCCCGGTGCTCGGGGTGTCGTTGCCGGCCCGGGTCCGGCCCTCGGAGCCGCGGGCGAACCGCTCGAACACCCGGGGCAGCACGTCCGGGCCGATGCCCGGGCCGTCGTCGGTCACCCGCAGCCGGGCCCGGCCGGGCGCCGGGTGGTCCAGCGCGACCGTCACCGAGGTGCCGGGCGGGGTGTGGGTGCGGGCGTTGGCGAGCAGGTTGGTGACCACCTGGGCGAGCCGGTGGGCGTCGCCGGTGACGGTGACCGGCTCGTCGGGCAGCCGGGGGAACCAGCGGTGCCCCGGCCCGGCGACGTGGGCGTCCCCGACGGCGTCGAGCACGAGCCGGGTCAGGTCCACCTCGGTGCGCTCCAGCGGGCGCCCGGAGTCCAGCCGGGCCAGCAGCAGCAGGTCCTCCACCAGCGTCGACATCCGCTCGGCCTGCGAGGTGATGCGGACCAGCGCGTGCGCCGTCCGCTCCGGCACGGGCGCGGGCTCGCGGCGGGACAGCTCGGCGTAGCCGCGGATGGCGGCCAGCGGGGTGCGCAGCTCGTGGCTGGCGTCGGCGACGAAGCGCCGCAGCCGCGTCTCGGACTCCTGGCGGGCGGCGAGCGCGCCCTCCACGTTGTCCAGCATGTGGTTGAGCGCGGTGCCGACCTGCCCGACCTCGGTGCGCGGGTCCGGATCGGGCACCCGCGCGGCCAGGTGCACCTCGCCGCGGTCCAGCGGCAGCGCACCGACCTGCGCGGCGACCCCGGCCACGCGTTCGAGCGGGCGCAGCTCGCGGCGCACGAGCACGGCCGCGGCGATGCCCGCGAGCACGACGGCGCCGCCGAGCACGACCAGCTCGGTCACGACCAGCCGGGTGACCGTGGCCGCGGCGGTGTCCGGCCGGGCGACCAGGTACGTCGTGGTGCCCTCGGTCCAGGCGACGGCCCGGTAGTCGCCCACCGACAGCGTCACCGGGTGGGTCACCAGGTCGGCGGGCACCGCGCGCAGCAGGTCCAGGTCGGCGTCCGCGACGGCCGCGCTGGTGCCGCCGCGCTGGGCCAGCTCGGCCTGGACCACGCGCCCGCCGTCGAAGACCGCGCCGATCGAGTTCGGGCCCTGGCCGGGGCCGAGCAGCATCCCACCGGGCGGACCGGACCGCTGCCCGCCCGCGCCCGGGTCCTGCCCGCCGCCGGTGTCCCCGCCGGTGGCCCCCCCGCCGCCGTCCCCGCCGTTCCCGCCGCCGGAGTGGGTGAGGCGACCCGGCGCGCGGCCCGTCTGCTGGGCGACGAACCCGTCGAGGGCGAAGGTCATCTCCTGGTCCTGGCGCACCGACAGGTAGCGGTCCAGCGACAGCGTGGTGGCCACGCCGATCGCCACGCACGCCACCGTGAACAGCAGCAGCACGGTCACCACGAGCCGGGCCCGCAGCGAGCGGACCCGGCCGGAGACGCGCGTGACGACCACGCCTCAGTCCGCCGCGGGGCGCAGGACGTAGCCGGCGCCGCGCACCGTGTGGATCATCGGTGCGCGGCCCGCGTCGATCTTCTTGCGCAGGTAGGAGACGTAGAGCTCGACCACGTTGGACTGGCCGCCGAAGTCGTAGTTCCAGACCCGGTCGAGGATCTGGGCCTTGGACAGCACCCGGCGCGGGTTGCGCATGAGGTAGCGCAGCAGCTCGAACTCGGTGGCGGTGAGCTCGACGGCCTCGCCGCCGCGGGCGACCTC
The DNA here is from genome assembly GCF_037727765.1 of Pseudonocardia spirodelae. NCBI lineage: Bacteria > Bacillati > Actinomycetota > Actinomycetes > Pseudonocardiales > Pseudonocardiaceae > Pseudonocardia > Pseudonocardia spirodelae. The sequence continues at coordinate 42,031 of NZ_JBBJUP010000018.1, read as the reverse complement.
GTGCGCGTCCTCGTCGAGCACCAGGTCGCCGACCACGAGCTCCGAGCTGCGCGCGGCGGCGGCCATCCCGGCCCGGCGCAGCAGCCCGCGCAGCCGCGCGACCAGCTCCTCCAGCGAGAACGGCTTGGTGACGTAGTCGTCGCCGCCCGCGGTCAGCCCGGCGACGCGGTCCTCGACGGCGTCGCGCGCGGTCAGGAACAGCACGGGCACCTCGGGGGTGTCCGCGCGGACCCGGCGCAGCACCTCGAAGCCGTCGAAGTCGGGCAGCATCACGTCGAGCACGATCGCGTCCGGGCGGAACTCGCGGGCGTGGCGCACGGCGGTCACGCCGTCCGCGGCGGTGCGGACCTCCCAGCCCTCGTAGCGCAGGGCCATCGACAGCAGGTCCGACAGCGTGGACTCGTCGTCGACGACGAGCACGCGGATCGGGCCGCCGTCGGCGCGTCGCAGCTGGTCCGCTCCCCGGTCGATCACCTCGGTCATGCTAGGAGCACACACCGCGAAGCTGTGCGACGGCTGTGCACCGCCTGTCCGCGGGCTCTATCTCGCGCGCCAGTACCCGGTGGCGTAGACCGCGCGGCGGTCGAACCCGCGGTCGGCGAGCAGGTGCCCGCGCAGCTCCTTCACCGCGGCCGACTCGCCGGACAGCCACGCCTGGCCGCGTCCGGCGGGGAGTCCGGCGGCCCGGACGGCCGCGACCAGCGGCTCGCCCGCGGGGGCGCCGCCGCGGTGCACCCAGGTGACGGCGGCGGCGCCGGGCAGCTCCTGCTCCTCGCCGGCGTCGGCGACCTCGGCCACCACCCGCACCGGCACCCCGGGCGCGGCCGCCGCGAGGGTCTCGCAGACGGTCGCGATGGCGGGCAGCGCGGACTCGTCGCCGATCACCAGGTGGTGCTCCGCGGCCGGGTCGGGCTCCCAGCGCCCGCCGGGCTCGGACACCCCGACCCAGGCGCCCGGACGTGCGGACACCGCCCACGCCGCGGCCGGGCCGTGCCCGGCGTGGACGACGAAGTCGACGTCGAGCTCGCCGTGCTCGCCGGCGTCGGGGGCCCAGCGGCGCACCGTGTAGGTCCGGATCGCCGGGCGGGCCGCACCGGCCGGCCACACCGGGCCGCCGGTCGAGGCACGCGGCACCGCGGGCCGCTCCTGGCCCTGCGCCGGGAAGAACATCTTGATCCGCCGGTCCGGGCCGTGCCCGGGGAACCCGGCCAGCTCCGCACCGGTCAGGGTGACCCGGACCATCCCGGGCGTCACCCGCGCGGTGCGGGCGACCTGCAGCAGGCGGGGCGCGGTCGTGCTCATGGCCGTCGAGTCTCCTACGCCGGTGCGGCGCCCCCGCGACCGAGGCCCGCCAGCCCGCTCCAGACCATGTCCATCAGGTACTCGGTGGCCTGCTCGGCGGTGACCGACTCGTCCTGGCCGCGCCAGACCGCGAGCCGCTCGCACGCCCCGACGATCACCTGCGCCCAGCCGGTCAGCCGGGCCGGCTCGGTGCCCGGGACCTGCGCGGCGAGCAGCGCGGCGGTGAAGTCGGTCTGCTGGGCGCGGATCTCCTCCAGCGCGGTGTCGGTGACCCCGGCCTCGGAGCAGAACAGCTGCCAGGCCGGCGCGCGGCGGTCGAGGTAGCGGAAGAACTCCAGCGTCCCGCCGCGCAGCATCGCCTCGGGCGAGTCGGCGGCGGCCGCCGCGCGCGCGACGACGTCGAGCAGCTCGGACCGGGCCCGTGCGATCGCGGCGAGCAGCAGGCCCTCCTTCGACCCGAAATGGGTGTAGAGCACCGGCTTGGTGACGCCGACGCGCTCGGCGACGGCCTCCATCGACACCTCGGCGTAGCCGCGCTCGCCGAACACCGCGACGGCCGCGTCGACGATCTGGCGCTCCCGTTCCGCGCGTGGCACGCGACGGCGGGGGCCCGGTACGGTCTCGGCGGTCACACCGCCATCTTACCGGGAGTAACCTACCGGCGGTAGCCTTGCCCGGTGGACGTGTACTCGCTGCCGATGACGACCCGGTTCCGCGGCATCACCGAACGCGAGGGCCTGCTGCTGTCCGGCCCGGCCGGATGGGGCGAGTTCTGCCCCTTCACCGAGTACGACGACCGCGAGGCCGTCGCGTGGCTGGCCGCGGCGCGCGAGGCCGCGCACGACGGCTGGCCCGCACCGGTGCGCGACCGGGTGCCGGTCAACTGCACCGTGCCCGCCGTCCGCCCCGAGCACGCGCAGCGCATCGTGCGCGAGTCCGGCTGCGGCACGGCCAAGGTCAAGGTCGCCGACCCCGGCGCCCCGCTGTCCGAGGACCTCGAGCGGGTCGCCGCCGTCCGCGACGCGCTCGGCCCGGCCGGGCTCGTCCGGGTGGACGCCAACGCGGCCTGGGACGTCGACACCGCGGTGGCCGCGGTCCGCGCGCTCGACCGCGCGGCAGGCGGGCTGGAGTACGTCGAGCAGCCCTGCTGGGCCGTGGAGGACCTCGCTGCCGTCCGCCGGGCGGTCGACGTGCCGGTCGCCGCGGACGAGTCGATCCGCCGCGCCGAGGACCCGATGCGGGTGGTGCGGGCCGGGGCGGCCGACGTCGTGGTGCTGAAGGTGTCGCCGCTGGGCGGGGTGCGCCGGGCGCTGCGCATCGCGGCGGAGACCGGGCTGCCGGTGGTCGTGTCCTCGGCGGTGGAGTCCTCGGTCGGGCTCGCCGCGGGGCTCGCGCTGGCCGGTGCGCTGCCCGCGCTGCACCACGCCTGCGGGCTCGGGACGGCGTCGCTGCTGGCCGACGACGTCACCGACGCGCCGCTGCGGCCGGTCGGCGGGTACCTGCCGGTGCCGCGCTCGGCCCCCGACCCGGTCCGGCGCGGCGCCGTCGCGGCCCCGCCCGGGCGCGCCGCGTGGTGGCGCGAGCGCCACGACCGGGTCGCCGCGCTGCTCGATGCGCCCGCTCGTCCGAGGTGATCCCGACCTCGTAGGTGCCGTGCGGTCGGGGCCCGCCTAGGGTCGCGGCGTGGGCGTGATCGTGGTCGGGGCGGGCATCGCCGGGGTGAGCTGCGCGGTGGAGCTGCGGGCCCGCGGGGTGGACGTGACGGTGCTCGAACGGGCCCGCGGCGCCGGCGGGCGGCTCGCGGTGCACCGCCACGACGGACGGCCCGCCGACATCGGCGCCGCCTACTTCACCGTCTCCGGGGAGGGTGGCGCCGAGGGCTTCGACGAGCAGGTCGGGCGCTGGCGCCGCGCCGGTCTGGTGCGGGAGTGGACCGACACCCTGGCCGTGTTCGACGGCACCGCCCGCGCCCCCGACAGCCCCGGCCCGGTCCGCTTCGCCGCACCCGGCGGGCTGAGGTCGCTGGTCACCGACCTGGCCCGCGACCTCGACGTGCGCACCGGGCACACCGTGTCGGCCGTCCGGCCCGGACCCGGCGGCCCCACCGCCGACGGCGAACCCCACGACGCCGTCGTGCTCGCGATGCCCGACCCGCAGGCCGCACGTCTGCTGGAGCCGGGCACCGCGGCGGGCGCGGCCGTCGCCGGGCGGGAGTGGGACCCGGTGCTCGCCCTGACCCTGGGCTTCGGCGCGCGGGACTGGCCGCGGCTGCCCGCCGCCTTCGTCAACGACCACCCGGTGCTGTCGCTGGTCGCCGACGACGGCGACCGCCGCGGGGACGGCGCACCGGTGCTCGTCGCGCACTCCACCGGCGCCCTCGCCCGCGCCCACGACGCCGACCCCGCGGCGGCCGTGCCGGCGATGACCGCCGCGGTGCGCGCGCTGCTGGGGATCGGTGCCGAGCCGGCGTGGACCCACGTGCACCGGTGGCGCTTCGCCGCCCCCGCCGCGCGCCGCGAGGCGGCCTTCCACCTCGACGACGAGGGGATCGGCCTCGCCGGGGACGGCTGGGGCCGGTCCCGGGTGCAGACGGCCTGGGTGTCCGGCCGGCGGCTCGGGCGCGCGCTCGCGACGTGGCTGGGGCACTGACCGCACGCCGCCGCGCTGGCCGTGGGCGGCGTCGCGACCTACCGTCGCGGGCATGGCCGACCGCGTCACCGCCGCCGCACCCGTCGTCGTCGCACCGGAGGGCCGCCCCTTCGGCGGCTCCACCGCCCCCGCCGAGCTCGACCCCTCCGGGCCGTCGGCGGCCGGGCGCGCGGTGCTCGCCGAGCTGGCCGCGGCCCTGGAGCCCGACCGGGTCCTCACCGACCCGGACGTCGTCCGCCCCTACGTGCACGACGAGGCGGAGTGGGCCGAGTACGGCACCCCGCTGTGCGTGGTGCGGGCCCGCAGCACCGCCGACGTCGCCGCGACCGTCACGGCCTGCGCCGCGCACCGGGTCCCGGTCGTCGCGCGCGGCGCGGGCACCGGCCTGTCCGGCGGCGCGAACGCCGTCGAGGGCTGCGTGCTGCTCAGCCTGGAGCGGATGACCGCCATCCGGGAGATCTCGGCGGGGGAGCGGCTCGCCGTCGTCGAACCGGGGGTGGTCAACGACGACCTGCGTGCCGCCTGCGCGGAGCAGGACCTCTGGTACCCGCCGGACCCGGCGTCGGCGCCCTGGTCGACGATCGGCGGCAACGTCGCCACCAACGCCGGCGGGCTGTGCTGCGTCAAGTACGGCGTCACCCGCGACTACGTCCTCGCGCTGGAGGTCGTCACCGCGAGCGGGGAGGTCGTGCGGGTCGGGCGGCGCACCGCCAAGGGCGTCGTCGGCTACGACCTCGCCGGGCTGATGGTCGGCTCCGAGGGCACCCTCGGGATCATCACCGAGATCACCGTCAAGCTGCGCCCGGCGCGCCCGGCCGCGCCGCGCACCGTCGTCGGGTTCTTCGACTCCCTCGCCGACTGCGGGGCCGCGGTCGCCGCCGTCACCGAGCAGGGCCTGCAGCCCGCGGTGTTCGAGCTGGTCGACCGCGAGTGCCTGGCCGCGGTCAACGCCTGGCGCAACGCCGGGCTCCCGGAGGGCGCCGCCGCGCTGCTGCTCGCCCAGACCGACCTGCCCGAGCCCGCCGCGCAGGCCGAGGCCGACGCGATCCTCGCGGCCTTCGAGCGGCACGGCGCGACCGAGGCGATGGCCTCGACCGACGCGACCGAGTCCGACGCGTTGTTCGCCGCCCGCCGGATGGCCTACCCGGCGCTGGAGCAGCTCGGGATGGGCATGCTGACCGAGGACGTCTGCGTCCCCCGGCCGCGGATGGCCGAGATGCTCGCCCGGATCGAGGACATCGGCGCCCGCCGCGGGGTCCGGATCGCCACCGTCGCCCACGCCGGGGACGGCAACCTGCACCCGCTCATGCTCACCCCGCACGACGACCCCGGGGCGCGCGACCGCACCCGCGCCGCGTTCGACGAGATCATCGCCGCGGCCGTCGAGCTGGGCGGGACCGTCACCGGCGAGCACGGGGTCGGCCTGCTCAAGCGCGACGGCATGGAGCGCGAGCTGGGTCCCGGTGTCCTCGCGCTGCAGCGCTCGGTGAAGGCCGCGCTGGACCCCGACGGCATCCTCAACCCGGGCAAGGCCGTCTGAGCGGGCGTCCCCCGGACGGCGGCGAGTGATCGTCCGGGGAACGGGAACCCCGGGGGATGAGCACCACCGATCCCCCGCTCGCCCCGTCCGCGCTCGCCCTGACCTACCGCGGCCCGGCGCACACCGGTGCGCCGCGCCTGACCGGGGTCGACGGCGTGCACGACGTGCACCCGGTGACGAGCGCCGAGGTGCGGGAGTACGAGCGGTTCGACACCGCGGACCTGCGGCTGTTCGCGGCCGGCATCGAGCTGGCGGTGGAGCGGGTGGTCCCGGACCGGGCGTCGGTGGTGGAGCCGTCGTCGGGGTGGGTGCTGGTGCTGCCCGACGCCCCCGCCGGGGAGGAGCTGCGGGTGCCGCAGCCCGCGGCCGGCGTCGAGGGCGTCGACCCGGCCACCGTGCCCCCGGAGATCGACGCGCTGGTGCGGCGGGTGCGCGGCGACGCCGGGCTGGTCCCGGTCGGACGGGTGCACGTGACCCGCGCGGTCGACACCGTGCGCGACGCCACCGGCGGCGCCCTCGCGACGCTGGTGCGCGACCAGGTGCGCACCGAGACCCTCGGCGGGTCGGTGACCGTCGAGAGCTGGACCGAGGCCGTCGTCGACCCCGCCGGGGCGGGCACCGCGCTGCTGCAGGGGCTCGACGAGGCCCTGCGCGCCACCGGGCTGGCCCGTGGCGCGCGCGACGGGCGGGCCCGGCTGACCGCGCTGCTGGCCGCGGCCGCCCCCGCCGACCCGCCGCGCCGCCGCGGCCGCACGGGCAGCGCCGGTGCGCTGCTGCTGGGCTACCTCGGCGACCAGGCCGACGCCCTCGCCGCCCGCGAGCAGGACCTGCGCGCCGACCGCCCCGACGCCGTCCACCAGATGCGGATCGCCGCCCGGCGCCTGCGCAGCGCACTGCGCACCTACGGCGCGCTGCTGGAGGGCCCGCGCCCGGCACACCTGGTCCACGAGCTGCGCTGGCTGGGGCGTGCACTGGCCGCGGAGCGCGACGCCGAGGTCCAGGAGCAGCGGCTCACCGCCCGGCTGGCCGCGCTCGAGCCCGAGCTGCGGCTCGGCCCGGTGCAGGCCGCCGTCACCCGGCACTTCGCCCGGACCCGCGCCGAGACCGGGGCCGCGGTCCTGGACGTCGTCGACGGCGAGCGCTACGCGGCCCTGCACGGCGCGCTGCGCCGGCTGCTGGCCGACCCGCCGCTGTCGCGCCGGGCGCGCAGGCCCGCGGCGCGCGTCGTCCCCGCGCTGGTGGGGCGGACGGCCCGGAAGCTCGACCGGCGGATGGAACGCGCACTGGCCGACCTCGATGCCGGGCAGGTGGCCCCGGACTCGCTGCACGCCGCCCGCAAGACCGGCAAGCAGCTGCGCTACGCCACCGAGGTGGCCCGCCCCGCCGCCGGCAAGGACGCGCGCGCCTTCGCCACGCGCCTCAAGGCGCTGTCGGACGTGCTGGGTGAGCACCAGGACGCCGTCGTCTCGCGGCAGACGCTGCGCACCCTCGGCGCCCGCGCCGGCGCCGAGGGCGCGAACGGCTTCACCTTCGGCGTGCTGCACGGCCGCGACACCGCCGCGATGCTGGAGCTGGAGCGCCGGCTGCCCGCCGCGTGGGAGACCGCGTGGAAGCCGCGGGCCCGGCGCTGGATGCGGGGCTAGCCTCGGGCGCGTGAGAGACGCCGTCGCCGACCTGCGCCGGATCGCGTTCCTGCTCGAACGCGCCCGCGAGTCGACCTACCGGGTCCGCGCGTTCCGGGCCGCGGCCGCCGCCCTGCGCGGCCGCTCCGGCGAGGAGCTCGCCCGGCTGCACGCCGCCGGCGGCCTCACCGACCTCAGGGGCGTCGGCGAGGTCACCGCCCGCTGCGTCGGCGAGTCCGTGTCCGGGGAGGAGCCGGTGTACCTGCGACGGCTGGAGGACGCCGTCGCCCGCGCCGACGCCACCGGCGTCCCGCTCGCCGAGGCGGCGCTGGCCCTGCGGGAGTCGCTGCGCGGGGACTGCCACAGCCACACCGACGCCTCCGACGGCGGCTCCCCGCTCGCCGAGATGGCCGAGACGGCGATCGGGCTCGGCCACGACTACCTGGTCGTCACCGACCACTCGCCGCGGCTCACCGTCGCCAACGGGCTGTCCGCCGACCGGCTGCGCCGCCAGATCGAGCAGGTCGCGGCGCTCAACGAGCGGATCGCCGCGTCCGGGTCGGGGTTCCGGGTGCTCACCGGCATCGAGGTCGACATCCTCGACGACGGCGCCCTCGACCAGGACGCCGACCTGCTCGCCGAGCTCGACGTCGTGGTCGCGAGCGTGCACTCCAGGCTCCGGATGCCGCGCGCGGAGATGACCGAGCGGATGCTGACGGCCGTCGCGGACCCGCACGTCGACGTGCTGGGCCACTGCACCGGGCGGATGGTCACCGGGCGCCGCACGCGGCCCGAGTCGGAGTTCGACGCGCCCGCGGTGTTCGCCGCCTGCGCGGAGCACGGCGTCGCGGTGGAGATCAACTCGCGGCCCGAGCGGCTCGACCCGCCGAAACGGCTGCTCCGCCTGGCCGTCGAGGCGGGCTGCGAGTTCACGATCGACACCGACGCGCACGCGCCGGGCCAGCTCGACTGGCTCGACCACGGCTGCTCCCGCGCCGTCGCCTGCGGGGTGGACCCGGCGCGGATCCGCAACACCCGCGACGCGGCCGGGCTGCTGCGACGCTGACTCAGCGCAGCTCGAAGTCGGCGACGTCGAAGCCGGGGGAGACCAGGCAGCTGACCAGCACCGGACCACCGGCGTCGGGGACCGCCCGCTGCCAGACCCCCGCCGGGACCTCGCACTGCGGCGACCCCGGCGCCAGGCGCAGCACCGGGCCGGGGACCGGCCCGTCGCCGTCGCCGCCGAGGACGAGGTCCGCCGCCGGGCCGGAGTGCCGGCACCACAGCTCGGTGGAGCGGACGCGGTGCCAGCGGCCGGGCGCGTCGAACAGGTAGAGGATCGCGGTCGCCGACGGCCGCGGGCCGTACGGCGTGTCCACGACGACCGGTGACGTCCAGGTCCGCCGGTACCACCCGCCCTCCGGGTGCGGGGCGAGGTCGAGCGCGTCGGCCGCTGCGGGACGGGTCACGCGCCCACCGTCGCACCCGGCGCGGCCCCGCGACCACACCCGGTGGGCGTGACGTCACCCGACGGTGCGGTGCCGATCGGGTGGTCGCACTGGCGCCGTTCACCCAGCGCACGTGTGATGGGGCCGCAGGTGACCGAGTGGCGGGAGTGACGACGGTGACGAGGGCGACGACGACGGCGGCGACGACACGGGCCAGGATCAGGACGACGGTGGCCGTGCTCGCCGCGACCCTCGCCCTCTCGGCGGTCACGACGGCCGGGACCTCGGTGTCGTCGGTCGCCCCGGTGGCTCCGGTACCGCAGGCGGACCCGGCCGCGCCGCCGGCGGCGTCGCACTGCACCGCGACGGCGGCGCAGAAGCTGGGCTGGGGCGCCCCCACCCGCGAGTCCGGCTTCGACGGCACCACCGTCCCGCCGGACTGGCACCCGTACGGCCCGGAGCCCGGGCACGACAAGAAGGGCACCCGCACCCCGGAGGCGGTCACCGTCGCCGACGGCGCCATGACCATCTCCGCCGACGCCGACGGGACCACCGGCGCCGTCAGCTGGCATCCCGGCCAGCGCTACGGCCGCTGGGAGGCGTGCGTGCGCTCGGAGGAGGGCGAGGGCGGGCTGAACGCGCTGCTGCTGCTCTGGCCGGTCGCCGAGGACTTCCCGGTCGGCGGGGAGATCGACTGGATGGAGATCATGGACGACTCCCGCCAGGAGACCAGCTTCTTCCTGCACTACGGCCGGAACAACGACCAGGACCACGGCTCCGTCCGGCACGACTCCACGCAGTGGTCGGCCTACGCCCTCGAATGGACCCCCACGGCGATCACCGCGTACGTGAACGGCGAGAAATGGTACTCCACCACCGACACGTCGCAGTTCCCGCCGCGCCCGATGAACATGACCATGCAGCTCGACTACTTCGGCGACGCCGGCGGCCCGACGGCCATGCACATGGACTGGGCGCGGCAGTGGGCGCTGCCCGCCAGCGAGGCGGCGCGGCTGAGCCTGCCGCTCGGGACGGCCGCGACCGGCCAGCCGCGCGACTTCCCCGACCGGAAGCCGCGCGAGCTGTCCGCCACCGAGCAGCAGGCCCAGGACGCCCTGGTCGCCCGCGGGGGCTGACCCGTCACACCGCCGCGTCGAGCTCCGCGCGGGTCGGCGGGTTCGCGCCGTGCCGCGAGCAGGTGATCGCCGAGGCGGTGACCGCCTCGGTCAGCACCGCCTCCAGCGTCGCCCGGTCGATCCGGTACAGGTCCTCGCGGGCCGCCGCGCCGAGCAGCCCGCGGCGGTGCAGCCCGGCCAGCAGCGCCGCGGTGAAGCTGTCCCCGGCGCCGACGGTGTCGACCACCTCCACCCGGCGGCCCGGCAGCACCAGGTGCTGGCCCGACGACGACCCGGCCAGCACCCCGTTCGCCCCCAGCGTCACGACGACCACGGCCGGACCGAGCTCGAGCCACTCGCCGACCACGTCGCCCGGCTCGCGGCCCGGGTGCAGCCACGCGAGGTCCTCCTCGCTGACCTTCACCACGTCGGCCACGCCGAGCAGCTCGTGCACCCCGGGCAGGACCTCCTGCGGCGAGCCCATCAGCAGCGGCCGGAAGTTCGGGTCGTAGCTCACCGTGGCGGTGTCCACGGCGGACGCCAGCAGCTCGCGCAGCGCCTCGTGCCCGGGCGGCGTGGTCAGCGCCAGCGATCCGGAGTGGACGGCGACGACCGGACCGGCCGGGCCGTCGTCGAGGGCGCCGGCGAGCTCGTCGTCGGTCCACTGCCAGTCCGCGGTGCCCGCGATCCGGAAGTCGTAGGACGCCTGCCCGTCCGCCGCCAGCTCCACGATGGCCAGCGACGACGCCTCGTCGGCCTCGACGGCGTGGGACAGGTCGACCCCGTTGTCCGCCAGGTGGTTCCGCAGCTTGCGACCGAGCAGGTCGTCGGCCAGGCGCGCGAGCATCCGGGCCGCGACGTCGAGCCTCGACAGGCCGACGGCGACGTTCGCGGGGCTGCCCCCCGGAGCGAACTCCCAGTACCCCTGCGCGGGCGCGGGGACGATGTCGACGAGGGCCTCGCCGGCGACGGCGATCACGCCGTGTGGTGGGCGTCCGGCAGCTGTGTCGGGCATGAGGGGCACTCTAGTGCTCCGATCGGGGCGGCAGCGGCCACGCGGAGCGGGTCACGACCACGTCACGGTGCGTCGACACCCACGTGGTAGGCATGTCGGGTGCCCCGGAAGATCCCGGTCGTGGTGCTGGCCGGATTCCTCGGAGCCGGCAAGACGACCCTGCTGAACCACCTGCTCGCCACCGGCGGGGACGCGCGGATCGGCGTGGTCGTCAACGACTTCGGATCGGTCGGCATCGACGCGATGCGCCTGGCCGGCCAGGCCGACGGCGTCGTCGGGCTGGGCAACGGCTGTCTGTGCTGCGAGGTGGGCGAGGGCGGCGTCGCCGCCGTCCTCGACGGGCTGACGCGCCGCCGCGACGAGATCGACGTCGTCGTGATCGAGGCCAGCGGCATCGCCGAGCCCGGCACGCTGGTGCAGCTCGTCCTGGACGCGCTGGGGCAGCACCTGAGCTTCGGCGGGCTCGTCGAGGTCGTCGACGCGGCGGAGTTCGAGACCTCCCGGCGCCGGCACCCGCAGCTGGACAAGCACGTGGGGATGGCCGACCTCGTCGTCCTCAACAAGATCGACCGGGTCGGTCCGGGGCCGCTGTGGCGGGTCCGGCGGCTGTGCCGCGAGGCGAACCCGCGGGCGCCGATCGTGCCGGTCCGCGACGGCGCCGTGGACCCGGCGCTGCTGTTCGACATCGAGATCGTGCCGGGCCGCCAGCTGATGCTCGGCGAGCGCGTCGACGAGCCGCACGAGCAGCACCTGCACGCCGGCTACCAGAGCGTGACGTTCCTGTGCGACGAGCCGCTCGACGCCGCCCGGCTGCAGGACCTGCTCGACGCCCGCCCGTCCGGGCTGTACCGCATCAAGGGCTCGGTGCGCTTCGCCGCCGCGCCCGCGCGGGAGCGGTGGGACCTGCACACCGTCGGCCGCTACGTGCGCTTCCGCCGGACCCGGTGGGACAGCGGCGAGCCCCGCCGCACGACCCTGGTGCTGATCGGGACGGGCCTGGACGAGGACGCGCTGGAACGCTCGCTGCGCGCCTGCGTCGCCGCGGACGACGACCGCCGCGACCCCGACGCCCTGCTCCCCGTCGCCCGCTACGCCGTCTGACCCCCTCCCCGGGTGCTCCCAGGGGCACTCTCGGGGCTTAGAGCGCTACGAGGGTGCCCCTGGGAGCACGCCCGGAGGGCGACGGGAGCGGCGACGGGAGCGCGGCGACGGGTGCCGCGGCCGGGGCGGTCAGACGGAGGTGAGGTCCGGGCCCGTCGCGGGCTCGGCCAGCGACGTCAGCGCCTCGGCCGCCCAGGCCTCCCCGCCCGCGACCGCCGTCCACAGCAGGCCCCCGAGGGTGCGGGTCGGGTCGATCCGACCGGCCTGCCAGGACGGCGTCGCCGCGAGCCGCTCGGCGCGGGCGCAGAGCTGGAACGACGCGGGGTGCGACTCGGAGACGTCGCGCGCGAAGCGGGTGTGCCCGAACCGTGCGCGGTAGGCGCGGACCGGGTCGGTGACGGCGTGGATGACCGACAGGACCAGGATCGCCACCGCCACCGAGACGGGCAGGCAGACGAGGAACGTCAGCGCCGACCACGTCCAGCTGTTGTCACCCACGGTGATCGCCACGACGGCCGAGACGACGACGGCCGACGCGGTCATCGCGCCCGCGGGGAGCCTGGTGTAGACGAGGTCGCCCGCGTCGTCGACGACGTAGGGGGTCCCGGCGACCAGCGCCGGATCGAAGACGCGGTAGCCGGTCCGGGTGCGGACGAGGGTGGGCAGGCGGTCGGCGGGGGCGCCGGTGACGAAGTCGTTCATGGTCGTGCTCGATCTGTGAGATAGGTGCTGCTCGCGGCCCACCGCATGGCCGTCTCGCCCGGTCAGTCGCCCACGATGCCGGTCCGTGTTACAGGTTCACAACGGTGTTCGGCGCGTCCCGCCTGTGATGTTCGCCTCCCGCGGTTGCGCGCAACCCGCGGCGCTCACTCAGGTGGCCAGGCATCGCCCCACGCGGCGTCACGGGCGTCGCGGAACAGCTCGGCGCGGCTGCGCGGAACGGGGGTGTCGCGCAGTGTCCCGTCCGCCTGGCAGACACGCAGCGTCACCAGCCCCTTGCGGGTCCGCGGGTGCCGCACGATCCGTCCCGGCGCGCGGGTGACGGCGTCGCCGCGGGCCGCCACGACGTAGGAGAACTTCTCGTCCTCGTGCCCGAGCGAGCCCGCCTTGAGCACGCGGTGCCGCGAGCTGCGTCCGACCCGGACCGCGAAGTGGCACCAGTCGTCGCCGGTCACCGGGCAGGCGTCCGCGTGCGGGCAGGGCGCGGCGACCGTCAGGCCCGCCGCGAGCAGGCGGTCGCGCGCGGCCAGGATCCGGGCGTGCCCGGCCGGGGTCCCCGGCTCGACGAGCACGACGACCCGGGCGGCCCGGGCCGCGGCGTCGACGACGGCGTCGCGCACCGGGCCGGGCAGCTCGCCCAGCAGGTAGCAGGCGGTGACGAGGTCGGCCGCGGGCAGCGTGGTCGACGTGCCGAGCACGGCGGGCTCCCAGCGGGCCGCGCGCAGCAGCGGCGAGGGCGCACCGCCGGCGAGCCGCTGCCCCAGGGCGCGGGCGGGTGCGGCGGCCTCCAGCACGGTGGCGGCCGTCAGCTCCGGCCACACGCCGGCCGCGGCCCACACTGCCGCGCCGGTCCCGCCGCCGAGGTCCAGCAGCGACGACGGCGCCACGAGCCGGGCGGCGGCCCGCTCCAGGACGTCGAGCACCGCGGCGTGCGTGGCCGGCATCCGGTAGGCGGCGTAGGCGGCCGCGTCGTCGGCGGTGCGCAGGATCGGGGCGCCGGGCACCGAGCCGCTGCGGTAGTCGCGGATCAGCCGCTCCACCACGGGGGCGAGCCGCCCGGCCGGGACGCCGTCGAGGGCGCGGTCGAGCGCGTCGCCGAGGGCGCCGGCCGGGTCGGGGGACAGGTCGGGGACCACGCCCCTCATTCCACCAGGCGGGCGCTCAGCCCCGGGCGCCGACCAGCAGCGGGTCGTCCAGCGCGTCCAGCAGCGGGACCTGCAGCCGCGCCCACGGGGACAGCCCCGAGCCCGGGTCGCCCGCGGCGTCGCGGAAGCGCGGCCAGCTCCACCAGTCGAGTTCCTCCACCTCGTCGGGCCGCGGGTCGGGCTCGCCGGTGATGCGCGCGACGAAGACCGGGCAGAGCTCGTTCTCCTCCACACCGTCCTGGGAGGCGCGGTAGCTGAAGTCGGGCAGCACCATCCGCAGCTCGGTGGCCCGGATGCCCAGCTCGCGCTCCAGACGGCGGTGCACGGCGTCGGCCATGTCCTCGCCCGGCGCGGGGTGCCCGCAGCAGGTGTTGGTCCACACCAGCGGGAAGGCGGTCTTGCTGCGCGCGCGGCGGGTGACCAGCAGCCGGCCGCGGTCGTCGACGCCGTAGCAGGAGAACGCCAGGTGCCGCGGGGTGCTCGCGCCGTGCACGGTGGCCTTGTCCGCGACGCCGACCGGGTTGCCGTCGTCGTCCAGCAGCACGACCTGTTCCATGCGGTCCTGTCTACCGGAGGCGGGTCCGGCCGGCCCGTCGGCCCGACCGGGCTCACACGGCGGCGGCCCGGCGGCGCCCGCGGGCACCGGTGAGCGCCGCGCCGGGCAGGTGCGCGGCGACGAGCGCGAGCGCGCCGGGGGTGACCGTTCCGCGGGCCAGCCCGAGCGCGACCGCGCAGTCGAAGACCCGCTGGTGACGGGCCGCGGCGCCGATCGCGGCGTCCAGGAACGCCGGGCGCGCCGCCAGCCGCGCCAGCCGCCCGACGTGACGGTGGTGGCGGTCGAAGGTGTGCTCCATCGCCGCCCGGTGCGCGGCCCCCGCGCCGTCGCCCCGCAGCGCGGCGCGCCCGGCGAGGATCCCGGAGGCGACGGCGTCGAAGATCCCCTCGCCGGTCAGCGGGTTGACCTTGGCCGCGGCGTCGCCGGCGAGCAGCACCCGGCCGTCGGGGTGGAAGCGGGGCGCGGTGGACAGCGGCAGGTGGTGCGCGCGCAGCGTGGCCGGGTCCGGCTCCTGGCCGGGCAGCAGCGCGGCGAGCCGCTCCAGCAGCTGCGCGCGGGTGCCGGTGCCCGCGGCGTCGAACACGCCGTAGCCGACGTTCGCACCGCCCCCGGCCACCGGGAACGACCAGGCGTAGGCGGGCACGGTGCCACCGGCGTACTCGATGGACAGGGTGCCGGGCTCGGCGGCGACCGGGGCGTAGCCGCGGATCGCGACCGCCGTCGACGACGACGGCACCGCGGGCGCGCCGAGCGCCCGGCGCACCACCGAGTGCGCCCCGTCGGCCCCGACCACCACGCGGGCGGTGACCCCGCCGTCCAGCTCCACCCGGCCCGGCCGCACGGCCAGGGTGCGGACCCGGTGGCGGCGCAGCTCGGCCCCGGCGCCGACGGCCGCGGCGACCAGCGCCGCGTCGAGCTCGTAGCGGCGGACCACCCGGTTCGGCCGCGGCGCGGTGCGGTGCACGACCCGCCCGTGCGGGGTGCGCAGGCGCAGCCGGGACGCCTCGGTGCCGAGCGCGCGCAGGTGGCCCGCGCCGAGCCCGTCGAGCAGGTCGAACGTCTCGGCCGCGACGCCGTCGCCGCAGGTCTTGTCCCGCGGGAAGCCCGCCGCATCGAGCAGCAGCACCGACGCGGTCGGCCGCAGCCGCAGCACGTTCAGCGCCGCGGCGCAGCCGGCGGGGCCGGCACCGACCACGGCGACGTCGTAGGTGGTCATGGCTCCATCCTCCCCGTTCGCCGCGGGCGGAACCCGGTCGCCACCGCGCCCGCCGTCGTGTTCACTCGGGGGACCGCCGCCCGTCCCCGTGCCGGCTCCGCGTGCCCCGACCCGGGCCCGTCGCCGTCGCGGGCCGTCCCGTCCAGGAGCCTGTCGTGAGTACCGAGCCGACCGCCGGCCCCGCCGCCGAACGGCTGCCCGCCGGCGCCCCGCTGATCATCTCGCTGCTGGTCGGCTCCGCGTTCGTCATGATCCTCAACGAGACGATCATGAGCGTCGCGCTGCCGGCCCTGATCGCCGACCTGCAGGTCACCCCGGCCACCGCGCAGTGGCTGACCAGCGGCTTCCTGCTGACGATGGCCGTGGTCATCCCGGTCACCGGCTACCTGCTGGCGCGATTCCCGCCGCGCTCGGTGTACCTGGCCTCGATGAGCCTGTTCAGCACCGGCACCGTGCTGTGCGCGATCGCGCCGGCCTTCGGGTTCCTGCTGGCGGGGCGGGTCGTGCAGGCCACCGGCACCGCGGTGATGGTGCCCCTGCTCATGACGACGATCCTGCGCCTGGTCCCGGCGTCGCGCCGCGGCCAGACGATGGGCACGATCTCGATCGTCATCGCGGTGGCGCCCGCGGTCGGGCCGACGCTGTCCGGGGTGATCCTCTCGGCGCTGGGCTGGCGGTGGATGTTCTGGATCGTGCTGCCGATCGCGCTGGTGGCCCTGGCCGCGGGTGCGACCTGGCTGCGGGTCACCGCCGAGACCTCCCGGGCGCCGCTGGACGTCACGTCGGTCCTGATCTCGGCCGTCGCGTTCTCCGGCATCGTCTACGGGCTCTCCGCGATCGGGGAGTCCGCGGCCGCCGGCCCGCACGGCGGCGTGCCGCCCTGGGTCCCGCTCGCGGTCGGTGCGCTCGCGCTCGCGGTGTTCGTGCACCGCCAGATCCGGCTCCAGCGCGGCGACGGCACGGCCCCGCTGCTGGACCTGCGGCCCTTCGCGGTGCGCCGGTACACGCTGTCGCTGGTGCTGGTCGCGACCGGGTTCATGTCGCTGTTCGGCGCGATCATCCTGCTGCCGCTCTACATCCAGGAGGTGCTCGGCGACAGCGCGTTCGTGGCGGGGCTGGTCGTGCTGCCCGGCGGGCTGACGATGGGTCTGCTCGGGCCGTTCGTCGGGCGCGCCTACGACCGGCTCGGTGCCCGTCCGCTGGTGCTGCCGGGCTCGGTGCTGCTCGCGGTCGTGATGTGGGGCTTCACCACGCTCGGGGCGGCGAGCCCGATCTGGCTGGTCGTGGTGCTGCACATGGGGCTGTCCGCGGCGCTGGCGCTGATGTTCACGCCGCTGATGACCGACGCGCTGGGCTCGCTGACCGGCGAGCTGTACTCGCACGGCAGCGCCATCCTCACCACCCTGCAGCAGGTCGCGGGCGCCGCCGGGACGGCCCTGTTCATCACCGTGATGACGCTGGCCTCGGCGGGTGCCGGGGTGGACGCGGACGGGGTGCACGCGGCGTTCCTGGTCGCGGCCTGCGTGTCGCTGGCCGTCGTGGTCGTCGCGTTCGTCGCCGCGCGGGACTCCGGCCCCGCGGCGCCGCGCGACGGTGCCGCCGCGACGACGGCCGGGGCGGGCGAGCCGGGCGCCTGACCGGGCGCGGCCCGCCGACCCGGCCCGCCGACACGGCCCGGCCGCCGACCCGGCCGCCGACCCGGCCGCCGACCCGGCCGCCGACACGGCCCGGCCGCTGCCGGTGGGGCCGGGCCGTCGGGGACGCCGCGACGGCCGCCCGGTCAGGGACGCGGCGCGGAGGCCGGCGCCCCGGGCGCGGGAGCCGTGGCGGGGTCGCCGGTCAGCCCGTCGCGGGCGGTCTCGCGCAGCGCGAGCACCGACGCGACCGACACCAGCGCGAGCACCACGATCACCGCCGACAGCACCCCGGTGCCGAACCCGGCCGCCTGCAGCGACGCGAACAGCACCGGCGACAGGCCCGCGCCCATCCCGGAGATCTGGTAGCCCAGCGAGGCCCCCGTGTAGCGCGACCCGGTGGAGAACATCTCCGAGTACAGGGCCGCGGACGGCCCGAACCAGGCGGCGTGGGTCACGCCCTGCCCGACCACGACGGCCAGCGTGAGCAGCACCGCCGAGCCCGTGTCGATCATCGGGAAGATCGCGATGCACCACAGCCCGGTCGCGACCGCCCCGCCCAGGACGACCGGCCGTCGTCCCACCCGGTCCGAGAGGGCGGAGAAGCCGATGATGCCGAGGATCGCGACGACCGAGGACGCGGTCAGCGCGTTCAGCACCGTCTGCCGCTCGAACCCGGCGCCGACGGCGTAGGAGATCAGGAACGTGGTCAGCGTGCCCTGCGCGACGAACGCGCCGAACCCGACGCCGACGGCGAGCAGCAGGTTGCGCGGCCGGGACAGGACCTCGAACAGCGGCGCGCGGGCCGGCGTCGCCGAGGACGCGGCCGCGGCCGCGAACACCGGCGTCTCGGTCACCGACAGGCGCACGAACAGCCCGATCCCGAGCAGCACCACGCTGAGCAGGAACGGGATCCGCCAGCCCCAGGTGAGGAACGCGTCGCCGGTCAGCCCGGCCGACAGGGCCAGGACCAGCGTCGAGAGCACCATGCCGCTCGGGGCACCCGCGTTGGTGAAGCTCGCCCACAGCCCGCGCCGCGACGACGCGTGCTCGGCCGACATCAGCACCGCGCCGCCCCACTCGCCGCCGACCGCGACGCCCTGCACGACCCGCAGGACGATCAGCAGCACCGGGGCCAGCGCCCCGACCTGGGCGTAGGTGGGCAGCACGCCGATCAGGGTGCTCGCGACCCCCATCAGCACCATGCTGATGACCAGCATCTTCTTGCGGCCGACCCGGTCGCCGAAGTGGCCGAACACGATCCCGCCGAGCGGGCGGGCGAGGTAGCCGGTGGCGAGCGTGCCGAACGCGGCGACGGTGCCGACCAGCGGATCCAGGTCGGAGAAGAAGACCCGGTTGAACACCACGGCCGACGCCGTCGCGTAGAGCAGGAAGTCGTAGTACTCGATCAGGCTGCCCAGGTAGCTCGACAGCACCGCGCGCCGTCGCTGGGTGGGGGAGAACCGGGGGTGCGTCATCGCAGCTCCGTGCCCTTCGGTGGGAATGGAAAGGCGCTTTATAGCAAGAACCTTGTCATTCACGCCAGGGTCGCTACGCTCCGGGGCGTGACGGATGCGGCGTCGGTACCGACGGGGACGCGCGGGCAGCGGCTGACCTACCTGGTCAAGCGCCTGCAGATGGCCGAGCGCGCCCGGATGGAGGAGGCGCTGCGTCCGCTCGGGGTCACGTTGTCGCAGTACACGGCCCTGAGCGTGCTGGAGCGCAGCGGCGGACTGTCCTCCGCGCAGCTCGCCCGCCGGCACTTCGTCACGCCGCAGGCGATGCAGCAGCTCGTCGCGGCCATGGAGCGCGAGGGCCTGGTCGAGCGGCGTCCGGACGCCGACAACCGCCGCATCCTGCGGGTGTGGCTGACCGCCCACGGCGACGACGTCCTGGCCGACTGCCACGGGGCGGCCGGAGTCGTCGAGCGCCGGATGCTCGACGCGCTGGAGCCCGAGCAGGCCGAGGTCTTCGCCGACGCACTGGAGCGCTGCCTGGCCGCGCTCGGCGGCCGTGGTGACGCCTCCGGCGATCCCGACGAGGACGCTTGACCTGATATCAACTCCCTTGCTATCAACTCTCTTGATATCGGCGAGGAGCGAGGGAGCCCCATGAGCCCGATCACCGGTCCCGGCCTCGGCCTGGGGACCTGGCCCGCCCGCCGGGCGCGGATCAGCCCGCACGCCCCGGCGCTGTCGGACGCCGAGCGCGCGCTCGACCACGCCGGCCTCGCCGAGCGGACCGCGCGGATCGCCGGGGGCCTGGCCCGCCTGGGCGTCGGGCCCGGCGACCGGGTCGCCTGGCTGGGGGTGAACGCCGTCGCGACGCTGGAGACCTGCTTCGCCGCCTGGCGGCTCGGGGCCCTCGCCGTGCCGCTCAACCACCGCCTCGCCCCGGCCGAGGTCGGCTACATGCTCGACGACTGCGGCGCCGCCGTGCTGGTGCACGGCGCCGACGCCGACGCGCTGGTCGCGGCCACCGCGCACCCGGTCCGGACGGTCCGCGGCGTCGAGGACCTCGCGGCGGGCCCGGGCGCAGACGACGCCGGTGCCGGACTCGACGACCCGGCCGTGCTGCTCTACACCTCGGGCACCACCGGGCGCCCGAAGGCGGCGGTGCTGACCCACGGCAACCTCACCTGGAACACCGTCAACCAGCTGGCGCACGTCGACGTCACCTCCGACGAGCGCACCCTGTGCATCTCTCCGCTGTTCCACTGCGTCGGGCTGTCGCAGGTCACGCTGCCCACGCTGTTCAAGGGCGGCAGCGTCGAGCTCGCCGGGCGGTTCGACCCCGGCGCGGTCCTCGCGCGCGTCGCCGCCGCCCGGATCACGAGCTTCGCCGCCGTCCCGACGATGCTGCAGATGCTGTGCGAGCACCCGGACTGGGCCGCCACCGACCTGTCGTCGCTGCGCACCGTGGTCTACGGCGGCTCGCCGGTGCAGGAGCGTGTCGCGCGGGCCTGGCTGGAGCGCGGTGTCGCGCTGCAGCAGGGCTACGGCATGACCGAGGCGTCGCCGGGCGTCACCATGGCCACCCGCGAGGGCACCGCGGCGCACCCGCCGACCTCGGTCGGGGTGCCGCACTTCTTCACCGACGTCGCCGTCGAGCGCGACGGCGCGCTCGTCGCCCCCGACGGCGAGCCGGCCGAGCTGCTCGTGCGCGGCCCGCACGTGAGCCCCGGCTACTGGAACCGCCCCGAGGAGACCGCCGCGTCGCGCCTCGGGGGGTGGTACCGGACCGGTGACGTGCTGCGCACCGGCCCCGACGGGTGGGCGCACGTCGTCGACCGGGTCAAGGACCTGATCATCTCCGGCGGCGAGAACGTCTACCCGGCCGAGGTCGAGGCCGTCGCCGTCACCCACCCCGACGTCGCCGACTGCGCCGTCGTCGGTGTCCCGGACGCCCGGTGGGGCGAGGTCGGTGCCGCCTACGTCCAGCTGCGCGAGGGGGCGCAGCCGGACGTGGCGGCGCTGACCGGGCTGCTCGCCGGGCGGCTCGCCCGCTACAAGGTGCCCAAGTTCGTGCGGTTCGTCGACGAGCTGCCCCGCAACGCGTCCGGCAAGGTCCGGCGCGTCGACCTGCGTGCGGCCGCCGCCGCCGACGAGGAGGTGGCGCGATGAGCGCCGAGCTGCCGGAGTCGCTGACCGTCGAGCTCCACGAGAAGGAGGTCGCGGTCCTGCGGTTGACCCGGCCCCGCAAGCGCAACGCCCTCGACGACGCCACCGTGCTCGGCATCGAGGACTTCTTCGCCCGGCCCCCGGAGGGGGTGCGCGCGGTCGTCCTCGACGCCGAGGGCGACCACTTCTGCGCCGGGCTCGACCTGTCCGAGCTGGGCGACCGCGATGTCGTCGCGGCGATGGAGCACTCCCGGATGTGGCACCGCGCGTTCGCCCGGCTCGCCGAGGGGCGGGTGCCGGTGGTCTCGGTGCTGAAGGGCGCCGTCGTCGGCGGCGGTCTGGAGCTGGCCTCGGCCACCCACCTGCGGGTCGCGGAGGACTCCACCTTCTACGCGCTGCCCGAGGGCCAGCACGGCCTGTTCGTCGGTGGCGGGGGCTCGGTGCGGGTGCCGCGGCTGATCGGCGCGCACCGGATGACCGACATGATGCTGACCGGCCGCGTCCTCGACGCCGACGAGGGCCACGCGCTGGGCCTGTCGCACTACCGGACCGGCCCCGGCGCGGGCCTGGACCGGGCACTGGAGCTGGCCCACACCGTCGCCGGGAACTCCGCGATCACCAACGTCGCGGTGCTGCAGGCGCTGCCCCGCATCGCCGAGGCGTCCCCGGACCAGGGCTTCCTCATGGAGTCCCTGGTCGCGGCGGTGGCGTCGTCGAGCCCCGAGGCCCAGGAGCGGATGCGGGAGTTCCTGGCCGGACGCGGCGGGAGGGTGCGCCGGTGAGCGAGCTGCTGCGCGACGTCGCCGCCGACGTCCGGGAGAGCACCGCGATCGGCCGGTTCGTCGTCGCCGTCGAACGCGAGCACGGCGTGGACCTGCCGGACTACGCGGCGCTGCACCGCTGGTCGGTGACCGAGCCCGCGGCGTTCTGGTCCGCGGTCGCGACGCAGCTCGGCGTCCGGTTCGACACCCCGCCGCGGGCGGTGCTGGGCCGGCGCGACATGCCCGGCGCCGAGTGGTTCCCCGGGGCCACGCTGAACTACGCGGGCCACGCCGTCGGCGGTCCCGGCGACGAGGTCGCCGTCCTCGCCCACTCCGAGACCCGCGACCCGGTCGAGCTGACCTGGGCGCAGCTGCGCGCGCAGGTCGCCCGGGCCCGGGCCGGGCTGCGCGCCCTCGGCGTCGGCCGCGGCGACCGGGTCGCGGCCTACCTGCCGAACATCCCCGAGGCCGTCGTCGCGTTCCTCGCGACGGCGTCGCTCGGCGCGGTCTGGACCAGCTGCGCACCCGAGTTCGGCGCCCGCAGCGTGCTCGACCGGTTCGGCCAGGTCGACCCGGTCGTGCTGCTCACCGTCGGCGGCTACGGCTGGGCCGGGCGCGACGTCGACCGCCGCGACGAGGTCGCCGCGATCCGCGCCGGGCTGCCGGGGCTGCGCCACACCGTCGCCGTCCCCTACGGCCCGCACGCCGTGCCCGGCGCCACCGCCTGGGACGCGCTGCTGGACCACGAGCCCGACCCCGCGTTCGACGCGGTGCCCTTCGACCATCCGCTGTGCGTGCTGTTCTCCTCCGGGACGACCGGCCTGCCCAAGGCGATCGTGCACGGCCACGGCGGGATCCTGCTCGAGCACCTCAAGAACCACGCCCTGAGCTGGGACCTGAACCCCGGCGACCGCATCCTCTGGTACTCCACGACCGCCTGGATGATGTGGAACGCGCTGGTCTCGGGCCTGCTGCGGCAGGCGTCGATCGTGCTGGTCGACGGCCACCCCGCCCACCCCGACCTCGGCCGGCAGTGGCGCCTGGCCGCCGCGACCCGGGCGACGCTGCTGGGCGCGAGCCCCGGCTTCCTCATGGCCTCCCGTGCCGCGGGCCTGCGCCCGGCCGCCGAGCACGACCTGTCCGCGGTCCGCCAGATCGGCGCCGCCGGCTCCCCGCTGCCGCCCGAGGGCTACCGCTGGGTCGGCGAGCAGTTCGGCGGGCGGGTGCT
This sequence comes from Pseudonocardia spirodelae, assembly GCF_037727765.1. Taxonomy (NCBI): domain Bacteria; kingdom Bacillati; phylum Actinomycetota; class Actinomycetes; order Pseudonocardiales; family Pseudonocardiaceae; genus Pseudonocardia; species Pseudonocardia spirodelae. The sequence goes on along the minus strand of NZ_JBBJUP010000018.1, from coordinate 19,359 downwards.
GCTCAACGTGGGCAGCGGCGGCACCGACGTGTGCTCGGGCATCGTGCAGGGCTCGCCGCTGCAGCCGGTGTGGGCCGGGGAGATCTCCGGGCCCTGCCTCGGCGTCGACGCCGCCGCCTACGACGAGGCGGGCCGCCCGGTCGTCGACGAGCTGGGCGAGCTGGTCATCCGGACGCCGATGCCGTCCATGCCGCTCGGCTTCTGGGGCGACGACGACGGCTCCCGCTACCGCGGCACCTACTTCGACACCTGGCCCGGGACCTGGCGCCACGGCGACTGGGTCCGCTTCTCCGCCCGCGGCAGCGCCGTCGTCGCCGGGCGGTCGGACGCCACGCTCAACCGCGGCGGCGTCCGGCTCGGCACCGCGGAGTTCTACCGCGTCGTGGAGGAGCTGCCCGAGGTGGCCGACTCCCTCGTCGTGCACCTGGAGGACCCCGACGGCGGCAACGGCGAGCTGATCCTGTTCGTCCAGCCCGCCCCGGGCGCCTCGCTCGACGACGCCCTCACCGCCCGGATCCGGACGGCCCTGCGCACCGAGCTCACCCCGCGTCACGTCCCGGACCGGGTCGAGGCCGTGCCGGTGGTGCCGCGCAACCGGACCGGCAAGAAGCTGGAGGTCCCCGTGAAGCGGATCCTGCTCGGCGCGGAGCCCGACGCCGTCGCCTCCCGCGACGTGCTCGCCGACCCGGCCGCGCTCGACGCGTTCGCCCGGCTCGCGAGCGGGGCCCGGTCGTGACGCCGCCGCGGGCCGCGGAGCCGGGGACGGCCGCCGTCGTGGGCACCGGGGTGATCGGCGTCGGCTGGACGGCGCTGTTCCTGTCCCGCGGCCTGCACGTGCGCGCCTACGACCCCGCGCCCGGCGCGCAGGAGCGCCTGCACGCCGACCTCGCCGCCCTCGGCCCGTTCCCCGGGCACACCGGGCCGCTGCCCACCGGGAACCTGACCTGGGCCGCGAGCGCCGGCGACGCCGCGGCGGGCGCCGGGTTCGTCCAGGAGAACGGTCCCGAGCGCGAGGACCTCAAGCACGCCCTGTTCGCCGAGCTCGACGAGGCCGCCGCCCCGGGCGTCGTGCTGGCCTCGAGCTCGTCGGGGCTGCTCCCGACCACGGTCGCCCGCGGCGCCGCGCGGCACCCCGAGCGGGTGCTCGTCGGGCACCCCTTCCACCCGCCCCAGGTCATCCCGCTGGTCGAGGTCGTGCCGGGGGAGCGGACCTCGGAGGAGGCGGTGGAGGCCGCGCTCGCCTTCTACACCGCGCTCGGCAAGCGCCCGGTCCGGCTGCGCGCCGAGGTCCCGGGGCACCTGGCGAACCGCCTGCAGGCCGCGCTGTGGCAGGAGGCGTACTCGCTGGTGGAGCGCGGCGTGGCGACCGTCGCCGACGTCGACGCGGCCATCTCCCACGGGCCCGGCCTGCGCTGGGCCGTGCTCGGGCCCTTCGCCAACCAGCACCTGTCCGGCGGGCCCGGCGGGCTGGCCCACGTGCTCGCCCACCTCGGCCCGCCCACCGAGCGCTGGTGGCGCGACCTCGGCGAGGTCACGCTGACGCCCGCGCTCGTCGACACCCTCGTCGACGGGGTGCACGACGAGCTCGGCGACCTCGACGGCCCCGCGCTGGCCGCGCGCCGCGACGCCGTCCTGGCCGAGCTGCTCGCCGCCAAGTCCCGCACCGAGCTCCCCTGACGTCCCGGAGGACCCGCATGACCCTCGACCCCGGCACCGTCGACGCGATCGACGTCCACGTCCACGTCGAGCAGGACGGTCACGGCTGTCTCGCCCTGGACCAGGAGCTGCTCGACGCCTCGGCGAAGTACTTCCGGGCCGACCAGGACCGCACGCCCACCATCGACGCGATCGCCGAGCACTACCGGGCCCGGCGGATCGCCGCCGTGGTGTTCACCGTCGACGCGCCGTCGGGCACCGGGCACCCGCCGCTGTCCAGCGAGGAGATCGCCGACGCCGCCGCCGCGCACGCCGACGTGCTGATCCCGTTCGGCTCGGTCGACCCGCACACCGGCAAGGCCGCCGTCGCCCGGGCGCGGCGCCTGGTCACCGAGCACGGGGTGCGCGGGTTCAAGTTCCACCCCAGCCTGCAGGCGTTCGAGCCGAACGACGTGCGCTTCTACCCGCTCTACGACGCCATCGCCGAGCTCGGGGTGCCCGCGCTGTTCCACACCGGGCAGACCGGGATCGGGGCCGGGCTGCCCGGCGGGCGCGGGATCAAGCTGCGCTACTCGAACCCGATGCTGCTCGACGACGTCGCCGCCGACTTCCCCGCCCTCACCGTGGTCCTGGCGCACCCGTCGGTCCCGTGGCAGGACGAGGCGATCTCCATCGCCACCCACAAGTCCAACGTCTACATCGACCTGTCCGGCTGGTCCCCGAAGTACTTCCCGCCGCAGCTGGTCCGCGCGGCGAACTCGATGCTGCGCCGCAAGGTGCTCTTCGGGTCGGACTACCCGGTGATCACCCCGGACCGCTGGCTCGCCGACTTCGACACGCTGGACATGAAGCCCGAGGTCCGGCCGCTGATCCTGAAGGACAACGCCGTGCGGATGCTCGGCCTGGGGTAGATGCCCCGCGCCCCGGTTGTCCGGACCGGTTCCCGTCCGCGCTCATCGCCGCGACATCGGCGCAGGTCACGGCGGTGCACCCCGCCCGGTTCCCGACGTCGTCCACACGATCGGGTGATGCTGTCCGCGTGTGTCACGCCGTGTCGGGGTGTTCCTCCCGGGGTGTCCGGCGGCTCCCGCGATGACCCCGGTCACTCGTTGCGGCCCGCCGCGGCCCCCGATCGCCTTCATCCCACGATGTGGACCGGGCCGGCCCGGGATTGCTCCGAACGGGTGTGCACACTGTCCCCATGCACCTCGCCCCCCGGTTCGCGGTTCGACGCCACGTCGACCTGCGCCTGCAGGCGAGCGCGCTCTGTCCCGGCGCCTGACGCGCCCGGCCACCGGGGCGCGCCCGCCGCTCCACCCGCCGCCGTAGCCCCGCTGCCGCGGCCGTGCGGCCCCGGGACCGCCCCCGGCTCCCCCTCTCCGACGACCGCCACGCGCCCCGGCCACCGACGCCGGCGACCGACCCCCGCCCCGCCCGTACGGCGGCCCGGGGCGAGGAGCGGTCCCACGTCCGCGCCTGCCCGCGCCCCGCACCCGCGGCCCGCCGCTCGCCGGGCGTCCACATCGGACATCCACGCTCCCCGTCACCAGAAGGAGACACCCCGTGTCCCAGCACCGCGCACGTCCCGCGTCCCGGGTCCGGTCGGTCGCCGCCGGCGTCGCACTCGCCGGCACCGCGCTGGTCGGCCTGGCCGGTGCCGCCCAGGCGGCCACCCCGGACCTGGTCCCGGACCTCGGCCCGATCCTGAGCGCGCCGGACCCCGACCAGCCCGACCCGGCGCCCACCGCGCCGCCGGTCGAGTCGTCCTACGAGGCGTTCGACTCCGACCAGCCGATCCAGCAGCTGCGCGACCTCGCCCCCGCGGGCGTCCCCGCCGCCGGCCTGGTCGACGTCGTGTCGAAGGCGCCGAAGCAGATCACCCCGACCGTCCTGTCCGGCGGGGCGGGCGAATGAGCCTGCTCCCGCAGTCCCGCTGGGCGCGGCGGGGGCTCGTCGCCCTCGCGAGCGCCGCCGTCGTCGCCGGGGTCGTCGCGATCCCCGCGTCGGCCCAGGGAACGATCGACAAGGTCAGGTCCGAGGTCACCGGCGCCGACGGCAAGGACTACTGGGTCGAGAACAACCTCACGCCGGAGGCCCGCCGGCAGTCCGCCGACGGGCCCAGGAAGGAGTACGCGCTGGTCTGGGCCGGTGACGAGAACGTCGCCGACACCGCGGTCGCCGACGTGCGCAACCTGCCCGGGTCGCTGCTCGACCCGGTCGACAAGGTCCGCGACGCCGCGCCGGGCCCGGACTTCCTGGCCGTCGTCGACGTCACCAAGGGCACCCCGGACTACGGCAAGGTCGTCAACACCGCGACCGTCGGCCCGCTGGTGGAGAACGAGCCGCACCACATGCAGTACTCGTGGCGCAAGGGCGACAAGATCTACGCGGGCGGCCTGTTCTCCGCGGCGACCTACGTCTTCGACGTCGCGGCACTGCCGGAGGTCAGGCTGTCCGGCATCTCGCTGCCGTCGCAGACGCTGTGCGGTTCGGTGCCCGACGCCTACTGGGTCCTGAAGGACGGCACCGCCTACGGCACCTACATGGGCGGCCCCGTCGCCCCGGGCCCGTGCCGCTACACCCATGGCGAGGTCCGCACCGGCAACGGCTTCGCGGGCTCTCCCGGCTCGGTGATCCGGTTCGACCAGGAGGGGAAGAACCTCGTCGAGGCCCCGGCCGCGACCGAGACGCCCGAGGACCCCACCCAGTGCCTCAACATGCCGGCCCTGGGCAACCCCACCTGCGCGAACCCGCACGGCATCCAGGTCCGCGAGGACCTGAACACCATGGTCACCAGTGACTACGCGGAGCCGCGGTCGATCATCCTCGACCCGGTGAAGAACCCGTCGCCGTACCTGCGCCGGCCCACCGTGCGCACCTGGGACATCTCCGACCTGAACACGCCGAAGGTGAAGTCGGTGCAGTACCTGCCGACCGGCCCGCGCTCGGGCGGGGTCGACCCGCTGCGCAACGAGAACCGCGCCGTCATGGAGACGACGGTCACCAACCGGCCGGAGCACAAGGGCGCGTTCGCCCAGACCATGCAGGGCGGGGCGATCTTCTACACGCCGGACATCACCGCCGACAACCCGGAGTGGAAGGAGGTCTTCGACCTGGGGACCGCCGCGCCGGAGCTGGGCGTCGGTGGCGAGAACGGCGGCCCGAGCGCCAACGGCGGCTGGATCCAGACCAGCGCCGACGACACGACGCTATACCACGCCACGATCGGCCGCAAGGCCGGCACGCTGGGCCCGGACGACAAGGGCACCGCGGGCGGGGTCATCGCGCTCGACATCGAGAAGCTGCTGGCCTCGGGCGAGACCCCGAGCTGCTCGATCGACACGATCGAGGAGACCACCGCCGGTGGCGCCGAGAGCGACTGCCCGACGATCAAGGGCACGGTCGGCATCAACCCGGACCAGACCGGCGCCGGCCCGCACTGGGGTGCGCTGGACAACCTGGAGCGCGGTGACGACGGCTACTACCGTCACACCGACCAGCCCCAGCGCCTCGCGACCGCGAACTACTTCGTGGCCCGCACCGGGCTCGACGGCGACCACCGCCTGTGCATGACCGACATCGCCCCGGACGGCTCGCTGAGCCTGGACGAGTCGTTCAAGGACGAGGACACCGGCGACACGTGCGTGAGCTTCAACCGCCAGCACTGGCCGCACGGCGACTTCGGCAACGCCAAGCCGCACTCGATGCTGTTCGTCGCGGCCGACGAGGACATCAGGGACTGATGACGTCCATGTCGTTCACGACACTCGTGCCGGCCGGCGGGCTCCTGCCCGCCGGCCCGGCCGGGGACGCCCCCGCCCTGCTGCGTGCAGTGGCGGGGGCCGCCCCGGCGGTCCTCGCCCGAGGCCCCCAGGACGGCGTGCCGTTCGCGGACACGGCTCTGCGGCTCGTCCTGCTGACCGCGCTCGCCGTGGTGGCCGGGACCGGTCTGGTCCGTGTCCTGGCCGGTGCGCCCGGACGCGCCGAGCGGGTCGTCGCGGGAGTCGCGGCGCTCGTCGCCGTCTCCGCCGCGGTTGCCGCGGTCACCCGGTCCGGCGCCGGGCCGAACGCCTGGACGCTGTTCCTCCTCGCGGTCACGGTCGCGGTACCGGCGTTGCTCCCCGGGCCCCGCCCGGTCCTCGCCGTGCTCCCCGCGCTCGCCGTGACGGCGCTGCTGGTCCTCCAGCTCGCCGGTACCCCCGGCGTCGCACCGTGGTTCGCGCTCGACGCGGGCTACGCCGTCGCCGGTTCCCTGGCCGCCGGTGCGGCGGTGCACCTGGTCACCACCCGCACCGACGACGACACGCGGCCCGCCCGGGTGCGCGTGCTCGGCATCGCGGCGGGCACGGTCGGGGCCGTGCTCGCCGCGGTGCGGCTCGCCGCGGCCGGGCCCTTCACACTCACCGACGTGCACGGCACCGGCTTCGGCCGCGCCGCGCTGGTGACGGTCGTGGCCCCGGCCGCGGTCGCGGCCCTGCTGCTCGCCGAGAGCGTTCTGGGTCGCCGCGCCGGCAACCGGGTCCGTGCGGACGAGGTGCGCGACCGGGTCCGCACCCCGGCCGTGCTCGCCGCGATCACCGCCGTCGGCGCCGCCACACTGCTCGCCGCGCTCCCGGCCCCGGCCCCGGCGGCCGTCCCCGGCCAGGCGCTGCTGCGCGCGGTCGATCTCGGCACCGGACCGCTCACCCTGGCCGTCGCCCCGATGCGGCCCGGCCTCAACCTCGTGCAGCTCACCGGCGCGGGTGTCACCGTCACCGGGCCGGACGCCACGATGCCCGCCGGGCACGGTGACCCCGGTGCCCCCGCCGGCTACGCCGTGCGCACCGCCGACCGCGACGTGCCGTTCACGGCCCGCTCCGGCGCCCCCGGCGGCTGGGCGCTGGTCGACCTGCCCGAGGGCACCACCTCGATCACCGTCACCGCCGGGGGACTGGCCCGCGCGGTGCCGGTCGACGTCGGCACCGACCGGGGCGCCCCCGCCGGTGCGACCGGCGCCGACGGGCCGGAGTGCCTGTCCGCCGCCGTCGGGCGGATCCTGGCCGGGGGCGACCCCGCGCTCGGACCGTGCCCGTCGGAGTCGCTCGACCCGGCCGACGTCCGGGGGCTGCGCGGCACCGTCCGCGCGCTCGCCTCCCGGGGCGCACCGGGGCTGGCGATCGCCGGTGACGTGTCGCCCCGCTCCCGCGCGGCCGCCGACGTGGTCCGCGCCGCGGCCGGGGCCGCCGGCCTGCCGGTGCGCCCGGCCGCCGGCCCGGACGACGCCCTGGTCGTCGTGTCCGGCTGGCAGCACGCCGCGACGACGGTCCGTGACACCGCCCGCGCGGCGCAGACCACGCCGACCGCGCTCGGCGGCACCTACCTCGCGCCGTGGCTGCTGACCGGTGGCGTGCTCGATCAGAGCCCGGGCACCCTGCTCCCGCTGGACTTCGGCCCGCAGGAACAGGTCCCGCAGCGCTACGTCCGGACACTCGCCGCCGTCGCACCGGGCTCCGCCCCGTCGCTGTCGGGGCTGCGCGCCTGGGCCGCGACGTCCGGAGAGACCTACGCCGACCCGGCCCCGTCGCTGTACGGGGCGGCACCGGTGAGTGTTCCCATGACCGCGGACCCCGGGGACCACCACGGCGCGCCGAACCGGGCCGCCTGGTTCCCGGGCGGCGCGGTCGTGCGCATCGGCTCCGCACTGGACACCGGCGACCCCGCCGGCCCGACCCCCTGACCCACGAGGAGACCCCCGTGTCGATCACGACGGACCCGCCCGGCCGGACGCCGGGAACCCTGGCCCGCGCGCTGCGCGAGCTGCCCGGTTCCGGGCGCACCGCCTTCGGGCCCCAGGACCGGGCCGCGGCCCCGCCGCAGTGGCGGGTCGTCGCCGTCGGCCTGGTGCTGGCGGTGCTGTTCCTGGCCGGGGTGGGTGCGGTCGCGCCCGCGACGATGGTGGGCACCGCGGCGCTGGGCCTCGCGCTCGGCTTCACCCTGTTCCACTCCCGGTTCGGCTTCACCTCGGGCTGGCGCCAGCTCGTCGCCGTCGGGCAGGGCGCGGCGATCCGGGCCCACATGGTCATGTTGGCGACCGCGTCGGTGCTGTTCGCGGTGATCCTGTCCTCCGGGTTCGCGCTCGCGGGAGAGCCGAAGGGCTTCACGAACCCGATCGGCATCGGCCTCGTCGTCGGCGCGTTCCTGTTCGGGCTGGGCATGCAGGTCGGCGGCTCGTGCGCGTCGGGGACGCTGTTCGCCGTCGGCAGCGGGCAGTCGGCGATCGTGCTGACGCTGTTCGGCTTCGTCGCCGGGTCGATGTTCGCGGTGTTCACCCACACCTTCTGGACGCAGACCGTCCCGCAGGGCCCGAGCGTGAACCTGGCGCAGGTGCTCGGCTACCCGGGTGCGGTCGCCGTGACGCTGCTGGTGACCGCGGGCATCACCGTGCTGACCTGGGTGGTCGCCCGCCGCCGTACCCCGCCGCCGGTGGAGCGGCCGCCGTCGGCCCGCGGCGCCGCCCGGGTCCTGCGCGGCTCGTGGCCGATGTGGGTCGGGGCGATCGTGCTCGCCGTGCTGAACGCCGCGGTCCTGTTCGTCTCGGCCGCGCCGTGGGGCGTGACGAGCGCGTTCGCGCTGTGGGGCTCGAAGGTGCTGCAGTCGGCCGGGTTCGACATGGCGGGCCTGGCGTACTGGCAGGTCCCGGCGAACGCGAAGGCGCTCGCCGCCCCCGTGCTGGCGGACCGGATCTCCAACCTCGACGTCGGCATCATGATCGGCGCGCTCGTCGCCTCCGCGGTCGGTGGCGCGTTCGTGCTGCACCGGCGGATCCCCTGGCGGCTGGCGCTCGGCGCGGTACTGGGCGGGATCGCGATGGGCTACGGCGCGCGCCTCGCGGGCGGCTGCAACATCGGCGCCTACTTCTCCGGCATCGCCTCGTTCAGCCTGCACGGCTGGATCTGGGCCGTCGTCGCGCTCGGCGGCACCTGGGCGGGCCTGCGGCTGCGGCCGCTGTTCGGCCTGACCAACCCCAAGCCTGCCGACTCGCTCTGCTGAGCCGGCCGGACGCTCCCCACCCCACAGAGAGGTACGACATGACCGCACGCACCTTCGTGCGCACGGCGGTGGCCGTGGCCGGCGCCGGCGCGCTGGCCGGGCTGACCGGCGGGCTCGCGCACGCCGACGAGGACCACCACCGCGAGAGTCACCGCGACGCCCGCTACGACGGCACCGTCTGGCACTACGACGGCGAGGCGACGCGGAGCGACTCGGCCGACCCCGACGGGTCCGTCGCCGCGGGCCGCGACGGGGCCACCCCGGTGTGGCTGCTGGCGGGCGCCCCGGCCGCGCCGCTGCCCGAGGACCTGCTGAAGCCGGTCGACCTGACCGCCCCCGCGTTCGGGGTGCTCGACGGTCTGACCTGAGTCCCGTCCCGGGTGGCTGCGCACAGGGCGGCCCAGGACGGGCCGGCCGCCCCGTCCGGACCGTGTCCGGGCGGGGCGGCCGTGCCCGCTCAGCTCTCCTGCAGCACGGCCTGGACGTCGAGGTCGATCCGCAGCGTCCGGCCCACGGCGAGGACCCCGGCCAGCACCGACTGGTTCCAGTCGATCGCGAACTCGTCGCGCGAGACGTCGGTGGTGGCGGTGAACGCGGCGCGGGTGCCGCCCCACAGGTCGGGCCCGGTGCCGCCGTAGGTGGCGTGCAGGTCGACCGGGGCCTTGACGCCCTTGAGCGACAGCATCCCGTGCACGGTCCACCGGGTGGCGTCGACCCGGGTCAGGCCGTGGCCCTCGTAGCCGATCGCCGGGTGGGTGTCGATATCGAGGAAGTCCGCGGTGCGCAGGTGCGCGTCGCGGTCGGTGTCGTCGGAGTCCACCGACCCGGCATCGATCGACACGCTCACCGAGCTCGCCTCGAACGGGTCCGCCACGTGCAGCTCGCCGGAGAAGCGGCGCAGCCGCCCGTGGATGCGGCTCATGCCCAGGTGCAGCGCGGTCGCCCGGATGCTGGAGTGCTGCGGGTCGATCCGCCACACGCCCGGGGTCGGCAGCACCGCGCCGCCGGCCCGCGCGAGCTCGACCCGGCCGAGGTCGGTGGCGTCGGCGCCCAGGGCCACCGCCCGCGCCGAGGGCTCGTGGCCGGCCGCCGCGACGACGACCGTGTGCGGCCCGGCCGCCAGCTCCGGCACCGCGAACCCGCCGTCGGCCCGGCTGGTCGCCCGGCCCCGCTGGACGCCCGCGGCGTCCATCACGGTGACCGTCGCACCGATCACCGGCCATCCGTCGGGGGTGCTCAACCGCCCGTGGAGCTCAGCCACGTCCCTGCTCCGTCCTGCTCGGGGCGCCGGCCGGGTCCGGGGCGCCGAAGCGCACCTCGACCGGGGTGGTGGTGCCGCGGGCGACCTGCACCGCGACGACGACCGGCGCGTGCCCGCTCGCGGTCAGCTCGTGCCGCCCGGGCGGCAGCCCGTGCAGCTCGTAGCGCCCGTCCGGGCCGGTCACGGTCTCGGCGACGGTCCGGCCGTCGCCGTCGCCCAGCACGATCCGCGCCCCGGCGACCGGCAGGCCGTCGCCGCTGCGGGCGACACCGGTGACCCCGGCCAGCGCGGGGAAGCGCAGCTCCACCGGCGGGGCGGCGGGGTCGGCGGTGACGGTGCGGGCCAGCGGGCCGTGGCCCGGGGCGGTCGCGGTCAGGGTGTGCGGGCCGGTGCCGGGGGTCTCGGCCAGGAAGCGGCCCGCCGCGTCGGTCGGCGCGTGCGCGACGACCTCGCCCGCGGTGTCGATCAGCGTGACCGCGCCCGCGACCGGGCGCCCGCCGGCGTCGGCGAGGGTCCCGCGGACCACGCCACCGGCGGCGACGGCCACGTCGTGCCGGGCGGGCGCCGAGCCCACCGCGACCAGGCCCGCGTCCGGGCCCGCGCCCTCGGTGCGGGTCACCACCAGGTACGTGCCGCCGGTGGGCAGGCCGACGGCGTAGGTGCCGTCCCCGCCGCTGACCGTGCGGCCGTGCTGGCGTCCGTCGAGGTCGGTGACCGTGACCGTCGCGCCCGCGAGCGGGGTGCCGGAGCGCCCCCGCACGGTGCCGACGACGGCGGGCCCGTCCCGTTCCGGTGTCACGTGCCGACCTCCCAGGTAGTTGCGCATCGCAACGATAACCCGGTCGGGTGGCGGGCTGCCGGGCAGGACTTGCGCCACGTGTAACCGGTGGTAACGTTACCGGCGGTTACAGCACCTGACGTCGTTGTCTTCGAGGAGTCGACATGACCGCCACCGTTCCCGAGACCGGAAACGACCGGCACGACACCGCCGAGCGCCTGCTGCGCTCGTCCGCGGAGCTCTCGTTCGACCCGACCACCCAGGTCGACTGGGAGACGCCGCTGGACCGCGACTACCACGGCATGAGCCCGGAGTGGAGCAGCCTCTACGGCACCCGCTACTGGGAGGAGATGACCGAGGAGCAGCGCAAGGAGCTGACCCGCCACGAGTCGGCGTCGGTCGCCTCGACCGGCATCTGGTTCGAGATGATCCTGCAGCAGCTGGTCCTGCGTGACTTCTACGCCAAGGACCCGACCGACCCGGCGTTCCAGTGGGCGCTGACCGAGATCGCCGACGAGTGCCGGCACTCGATCATGTTCGCCCGTGGTTCGGCCAAGCTGGGCGCGCCGGCCTACATCCCGAAGAAGCGCGTCGTCGCGCTCGGCCGGGTCTGCGCGGCCGTCTACTCCGGTGAGGCCGCCTACGCCTCGATCCTGGTCGCCGAGGAGGTCCTCGACGTCATGCAGCGGGACTGGATGCGCGACGAGCGCGTCGTCCCGTTCGTGCGGACGATCAACAACATCCACGTGGTCGAGGAGTCGCGGCACATGAAGTTCGCCCGCGAGGAGACCCGCGAGCGGCTGCAGGGCGCCGGCAAGGTCCGCCGCCAGGTCCAGGCGTTGTTCGTCGCCATGGCCGCGTACGAGATCGTCACCGCCATGTGGAACGAGGACCTGTACGCCAACGCCGGCCTCGACCGCGAGCGCGCCCTGCGCGAGGCGAAGGGCAACGAGCACCACAAGGCGCTGCTGCGCAGCTCGTGCGCCGGGCTGATGGAGTTCCTGTCCTCGTGCGGCCTGCTGACGAAGCCCGCGCTGTACTTCTACCGTCGCGCGAACCTGATCTGACCCCTGAGCTGACCCGGAGCCGGCCGTGCCCTTCGCGATCACCCAGACCTGCTGCACCGACGCGTCGTGCGTCGCGGCCTGCCCGGTCAACTGCATCCACCCCACGCCGGACGAGGCGGACTTCGCCACGACCGACATGCTCTACATCGACCCGCGGGCGTGCATCGACTGCGGGGCCTGCGCGGACGCGTGCCCGGTGGACGCGATCTTCCCGGTGGAGAAGCTGAGCGCGTCGCTGGCCGGGTACGCCGAGGTCAACTCCCGCTACTACGACGGCAAGCCCGTCGCGGGCACGCTGCAGGGCGACTCGCCGCTGTTCCACGAGTGGTACCCGCTGCAGTTCACGCGGTCGCTGCCCGCGGACATGGCGGGCCTCGACGTCGCCGTCGTCGGCACCGGCCCGGCCGGCATGTACGCGGCCCAGGACCTGCTGCTGCACACGTCCTCGACGGTGACGCTCTACGACCGGCTCGACGTCGCGGGCGGCCTCGTGCGGTTCGGCGTCGCGCCGGACCACCCGTCCACGAAGCGGATCGGGGAGTCCTTCGCGCGCTTCCACACCCACCCGCGGGTGCGGATGCGGCTCGGGACCGAGATCGGTCGCGACGTCTCCACCGAGGAGCTCGCCCGCCGCCACGACGCCGTGATCTGGGCGGTCGGCGCGCCCGCGCCCCGCGACCTCGGCCTGCCGGGGGAGGGGCTGCCCGGCAGCATCGCCGCCGACACCGTCGTGGGCTGGTACAACGGCCACCCCGACGTCGCGCGCGACGCCGTCGACACATCCGTCGGCCGGGTCGTCGTGATCGGCACCGGGAACGTGGCGATCGACGTCGCCCGGGTGCTCACCGCGCCCGCCGCCGACCTCGCCGGCACCCCGATCGACCCGGCCGCCCGCGCCGCCCTGCGCGACGGCGCGGTCACCGAGGTCGTGCTGCTGGCCCGGCGCGGTCCCGAGGCGGTCGCCGCGACCGCCCCCGAGCTGCGCGAGCTGCTGGGCCGCGACGGCGTCGAGGTGGTCGTCGACGAGCACGACCCGCGCATCGGCGAGTCCCTCGACGGCCCTCCCGTCTCCGACTCGCACGCGCTGCTGTCCGGCGCCCGCCGCGAGAAGGTCGACTGGTCGGTGCCGGCGCCGCGCCCGCGCGTGGTGTTCCGCTTCCACTCCACGCCCGAGCGCGTGGAGGGCTCGGTCCGCGCGCAGGGCGTGCGCACCGCGGAGGGGACCGACATCGCCGCCGGGCTGGTCGTGCGGGCCGTCGGGCACCGCGGGCGCCCGGTCCCGGGCCTGCCCTTCGACGACGAGCGCGGCGTCGTCCCGCACGACGCGGGCCGTGTCGAGGACCGGCCGGGGCACTACGTCGTCGGCTGGATCAAGCGCGGTCCCTCCGGCGGCATCGGCACCAACCGCACCTGCGCCGCGGAGACGGTCGGCTCGCTGCTCGACGACGCCGTCGCCGGGCGGCTCCCGGCACGCCCGGCCGGCTCCCGGCTGCGGTCGGTCGCGCGACGCCTCCGCCGCTCCTGACCGGTCGGCCCCTCAGCGGCCCAGGTCCAGCAGCGACAGCGCGCCGCGCAGCACGTCGTCGATCCGGGCGGGCGGGACCGCGCGGCGCCAGCTGTCGAGCCGTCCGCGCACCACGACGCGGCCGGGGTGGAGGTCGAGCGCCTCGAGCCGGAACGCCCGCGGCAGGCCGGGCAGCTCGACCCGCCCGGAGCGGACCGCGGCCAGCGGGCTGCGGTCCACCATCGACCGCACGGAGCGCCGGGCGTCCGGCGAGCGCGGCGGGCCCATCCGGCGACCCGCGACGGTCAGGCCGGTGACCTTCCAGGACAGGGTGTGCCCGTCGACCGACACGGCGAGGTCGGCGGCACCCAGCCCCGGACGGCGCCGCAGCCGGGCGCGTGCGACGCCGTCGTCGTCGATGCCGACGACGAGCTGGGCGAGGTGCTCGTGCAGCCGGTCGGCGACCCAGGCCGGGTCGAGCTCGGCCGCCACCAGGACGGGCCCGGACACCAGCTCCGGGAACGGCGCGGGGCGCAGCCGCACGTCGGTGGCGGTCACCGTGAGGGTGCGCAGCCGCAGCCCGGGCCGCTCGACGTCGCGCGCGGCCACGGTGACGGTGTCGAACCGCCCGGTGACCAGCGCCCGGGCGCCCAGCCCCGACGACGTGACCGCCGTCGGCACCAGGCTGACCTGCGACCCGCGCGAGCGCAGGGTCGTCGGCCGGCCCACGTAGCGCAGCCGCGCCGCCTCCAGCAGCGCCCGCAGCAGCAGCGCCGAGCCGGGGGCGGTCCCCGCGTCGAGCAGGGCCGCCGCGGTGCCGGTGCCGGCGGGGGTGTCGACGGCCATGACGCTGAGGAACCCCTTCGGACGTGCGGACGGACGGTCGTACCGAGCGTCGCAGGCGCTGCGGCGACCCGCCCGGCCGGGACGGAGGTGTGCGACGACCCGCACGCGGCCGTCGCCCGGTGGGGACCGCGGCCCGGACGGCGATCAGCCCCGCGGCACCGGCAGGTCCCCGACCCGCAGGATCCGGTCGAGCACCCGCGACCGGTACGCCAGCGACAGCAGCGCGAACCAGCCGAGGACCGCGGGCAGCACGACCGCGTACACCGGCCACGCGGCGCCGGTGAGCCCGAAGTAGGTCGACAGCGCCGGGGTGGACACGACCGCGGCGAACGCGGCGGTCAGCGCGAGGACCAGCCACGCGGGGCGCCGGTCGGCGATCACCGGGGTCCACGACGCGAACACCCGGTGCGGCGGCATGAGCAGCAGGATCAGCACGAACGAGGACAGCGACACGAACGTCGACAGCCCGGTCTGCGCCCCGATGGTGGCGGCGGCGTCGGCGAAGTCGGCGTCGCGGCCGTAGACGAGCCCGGTGTAGGACTGGAACTCGTCGACGATCTCGGCGGGCGTCCGGCCGCTGCTGAAGCCGCGCAGGATGTTCTCGTAGAGCAGGGTGTAGACGGCCGTGCCGACCCCGGCCGTCACGACCGCGGCGGGCACCACGAACCGCCCCAGGTCGCCGAGCAGGTTCGCGTTCGGCGGCAGCGGGCGCGCCCACATCGTCAGGAAGAAGGTCGGGATCCCGACGGTCAGCAGGGTCAGCCCGACCTGCGTGGGGGAGTAGGGGAAGCCGAGCCCGAGCAGGGTGACGGCCAGGATGACCAGACCCTGCGTCGCGACCCGGGCGAGGAAGACGTACATCGAGGTCGCGAGGCCGTCGATGATGCGGCGGCCCTCGTCGCGGGCGGGCAGCAGGGCGGCGAAGGAGTCGTCGACGAGCACGATGTCGGCGACGTCGCGGGTCACCGCGCTGCCGCTGCGCATGGCGATGCCGACGTGCGCCCCTTTGAGCGCGCGGGCGTCGTTGACGCCGTCGCCCAGCATCGCGACGTGGCGGCCGGCGCGGCGCAGCGCGGCCACGATCCGTTCCTTCTGCTCGGGGGCGACCCGCCCGAAGACGGTGGTGCGCGCGACCAGGCGGTCCAGGGCGTCGTCGTCGAGGTCGTCGAGGTCGGGGCCCGCGACCGGTTCGCCGGCGTCGAGCCCGGCCTGCGTGGCGAGCGCGGCCACGGTGCGCGGGTCGTCCCCGGACAGGACCTTGATCGTGACGCCGGCGGCGCGGAAGCGGGCGACGGCGTCGGTGACCTCGGGGCGCAGCTCGTCGGCCAGGACGACGAGCGCGACCGGCTCGAGCGCAGGCAGCGACGGACGCCCGCCCGTGTCGCGCAGGCCGTCGGCGGGGTCCACGGGGCGGGCGAGCAGCAGGACCCGCAGGCCCGATGCGGCCCGGGCCGCGACGGCGTCGGCGGGCAGCGGGGTCCGCAGCGCCCCCGCCAGCGCGTCGGGCGCGCCGAGCACCCAGGCGCCGTGGCCGGTGACCAGCCCCGACCAGCGCAGGGAGGAGGTGAAGGGCACCTCGTCGCGCACGTCCCAGGCGTCGCCGGGCAGGGCGTCGGCGAGTGCGGCGGAGGTGAGGTTGGGGTCGGTGACTGAGGCCGCGTACCCGGCGAGGACCTGCGCGACGTCGACGCCCGCGCCACCGGCCAGCGTCTCCGTCTCCTTCAGCGTCAGCCGCCCGGTGGTGAGCGTGCCGGTCTTGTCGGTGCAGACGACGTCGACGTGGGTCACCGACTCCACCGCGTTGACCTGCTGCACGAGCGCGCCCCGGCGGGCGATGCGCGCCGCGCCGCGGGTGTAGGCGACGGCGATGAGGAAGAACAGGCCGTAGGGCACGAGCCCGGACAGCACGGCGGTGATCTGGACGACCCGCAGCAGCGAGAAGCCCTCCAGCAGCGCCTGCGCCAGGATCGCCCCGCTCATCAGCACGACCAGCGCCATCGTCAGCCGGACCACGAAGTCGATCTGGCGCTGCAGCGGGGTGGTGTCGGTGGTGACGCGACGCGCCTCGAGGGTGAGCCGTCCGGCGTAGGCGTCGGCCCCGACGGCGTCGGCGCGCTGCCAGCACTCCCCGGCGACGCAGTGGCTGCCCGAGCGCAGCGTCGCGCCGGTCTCCTTGACGACCGGGTCGGACTCCCCGGTCAGCAGGGACTCGTCGGCCTCCACCCGCCCGGCCACGACCGGCCCGTCGACGACGATCTGCCCGCCCGGCCGGACGTGCACCAGGTCGCCCCGCACGACGTCGACGGCCGGGAGCCGGACCGGTCCGCCGTCGCGCACGACGGTGACGTCGGCCC
This sequence comes from Pseudonocardia spirodelae, assembly GCF_037727765.1. Classification (NCBI taxonomy): domain Bacteria; kingdom Bacillati; phylum Actinomycetota; class Actinomycetes; order Pseudonocardiales; family Pseudonocardiaceae; genus Pseudonocardia; species Pseudonocardia spirodelae. The sequence continues at coordinate 2,864 of NZ_JBBJUP010000018.1, read as the reverse complement.
GGTCGAGCAGCTGCAGCCGGTCGAGCTTGCGCTTGGCCCGGATCTCCTGCACCGCGCCGACGACGGCGTTGATCAGCCCGAGCCCGACGCTGGTCAGGGCGTCGTTGTAGCGGCCGAGCGCGAGCAGGACGACCCCGATGGCGAACAGGATCGTGTTGTAGAAGGAGAAGACGTTGGTGCGCAGGATCGTCGCGTAGGTGCGCGAGGTCCCCGACACCGGTGCGTTGACCGCGCCGGCCCGGCGCCGCTCGGCGACCTCCGCGGCGGACAGCCCCGTCCCCGGCGGTACGACGGACGTGGCGGTGGTGGGCTGTCCCATCCTGCTCCTCGGGCGCGTGTGCGGGGACGGACGTGTCGCGGCGTGATCGTCGCAGAACGGCCGCGCGTCATCCTCGCGGTGCGGGATGGGTACCGGATCGGACCCGGCTCGGAGCGGGGTGTGCGTCCGCGGATGCGTCGGACGATGGGGTCCGCGGCGCCGCGGTCGGTGGTGGTGCGCCCCCGGCAGGACTCGAACCTGCGACCTAGAGATTAGAAGGCTCTTGCTCTATCCGTCTGAGCTACGGAGGCCGATGCGCTCCCACCGTAGCGACCCGGGCAAGCGATCTGCGCCGCGGCACCGCCGTCGCGCACCACCCGATCCGGCCCGTGCGCTGGGCGGAGTGCCATCCGACCGGTTGAAGCACGCGCCGAACGGGCCTCGCCTGCGACGCTGACGGACGGTGACGTCCATACTGTCCCCATGGTGCTGGGACTGCGATCCGCGATCGGGTCGGATGTGGGCCGTCGCCGGACGTCGAACCAGGACTCCGGGGCGACGACCGGCCGACTGCTGATCGTCGCCGACGGGATGGGCGGTCACGCCCACGGCGAGATCGCGAGCGCAACGACCGTGTCGGTCTTCACCGAGATGGAGGCACGCCTGCCGGCGGACCTCTCCGACATCGACCTCGCCGCCGAGATGACCGAGGCGCTCAACGACGCCACGGACCGCCTCGCCCGCCGCGCCGGCGAGGAGCCGGAGATGCGCGGGATGGGGACGACGGTGGTGTCGCTGCTCCTGACCGGCGAGCAGCTCGCGCTGGCCCACATCGGCGACTCGCGCATCTACCTGCTGCGCGACGGCGGCCTGAGCCGGCTGACCCACGACCACACGATGGTCCAGCAGCTCGTGGACCAGGGCCAGATCACTGCGGAGGAGGCCGCGCACCACCCGCGCCGCTCCGTCCTGATGCGGGCACTGAGCACCGACCACGCCCCGGATCCCGACCTGGACCGCGTCGACATCGCGCAGGGGGACCGCTATCTGCTGTGCTCCGACGGCGTCACGGCCGTGCTCGACGACGACGCGCTGCACCGCGAGCTCGCCTCCGGCACCGGGCCGGACGAGGTCGTCGCCCGCCTCATCGCGCTGGCGAACGAGGGCGGCGGACCGGACAACATCACCGCGATCGTCGCGGACGTCGTCGAGCTCGACGCCCCGCAGCCTCCCGCCGAGGACCTGCGCATCGCCGGCGCGGTCGCCGAGATCGCCACCGCCGACTGAGTCTCACCGCCGCGCGACGACGCGGCGCAGCCGCACCGTGGACGTCGCCGTCCGGTGCTCCGCGAGCCCGGCCCGGGCCTCCGCCGGCAGGTCCGGTGGGTAGACGCCGGCCGCGCACAGCTCCGCGACGCGCTCGGCCGCGGTGCCCCCCTGCTCGAGGGCGAAGTCGAGCCGGTCGTCGGCGAGGACGGCGAAGTCGGCCGCGGCCGCCAGCCATTCCGGATGCTCCACGGCCGACCGGTGCCGCCACGCCTCGCGCACCTGCCGCCGCAGTGCCCCACCCCGCCAGCCGAACGAGCCGGGCGCCGGCACGAGTACCGAGACCAGCCCGTGCGACGCCAGCACGCGGCGCAGCTCGGCGAACAGGCCGTCCATGTCGTGCAGGTGGGGGAGAAGCAGCGGTACGGCGACACGGTCCACCGAGCGCGCCCGCAACGGCAACGCGCCGGGCGAGGCCGCGAGCGGCAGCGGCCCGCTGTCCCCCGCCTCGACGACGGCCCGCCCGGCGACCACCGTGGCGCGCACCCGCCCCGTCGCCCCGGGGGCACGGCACCAGGCGGCCGCGGTGAGCTCCGGCCCCGCGCGCAGGCGGTGCAGCACGGCGGGGAGGACGTCTCCGTCGAAGGGCACGCCGGGAGTCTCGCGCAGCTGATCCCGCAACCACGGTGCGGCGTCGCAGGACCGGTCTCGGCGAGGCACGACGAGCGGCTCCTGACGGACGACGATCGTGATCACCGGACGACGTCGTGCCGACCGGCGTCCCGCGCGGCGGGCACCGACCGCTCGTCGTGGGGGAGAGCCACGACGGACGGTCGGAAAAAATCTTGAAAAAAGTTGGCGCGCAGGCGGTGGCGGGACGAACGACAGGTGGAGCCCGTGTTCCGGAGCCCGTCGTCCGCTTCCTCTTGCGCGATCGCCCCTGGTCAACCAGTATCCGAGGAGAGCCCGTCAGTGCGACCGCTCGTCGCGCGACAGGGTCGGGCTCGTCCGTGGCTCTGTGCGGCTCGAATCCGGATCGTCGCAGGTCAGCGGGTGTTTCCGACCCCGGTTTGACGCGCCCTGACGCCGTGCCGTAACTTTCTCCCTGTCAGCGAGAGAGCCGGACAGAACGGGCCCTGAGAGGCCCGGTCAACAGGCCCCGTTGGTAGTGACCCCCGGGTGGTTCGCCGATTTTGTCGGTGTGCTTTTCTTGGTGGGTCGAGATGATCCGTCTTCGGGATCCTGGCTCCTTGTGTGGGGTTTGGGTGAGTGCGGTGCGGGTGTCTTTTGAGAACTCAACAGTGTGTCGAGCTTTATTCGGTTTGGCGTTTTGTGCCAA
>NZ_JBBJUP010000017.1:0-127898 GCF_037727765.1 Pseudonocardia spirodelae | reverse complement strand
ACTAGCGGCGGTCAGCCCCGCGAGCGCGCCGCCGACACCTCCGGCAGCTGCTCCTCGATCCAGCGGATCAGGCCGGTGAGGTGGCCGGTGACGCCGTGGCCGAGCGCGGTCAGGCCGTAGCTGACCTGCGGCGGGGTCGTCGGGGCGACCTCGCGGTGCACGAACCCGTCGCACTCCAGGGTGCGCAGGGTCTGCGCGAGCATCTTCTCGCTGACCCCGCCGACGGCGCGGCGCAGCGCGGAGAACCGATGGTCCCCGCGGGACAGCGCGACGAGCACGAGCACCGCCCACTTCGACGTGACGTGGTCCAGGACCGCGCGCGAGGGGCAGTCGCTGTCGAACGCGTCACCCGGACCGGCCGAGCCGGACAGCCCCACCTGCGTGCTCACCGTCGCCTCCCCTACTTACTTCGAGGTACGTACTTACGAATCGTAAGCCTATCCGGGCAGCATCGGCGGCGTCCACGACGAGCGAGGAGACGACCATGATCGTGCTGACCGGGGCGAGCGGGAGGCTGGGCCGCGCGGCCGTGCGGGCCGTGCTGGAGACCGAGCCCGCCGAGCGGGTGGCGGTGCTGGCCCGGACGCCGGAGAAGGTGGCGGACCTGGCCGCGGCCGGCGTGCAGGTGCGCCGCGGCGACTACGAGGACCCCGCCTCGCTGACGGCCGCGTTCGCCGGCGCGGACCGGCTGCTGTTCGTGTCCGGCTCCGACGTGACGCCGGGCGTGCGCGAGCGCCAGCACGGCCACGTCGTGACCGCGGCGGCCGAGGCCGGGGTCGGGCACGTCGTCTACACCAGCGCGATCGGCGCCGACGACCCGGACGCGCCCGGGTTCCTGGCCGACCACACCGTCACCGAGGGCCTGCTGCGCGACTCCGGCCTGCCGGTGACGCTGCTGCGCAACACGTTCTACTCCGACCTGTTCGTCGGCCCGGACGTCGTCGCGGCCGCCGTGCGGGCCGGGGAGACGGTGGCGGCCGACGGCGGGCGGGCGCTGAACACCGCGACGATCGCCGACCTCGCCCGGGCCGCGGCCGTCGTGCTGACCTCCGACGGGCACGCGGGCCGGGCCTACGAGCTGCGCGGACCGCTGTGGACCTACGACGAGCTGGCCGCCACGATCGCCGAGGAGTCCGGTCGGCCGGTCGCGCACCGCCGCGTCCCGCTCGACCGGGCCGGTGACCTGGCCTTCCTCGGCGGGCTGGTGTCGTCGGGGCTGTTCGCCGAGCCGTCGGAGGACCTCCCCGCGCTGCTGGGGCGGCCCGCCACCGGCATCCGCGAGCTCGTGCGGGCCGCGTCGGCCTGAGCCGGGAACAACCCGGCGCCGGGCACGGTTGAGGTTGACGTATCAACCACTGCGCCCGGAAGGGGGCGACCGATGACCGTCGAGACCCTGCCCTGGATCGCCGGCGTGGCGGCCGGACCGGTCGAGCGCTGGGAGCGTGCCCGGTACCTGTTCGACGCCGGCGACCCGGCCGGCGCCGCGACGGTGCTCGCCGCGCTGGTGGCCGAGCAGCCCGACGCGGGCGCCGTACGGCTGCTGCTCGCCCGGGCGTACTACCACTCCGCGCAGCTCGGCCGGGCCGAGACCGCGCTGCGGGAGCTGCTCGACCGCGAGCCCGCCGACGGCTACGCCCACCTGCTGCTGGGCCGCACCCTGCAGCGCCGGTCGCGGCACGACGAGGCGGCCCCGCACCTGCGGATCGCCGCCGCGATGGGCCTCAGCGCCGCGTGAGCACCCCCGGCAGCGCCGGTTCCGACCGGCGCTGCCGGGGCACCACGACGCCGCCCGCGCCGGGGACGCGGTCGGCGAACAGCAGGTAGCCGCCGCAGGTGAGGGTGGCGAACAGGCCCAGCTCGACCACGGCGTGCAGGCCGTCGGACAGCACCACGATCATCCCCAGGTGCAGCCCGACCCCGGCGACGACGGCGGCCGGCCGCAGCCTCGACGACCACAGGGCGAACGCGACGAACAGCTCGGTGAGCACCGCGCCGAACGCCATCGGCACCAGGACCGCCGGGACCAGGGCCGCCGCGGGCACGAGCACCGAGTCCCGGGCCCACGAGGCCAGCCCGTTGCCGGACAGGAAGTCCGGCCGGATCTTCGAGATCGCCGCGTAGGCGTAGACGACGGTGATCTGCGCGCGCAGCACCAGCACCGGGGGCGCCCACACCCGCTCCGTGCCGCCATCCCCGCCGCCCCCGCGCCGGGACCGGACCGACCAGGCCGCGTCGCAGTCGGTGAAGGAGAGCAGCACGGCCACGGTGAACAGCAGGTAGGTGTGGTTGGAGTAGTACCCGGCACCCCAGACGAAGCCCGCGGTGCACAGCCCGACCAGGAGCGCGGCGGGCCGCGCGTGCCATCCGGTCACGACGGCGAGCGCGGCGAGCCCCATGACCGCGCCGAGCGCGAGCCACACCGGGGCGGGCAGGACCGGGCCGACGCCGAACAGCGGAGAGGCGGCCGTCCCGAGCAGGGGGCTCGCGCCCAGCTCCAGCGCCTTCGCGCCGGCGACGAGCCCGACCAGGACCCGGTAGCCGGCGAGCTGCCGGGCGGGGAGGGTCTGCGGGAGCCTCAGCACGGCTGCTCCCGCTCCGGGAGCCCGTCCCACGTCCGCGAGACCGCGACGAGGTCGGGGTGCGCCCCGCACAGCAGGTCCGGGACCGTCGATCCGTAGTGGACGGTGCTCTGCGGCCAGGGCAGCGTCCCGGTGTCCAGCGGGCGGGTCGTCCCGTCGGCGGCCCGTCCGGTGTAGGCGTAGGTCGTGGACGACTCGACGAACATGCTCCACGAGTAGCGGCGCGGCGGGTCGGTGGTGATCAGGCCGACGGCCGGTACGGCGACCTCGAACGCCACGACCCCCGCCAGCAGCCACACCGCGAGGCGGCGGCGTACGAGTGACGACACGCCCACTCCATCGTGACCGGACGCGGTGGCGTCAACCCCTCACTTCGGGTCGAGGGGATAGATCCGGACCCAGTCGACCTCGTAGGTCGCCGGCTGCATGCTGCCGCCGAAGAAGTTGTCGAGCTGGATCGTCAGGTGCCCGCTGGGCATGTCCTGGATGTTCTTGCGCCCGGAGCGGGCCCCGCCGGAGAAGCTGAACCACTCCTCGCCGTCGATGAAGCCCTTCACGTGGTCCGGGGTCCACTCGATCGCGACGTTGTGCCACTCCGACAGCGGCGCCCCGCAGTTCTTCTGCTTGGCGTACTCCTGCTGGACCGCGCCGCGGTCGTGCGGGTAGTGGATGAACGCCTCGGCGCACTGCTCACCGGGGGCGCCGTTCTCCAGGAAGTCGTACTCGCCGTCCTGGGGCCAGCGGTCGGACTGCGGCCAGATGATGAGCAGCGGGTGGTACTGGCGGCCGTTGTCCGGGCCCGTCGCCTCGGACCGGACGCGGGCCTCCCAGCGGCCGTACTGCTGGTTGAACGTCGAGGAGATCCAGGCCGAGTCGCCGTTGCGCAGGCCGGTCTGGACCAGCTTGCCGTCCTCCACCGTGGAACGGCTGGCGCAGCGGCCGCCGTTGCCGGCGTGGCCGGGCCAGCACTCGCCGGCCTGGTTCCACCGGGCGGGGTCCGGCGGGCCGGTGTAGTCGAACTCGTCGGACGCCGGCAGGGGCGCGCCCCAGCCGAACCGCTCGGCGGCGCTGGTCGCGCCGGGGCGCGGGACGCTCTGGTCGGCGGGGCGGGCCGAGGGGTCGGCCGGCTGCTCGGCCGGCTCGTTCGGCTGTTCGGCCGGCGGGTCGGCCGGGCGGTCGGTCGGCTGGTCCACGGGCTGGTCCTCCGGCTGGTCGGCGGGTGTCGCGGGCCCGGCCCCGGCCGGGTCGGCGGGCTCCGTCCCGGCAGGGTCGGCGGGCCGGTCGGCAGGGGCGGTCCCGGCCGGGTCGGCGGGCTCCGTCCCGGCAGGGTCGGCGGGCCGGTCCGCGGGGGCGGTCCCGGCCGGGCCGGCGGGCCGGTCCGCGGGGGTGGTCCCGGGCGCGTCCGCGGGCCGGTCGGCCGGCGCGTCCGCCGGAGTGACGCCCGGCGTCCCCGCGGGCCGGTCGGCGGGGCGGTCGGCGGGCCGGTCGGCAGGGCGGTCGGCAGGGCGGTCGGCAGGGCGGTCGGCAGGGCGGTCGGCGGGAGCATCGGTCGGCCGGTCGGCGGGTGGGGCGTCCGCGGGAGCGGCCCGTCCGGGGGTGCTCGCGCCGGACGGCGCGGCGGGCGCCGGAGCGTCGGAGGCGCCCTCCGCCCCGCGGCCCGTCGCACCGGCGGGAGATGCCGCCGCGGCGGCGGCCCCCGCGTACGGAGCGGAGTCGGACGGCGGTCCGACCGCCCCTGACGGGGCGTCCGCCGGAGCGTCGGTGACGGCGGGTGTCCCGGGCACGACCGGCGCCTCTGCCGCACCGGACACCGAGGGTGCCGCGGCCGCCGTCACGGGCACCCCTCCGGTGACGGCCAGACTCCCGACGGAGAAGGCGAGCGCACTCGCCGTCACCACTGCTGCCGCGCCCATCACCGTGCGTCGTACCGGTCCGCGCCTCATGGCCCCGATCCGCCCCCGTCCGTGTCCGCCTTGTCCGATATCGGGAACGCTAGGAGCAGGCCGTGCGCGATCTCCACCGTGAGCACCCGTCGGTGGGGTGAACTCACCCGTCCGACTGTCGCCCGGAGCGGTCACCGGTCCGGATTGCGCCGTGACACGTGGGACGACCGGGACTGCCGGGATCGTGGGGGTTCGGGTGGTCCGCGCACCGAGGGCCGGCCCCACCCGTCCGGAGCAGCGTCAGGCGCGCGCCGGGAGCGTCTCGGGCGCCCGCCACCAGAACAGCATCGCGACCAGCGACAGGACCCCGGTCACGGCGAACGCCGGGCCGTAGCCCAGCCCCTCCGCGAGCGCGCCGGCGACCAGCGGCCCGGCGATCGCACCGAGGTCGGCCGCCATCTGGAAGCCGGCCAGCACCGAACCGCCGCGGGCGCGCTCGCCGATCACGTCGGCGACGGCCGCGTTGAGCGGCGGGTTCACCAGCCCGCTGCCGAGCCCGGCGACCAGGGACAGGACCAGGAACAGCCACGGGTCCAGGGCCCAGCCCAGCACGGCCGTCGCCGCCCCGGACACGGCGAGTCCGGCGATCAGCGGCGGTCGGCGGCCGGACCGGTCGGCGAGCCGCCCGGCCAGCAGCAGCGTCGCGGCGTTCCCGGCGGCGAACACCGACAGCGCGATCCCGCCGAACGCGTCCTCCCGCCCCAGCGACTCGACGACGACCAGCGGCACGAGCGCGATCCGCACCCCGAACACCGCCCAGCCGTTCGCGAAGTTCCCCACCAGCGACGCCCGGTAGGCGCGGTGCGCCAGCGCGTCGCGGAACCGGGTGCGCGGCGGGGGCACCTCGTCGGCGGGCGCCTCGGGACGGTGCAGCAGCCGGCCGCCGACGGCGAGCACCAGCACGAGCAGCGCCGCGTAGATCAGGAACGGCGCCCGCACGTCGATCGCGGCCGCCGTGCCGCCGAGCAGCGGGCCGGCGATGTTGCCGAGCAGGAACCCCGTCGCCCACAGGCTGGTGGCGCGCCCGCGCAGGTGCGGCGGCGACAGCCGGACCAGCAGCGACACCGCCGAGATCGTGAACATCGTCGAGCCGACGCCCGCGACGAGCCGCAGCACGATGAGCTGCCAGTACGCGGTGGCGAAGGCCAGCCCCGCGGTCGTCACCGCGACCACCGCGAGCCCGGTCACGAACACCCGCAGCTCGCCGAACCGGCCGACGACCGTCCCGGACAGCGGCGCGAACACCAGCCGGGAGAACGCGAACACGCTGATCACCGCGGCGGCCGCGGTGACCCCGACGTCGAACGACCGCGCGAAGGCCGGCAGGACCGGCGCGACCAGGCCGAACCCGATGGCGATCGCGAACGCCGAGCCGACCAGGACGTGGATCTCCCGCGGCAGCGTGCCCGCCGCGCGCACCCCGGCGGGTCCGGCGTCGCGGCCCTCGTGCTCGACCACGTCGTCCTCCGCTCCCCGGTCCCCCGCGACGGTACGCCCGTACCAGAAGCGGCCCCCGCGCGGTGCCGGGGAGACTGTCCGGGTGGACGACGACCCGATCGCCCGGCTGGAGCGGCTCGCCGGCCCCGAGGGCACGGCGCTGCTCGACCGGCTCGCCGCGGCCGACCGCAGCGGCGACGCGGCGCTGCGCCTGGGCACCGCGCTGCGCCGCGAGCACGACGCCGGTCTGGTCGCCGACGCGATGACCCAGGCCGGGCTGCGCGACCGCGCCGCGCGCAAGTTCACCCGGGCCCGGGACATGTGGTTCACCCGCGACGGGCTGGAGCAGGCGTCGTCGGAGCCGGTCGCCCGCCACCGCGCGGCCCGCTACGCCGGTCGGACCGTCGTCGACCTGTGCTGCGGCATCGGTGGCGACCTGCTCGCGCTGGCCGGCACCGGGCGGTCCGTGACCGGCGTCGACCTTGACCCCGTGCACCTGTGGATGGCCGCCCGCAACGCCGCCGTCCACGGCGGGACGGCCCGCACGGTGCGCTCCGACGTGCGCGAGGCCGACCTGGAGGCCGCCGACGGCGTGTTCGTCGACCCGGCCCGCCGCGGTGCCGGCGGCCGGATGCGGACCGGGGAGTCCGAGCCCCCGCTGGACTGGTGCGTCGCGCTGGCCGGCCGGGTCGGCGCGGTCGGTGTGAAGGCCGCGCCGGGCATCGACCACGACACCGTCCCGCCGGACTGGGAGATCGAGTTCCTGGCGACCGCCCGCGAGCTCAAGGAGGCGTGCGCCTGGTCCCCGGAGCTCGCCGGGGCCCGCACCCGCGCGACCGTCCTGGACGACGACGGCGTGCACTCCCTGCACGGCGACCCCGACCCCGCCGACGGCGACACCGGCGTCCCGGTCGGCGAGCCGGGGGCCTGGCTGCTCGACCCGAACCCCGCCGTCACCCGGGCCGGTCTCGTCTCGGTGCTGGCCGGGGCGACCGGGACCCGCCGGATCGACCCGCGGATCGCCTTCCTCACCGCCGACGACCGGCCGCCGCCGACCCCGTTCGCCCGGCCGCTGCGCGTCCTCGACTCCCGCCCCTGGGACCAGCGACGGCTGCCGCGGCTGCTGCGCGACCTCGACGTCGGCGCCGTCGACGTGCGCCGGCGCGGGCTGGCCGGCGACGTCGACGCGCTGGCCCGCACGCTGCGCGGGCGCGGGTCGCGGCGGGCGACCGTGGTCATGACCCGGGCCGGGGACCGGCCGTGGGGGCTGGTCTGCGTCGACCCGTGAGACCGGTCAGCCGCGGCCGGGGAAGTGGATGAACTCCAGCGTGATGCCGTCCGGGTCGCGGAACTCCAGCGTGGCGTAGGCCGTCGGGTCGGTCCGGTCGACCACCCCGCCGTGCGGCACCGTCAGGGTGTCCAGCCAGGCGGCCCACGCGTCGAGGGTCGCGCGGTCGGCGACGCCGAACGCCAGGTGGTCCAGCGCCCCGCGCACGGGGCCCCCGTCGGCGCCGTGGAGCTCGATCATCACGCCGGTGGCGGCGTCGAGGAGCAGGGCCGCCTCGTCCGGGTCGCCGCCGCCCGCGTCGTGGTGCGGGAAGGTCATCGGCAGCCGCTGCAGGCCCAGCACGCGCTGGTACCAGAGCGCGCTGGACTCGACATCGGTCACCGCGGCCGCCACGTGGTGGAAGCCGGTGACCGCCGGTCGTTCGATGGCCGAGCCCATGGTCGTCCTTCTCCTCGCCGGCCGCCCGCGCGGCGACCGGTCCCCGGTGTCGCGGTGCAGTACACCACCGTCACCGCCGCGACCACGATCCACACCCGGTGCGCGGCGTTGGCGCGCGGCGGCCGTGCGTGCCACCGTCACCCGCGTGACGACGATCGCCGAGGTCCCCGCGTCCATGCGGTGCAGCGTGCTGCGCGCCGCCGGTGAGCTGGAGGTGCAGCAGCGCCCGGTCCCCCGCCCGGGTCCGCGCGAGGTCCTCGTGCGGGTCGCCGCGGTCGGCACCTGCGGGTCGGACGTGCACTACTTCCGGCACGGGCGGATCGGGGAGTTCGTGCTGCGCGAGCCGATGGTGCTGGGCCACGAGCCGTCGGGGCTCGTCGTCGGCGTCGGCGACGGCGTCGACACCGGCCGGATCGGCGAGCGCGTGTCGCTGGAGCCGGGCGTGCCCTGCCGGCGCTGCCGGTACTGCCACTCCGGCGCCTACAACCTGTGCCCGGACATGGTGTTCTTCGCGACGCCGCCGGTCGACGGCGCGTTCGCCGAGTACGTGACGATCGCCGACGACTTCGCCCACCCGGTGCCCGAGCACGTCTCCGACGACGCCGCCGCGCTCCTCGAACCGCTCTCGGTCGCGCTCTGGGCGCACCACAAGGCGGGCACCGGGGTCGGGTCGCGAGTGCTCGTCGCCGGGGCCGGGCCGATCGGGCTGCTCGTCGCGCAGGTCGCGGCGGTGCTGGGGGCGGGCGAGGTCGTCGTCAGCGACCCCGACCCGGCCCGGGCCGCGCTGGCCCGCGACTTCGGGGCGACCGCCGTCGTCACGCCGGGCGAGCCGGTGTCCGGCGCCGACGTCTTCGTGGACTGCTCCGGGGTCGCGGCGGCGGTGCTGGCGGGGCTGCCCGCCCTGCGCCCCGGCGGGACGGCGGTGCTGGTCGGGATGGGTGCCGACGAGATGACGCTGCCGGTCTCGGCCCTGCAGTCCCGCGAGATCCACCTGACCGGCACGTTCCGCTACGCCAACACCTGGCCGACCGCGGTGCGTCTGGCCGCCTCCGGCGCGGTGGACCTGGACCGGCTGGTGACCGGGCACGTGGACCTCGAGCACGTCGGCGACGCGCTGTCCCCGGACGCCTCGCAGGTCAAGGTGGTCGTGCGTCCGTGAGGGTGGTCGCCGGCCCGGGGTGGGCCGACGTCGTCGCCGCGCTGGTGCACGCCGCCCCGGCCGGGCCGGCCGGGAACCGCCTGGTCACGGTGGACGGCTTCTCCGGCGCCGGGAAGTCGACCCGCTCCCGGGAGCTGGCCGGCCGGCTCGGCGCCCCGCTGCTGGAGATCGAGGACCTGCTGCCCGGCTGGGACGCGCTGGACCGCCTCCCCGGGCTGGCCCGGCACGGGATCGGCGACCCGCTCGCGGCCGGGGAGACCCTGCGCTGGACGTCGTGGGACTGGGCCCTCGACCGGCCGGGACCGGAGCGCTCGGCGGCACCGGCCGCCGTCGTCGTGCTGGAGGGGTGCGGGAGCGGGGCGGCGGCGCTGGCCCCGGTCACCGCGCTCGCCGTGTGGGTGGACGCGCCCGCCGCCGTGCGCGAGCGGCGCCTGCGGGCCCGCGCGGACTGGCCCGGCTACGCCCCCCACCGCGACGGCTGGCGGCGCGCCGAGCAGGCGCTGGCCGCCGCCGACCGCAGCCGCGAGCGCGCCGACGTCGAGCTCGTCGCCGACCGGTGACCGCACCGCGGTCCGGCACCACCCCCCAGTGGGTGCCGGACCGCGGGCTCGCGGGTCGTCAGACGCGGGCGCGCCGCACGACCAGGTATCCGACCGCGACCGCGACCGCGGCGAGGACCAGCGGGTGGACCGCCAGCAGGACCGGCACCGGGGTCCCGGTGAAGAACCGGCCGACGGCGGGCCAGGCGCTCTGCCAGGTCACCCAGAACACCGCCAGGCCGGCGGCGAGCACGCCCGCCACGGCCAGCGCCCACACCCCGTACTGGCCCCACCGCCGGAACACCGCGCCGAACAGCAGGAACAGCGTCCCGATGCTCAGCAGCGGCACCCAGAAGCAGAGCACCTGCAGCAGCGGGTTCAGCGGCGGGACGAAACCGAGGGAGAAGAACCCCATCCGCAGGCCCCAGCCGTCGGTCGCCCGCTCGAGCAGCAGGAGCGCGGTGAGCGCGACCGCGTGCACCAGGGTCTCCCCCGCCAGCCGCACCACGACGCCGGCGTAGAAGTGCCGCCGGGTGATGCCCAGGCTGAGCGCGAACGGCATCGTCTGGGTCATCGTGACCAGGTAGGTCGAGCCGATGATGAAGAACAGCGCGGTCAGGGCGCCGGTCGTGCCCTGACCGCCGTCGTCGGAGCTGGCCCGGACCGCCCACCAGATGGCCACGTTGACCAGGAAGATCGCGCCGAGTATCAGCCACGGGACCGACATCCGCACGCGGGCGTCGACGCCGGTCAGCCGCAGGACGGTCGCGATCCGGCCGCCCGTGGTGACCTCGGGGGGCTCGGTGACGGTGCTCGTGCTCATGACAGGGCCCCCTCGTCGGTCCGGATCGCGGCGTTGCGCTGGGTGGTACGGACGACGAGCTGCTGCAGCGAGACGGGCTCGAAGCGCAGGTCACCGTCGGAGCTGGACGGCACGGCGCCGGACAGCGTGAGCCGCAGGAAGCCGCCGAGCTGCTCGCGGTGCAGCTCGGAGTGCCCGCGGGCGAACCGCTCGACGGCCTCGACCGGCCCGGTGACGGTGACCGCGCGGCCCCGCAGGTCCTCGGCCTCGGCGTCGATGAGCACCCGGCCGGCGTCGATGAGCACGACGTGCTCGATGAGGTCGGAGACCTCGTCGATGAGGTGGGTGGACAGCACGACGGTGCGCGGGTGCTCGGCGTAGTCGGCGAGCAGCCGGTCGTAGAACAGCTGCCGGGCGACGGCGTCGAGGCCCAGGTAGGGCTCGTCGAAGAAGGTCAGCGGGGCCCGCGAGGCCAGCCCGATGACGACGCCGACGGCCGACTGCTGCCCGCGCGAGAGCTTCTTGCACGAGCGCTTGCGGGGCAGTCCGAACTCGCCGAGCAGGTCCTCGGCGAACGCGGCGTCCCAGTGCGGGTAGACCGACGCGGCGGCCCGCAGCGCGTGGTCGACGCGGTAGTTGTCCGGGTAGCGCAGCGACTCGCGGATGAAGCAGGTGCGGGCGAGCACCCGGGCGTTCTCGTAGGGGCGCTCGCCGAAGATCTCGGCGGTCCCCGCGGTCGCGAAGTTCTGCGCGGTGAGGATCTGCATCGCGGTGGTCTTGCCCGCGCCGTTGCGGCCGAGCAGGCCGTGGATGCGGTTCTCCTCCAGCGCGAAGGTCACGCCGTCGAGCGCGGTCACGTCGCCGTAGCGCTTCGTGACGCCGTGCATGGCGATCACGTTCCTGCTCATCGCTCGTCCCCCCAGACGTCGATCATCTTCTTCAGCTGCTCCGGGTCGATGCCGAGCTTGCGGGCCTCGGTGACCAGCGGAGCGATGTACTGGCTCGCGAAGTCCTCGCGGCGGCTGTCGAGCAGCCGGGCGCGCGCCCCCTCGGCGACGAACATCCCGATCCCCCGTCTCTTCTGCAGGACGCCCTGCGTGACCAGCTGGTTGAGACCCTTGGCCGCGGTCGCCGGGTTGATCCGGTGGAAGGCGGCGAGCTCGTTGCTGGACGGCACCTGGGTCCCCTCCGGGTAGGTCCCGTCCACGACGGCGGACGCGATGTCCTCCGCGATCTGCACGAACAGCGGGCGGCCGTCGTCGTTCACGGCGACCTCCCGGTGCCGTAGTTCTGTGGTTCGTTAGTCATGTAACGAACCATAGGACGCAGGCGCTCCGCCGTCCAGCCCTCTTCTATTTCTGATCGTGTTTATATAATCTGCGCGTTGTGGAAGCGTTCGACGTGCTGGGCGACCCCGTCCGGCGGCGCATCCTGGAGCTGCTCGCCGGGGGCGAGCGGACCGCGGGGCGGGTGACCGAGGTCGTCCGGGCCGAGTTCGGGATCTCCCAGCCGGCGGTCTCGCGGCAGCTGCGTGTGCTGCGCGAGAACGGGTTCGCCACCGTGCGCGCCCAGGGGACCCGGCGGCTCTACGCGGTCGACCCGGCCGGGCCGGCCGCCGCCGAGCGGTGGCTGGCCGGGCTGCGCGGCTTCTGGGCGCAGCGGCTCGACGCGCTCGACACCGAACTGGCCCGAGGATCGAGGGAGGACGCATGAGCGACGACACCGCAGCCCGTGCCGGTGAGGTGGTCCGCGCCGCCGACGGGCGTGCCCTGCTGCGGTTCCGCCGCACCCACACCGAGCCCGTCGCCGAGGTCTGGTCGGCGGTCACCGACCCCGACCGCTGCGCGCGATGGTTCGGCCGGTGGAGCGGCGACGGGCGCCCGGGCGGGACCGTCGAGCTGGTCCTGACCAGCGACGAGGACGGCGGCGGGCCGCCGTCGACGGTGCTCGTGCGCGAGTGCGCGCCGCCGCACCGGCTCGCCGTCGACATCCGGGAGGGCGACGGCGCCCCCTGGGAGCTGTCGGTGACGCTCACCCCGCACGGCGACGGCACGGTCCTCGTGTTCGAGCAGGTGCTGCCCGAGGGGTTCTCCCCGGCCGACGCCGGTCCGGGCTGGCACTGGTACCTCGACCGGCTCGCCGCCGTCCTGGCCGGGGCGCCGATGCCGGACTGGGAGGCGACGCTCGCGGCGGCGGCGCCGCACTACCGGGCCTGAATTCGGTGCACGCCGACACACCCGGCGCCTAGCGTCGCGGCCATGACGGGATCGGGGACGCGGGTCGCCGCGGCGGCCGGGGTGACGGTGCTGGCGTGGGCGTCGGCGTTCGTGGCGATCCGGGCGGTCGGCCCGGCCTTCGGTGCGGGCGCGCTCGCACTCGGACGACTGCTGGTCGGGGGCGCCGCGCTCACGCTCGCGGTGCTGCTGACGCGGACCTGGGTGCGGCCGACCCCGCGCGAGTGGCTGCTCATGGCGGCCTGCGGGGTGAGCTGGTTCGGCGTCTACAACCTCGCCCTGAACGCGGCCGAGGAGCGGCTCGACGCGGGGACCGCCGCGATGCTGGTCAACGTCGGGCCGATCCTGATCGCGCTGTCGGCCGGCGTCGTGCTGCGGGAGGGGTTCCCCCGGCCGCTGCTGACCGGGGCCGGGATCGGGTTCGCCGGTGCGGTGCTGATCGGGTTCGCGACCTCCGGGCCCGGGCCGGGCGGCGCGGCGGGGCCGGTGGGCGCGCTGCTGTGCCTGCTGGCCGCGGCGACCTGGACGGTCGGCGTGCTCACCCAGAAGCCGGTGCTGCGCCGCCTGCCCGCGCTGCAGGTCACCCAGGTCGCCTGCCTGGTCGGGGCCGTCGCGACGCTGCCCTGGGCCGGGGACCTCCTCGACGCGACCCGGGCCGCGTCCGGGCCGGAGGTCGCCGGGATGGTCTACCTCGGCCTGGTGCCGACCGCGCTCGCCTTCGGCACCTGGGCCTACGCGCTGTCGCGGACCGACGCGGGCCGCCTCGGCGTCACCACCTACCTCGTGCCGACGCTGGTGGTGCTGATGGCCTGGCCGGTGCTCGGCGAGCTGCCCCCGCCGCTCGCCCTGCTCGGCGGGGCGCTCGCCCTGGCCGGGGTCGCACTGTCGCGCCGCCGTCCCCGCACGGTGCCGACGGCGGGCTCGACCGCGGGCGCCGGGACGGGGGCGGACCGGTGAACACCGGGCCGGTGGACCCGTCCGCGCTGGCGCGGCGCGCGGCGCTGCTCGCCGACCGGACGCGCGCGACGTTCTGCCTGGCCCTGATCGACGGCCGGGCCTGGACCGCGGGCGAGCTCGCCCGCCACGCCGGCGTCGCCCCGTCGACGGCGAGCGCGCACCTCGACCGGCTGGTCGCGGCCGGGCTGCTGGTCACCGAGCGCCAGGGGCGGCACCGCTACGTGCGCCTGGCCGGACCCGACGTGGCCCGCACCGTCGAGACGCTGGCGGCCGGGATCGCCCCGACCCCCGGGCCGCCGTCGCTGCGGGCCTCGCGCGCCGCCGTGCGGCTCGCCGCCGCCCGGACCTGCTACGACCATCTCGCGGGCGCCCTCGGCGTCGCGCTGTTCGACGGCCTGGTCGCCGACGGCCTGCTCACCGTCGACGACGGGCTCGCCCTGACCGCCGACGGTCGCGCCTGGTTCGACGGGCTCGCCGGCGGCCTGCCCCGCACCGGGCGCCCGGTGGTCCGCGCCTGCCTGGACTGGACCGAGCGGCGCCACCACCTGGCCGGTGCCGCGGGGGCCGCGCTGTGCCGGGCGCTGTTCGACCGCGGGTGGGTCGAGCGCGGGCGCGACCGGCGCTCGGTCCGCGTGACGGCGGCCGGGCACGACGCCCTGCCCGCCCGGCTGACCGTGACGCTGCCCGCCCGGTGAGGCGGCGCGGCTACCCGGCCGCGACGCCCGTGACCGCGGCTGCGGCGCGCACCGGACGACGCCGCGCGAGCCCCACCAGCACGCAGCCCACCCCCAGCACGACGCCGTGCGTGATCCGCAGCTCGGGCGTGGCGAAGAACTGCGGCAGGTACAGGACCATCGCCACCGCGACCAGCACCGCGCCGGCCGACGCGCCGGGTCCCGCCCGGTGTGCCCCGTCCGGTCCGGCTCCGCGGCGCACGGCCGCCACCACCACCCCGGCCACGGCGAGCGCGACCAGGCCGGCGGCGAACGTCGTCGCCGCCCACGGGCCCGTGCGGACGAGCTCGGCCAGCCGGCCCGCCGCGTCCGGGTCGGCGACGGCGGACCCCACGGCGGACAGCCCGAACGCCTCGGCGCCGTAGTACGGCAGCAGCAGCGCCGTCCCCGCGGCGGCCGCCCCGAGCGCGACGCGGGCCGTCGGCTCCGCCCGGCCGCCCCGGGCCCGTTCCCGCACCGCGGCCACGCCCGCGACGAACGCGGCGAACCCCAGCACCCCCAGCAGGTGCGCGGGCACCCACCACGGGTCGGCCCACACCGGCGGACCGTCCACCCACGGACGCAACGCCGGATACGCCGCGAACGCCGCCCCGGCCACCACCCACCACCACATCGCAACCCCCTCCGTCGGCGGCGATGTTTCCGGAATCACCGCTCCCCGGCAAGAGCATTGCTCTCATCGTCGACCGATGTTCACGTCGTGGTCTACGGTGACGCGGTGAACGCCTCCCGCACCGCCCGCGAGCGGGCCCGGGCCGAGCTCGTCTCCGAGATCACCGCCGCCGCCCGTCGACAGCTGGCCGAGACCGGCGCGGCCGCGCTGTCCATGCGGGCCGTGTCCCGCGAGATCGGGATGGTCTCCTCCGCCCTGCACCGCTACTTCCCCACCCGCGACGACCTGCTGACCGCGCTCATCGTGCAGAGCTACGACGCGCTGGCCGACGCCGTCGACACCGCGGCCGCGGCCGCGGGTGACGACCCCGCCGACCGGTGGCGGGCCGTCGCGCACGCCGTGCGCGGCTGGGCGCTGGCCCACCCGCACGAGTACGCCCTGATCTACGGCTCCCCCGTGCCCGGCTACCGCGCGCCCGCCGACACCGTGCCCGCCGCCGGCCGCGTCCTCGCCCCGTTCGGGCGGGCCCTGCGCGACGCCCACGCCGCCGGCACGCTGGCCGGCGCCCCGGACCCGGACGGGCCGCTCGCGGCCGACGCCGCCCGGATCGCCGGGGCGCTGGAGGCGCCGGAGCTGCCCGGCGGTGCGCTGCTCGCGGCCCTGACCGCGTGGTCCGGCCTGTTCGGGCACGTGTCGTTCGAGCTGTTCGGCCAGTTCGACAACGCCGTCGACGACCGCGACGCGCTGTTCGCGGGTGCCGTCGAACGGCTCGGCCGGGTCGCCGGGCTCGTGCGCTGACCCGGGGCCCTGGCGGGCCCGGGGTCAGCGGCGCAGCCGCGCCAGCAGCCCGGTGATCCGGTGCCCGGCGGCCCGCAGCCCGCCCTGCTCGACCCGCACCACCAGGGTCACCGCGGCCACCGCCACCAGCAGTGCGACCACCAGGTCCCCGAGCGGCCCCACGCCGAGGCGGCCGCTGCCGAGCGCCGCGGCCGCCGTCCCGACCGGGGGCAGCCAGGACTGCGTCCCGGTGACGACGAGGACCACGAGCGCGCCGATCAGGGCGGGCCCCTCGTTGCGGAAGACCGGCCGCGAGAACACCGCGCCCACCGCGGCCCCGGTCATCCCGCAGACCAGGTGGGCGAGCAGGCCGTCGAGCAGGCTGCCGGTCGTCGCGGTGCCCCACGCCGCGATCACCCCCCACACCACGGCGAGGAGCCCGAGCACGGCGACGCCGGCCGTCGCCGCGAGCAGCACCCCGGCCGCGACCGGCCACGGCCCGCCGGCCGCGGACAGCGTGACGGTGCGGGCGTCGTCGTCCTCGGTCTCGGCCAGGGCGTGCGCCAGCCAGGCCCCGACCGGGTAGAGCAGCAGCGCGCTGGCCGCCCACGGCTCGGGCAGCGGGCCGGGCGCCCCGCCGAACAGCACGGCGAGCACACCGGCGTAGAGCACGGCGGGGGCGACGAACTTCTCGGTGCGCCCGACGTCCTCACCCAGCAGCATCGCGACGGCGAGCGCCGCGCGCACCCGGCGCCTCACCGCCGGTCCTCCGGGCGCGCGGACCGCACCGGGCGCACGGAACGGACCGCGCAGCCCGCGGCCAACGCGGCGGCGAGCCAGGCGTCGCTGTCCGGCGCGGGGACGCGGACGGTGAAGCGGCCCGGCGCGGCGCCCTCGACGCGGGCGGGCGGCAGGACCCGCTCCAGCAGCGGACGCGGGTCCCCCGCGCACGCCATGTCCAGGCGCATCATCGCCCCGGGCGGGGGCGCCGCCGGCAGCGGCACCGAGTCCGGGTCGGTGGTGGCGGCGATCCGGCCCTCGCGCAGCCGGTGCAGGCGGGCCCCGGGCAGGCCGGCGGCGGTGCCGGTGTGGTCGGTGACCAGCGTCGGCGCGGCGCGCGCGCCGAGCAGGCGGGTCAGGGCGTCGGCGGCCTCGTCGTCCAGGCCGTTCCACGGCTCGTCGAGCACGAGCAGGCCCGGATCGCAGGACAGGGCCTGGACCAGCCCGACCTTGCGGGCGTTGCCGGTGGACAGCTCGCCCATCGGCTCGTCGTCGTCGCCGTCGTAGCCGAGCTCCTCGAGCAGCTCGTCGGCTCGGTCGGCGGCGTCGTCGACGTCGACGCCGTGCACCCGGGCGACGTGGTCGAGCCAGCGCCGCGGCGGCATCTTGCGGGCGGCCGGGAAACGGTCGGGCAGGTACCCGACGACCGCGGGGGCGTCCTCGACCTCGCCCGCGGTCGGGACGAGCGCACCCGCCGCGATGCGCAGCAGCGTCGACTTGCCCGCCCCGTTCGGCCCCCGGACGACCGTGGGCACGACCGGCTCGACGTCCAGGTCGGCACCGCGCAGCGCGACCGTGCCCGACGGGTGCGTGTGGTGGATCCCGACCAGGCGCACCCGACCACCTCCACCGCTCGTCCGCACCCGTGGGCGATCAGGTTCGCACAGCGCCACCACCGGGCGGCCCGGCGGTCGGACGGCGGATACGCGCCGTGGCGGGCGCGGTACGCAGGGCGTTCGTGATCATCCGTCCGGCGCAGCGGGCGGTCGGCTCGGCGCCGTCAGCCGGTGCCGGCGGCGTCCTTCTCCTGGACGCCGCCGCGGGCGCGGCGCTGCAGGACCTTGCGCGCGACCAGCCAGACGACCACCGCCGCCCCGAGCACGGCGACGATCTTGCTGATCGGCGACATGTAGCCCTCGATGAGCTCCCAGCGCTCGCCGAGCGCGAAGCCGAGGTAGACGAACAGGGCGTTCCACACCCCGCTGCCCAGCGCGGACAGGCCCACGAAGCGCACCAGCGGCATCCGGGCGATCCCCGCCGGGATCGAGATGAGGCTGCGCACGATCGGGATGCACCGGCCGGCGAGGACGAACCAGCTGCCCCAGCGCTCGAACAGCGCCAGGCCCTTCTCCAGGTCCTTGCGGCTGGACAGCACGAACCAGCGGCTGCCGGCGAGCCGGTGCACGCGCTCGTAGCCCAGCCAGTGGCCGAGCGCGTAGAGCACCAGGGCCCCGGCGACCGCCCCCATCGTGGCCGCCGCCCAGACCGCGACCGGGTCCATCGCGCCGGTCGAGGCTCGGAACCCGCCCAGCGGGAGGATGACCTCGGACGGGATCGGCGGGACCACGTTCTCCAGGAAGATCAGGAGACCGATCCCGGCCGCTCCCAGGCGGTCCACGATGTCGAACACCCACTGCGTCACGCGTTCCATGGTGCCTGATCGGGCGGCACCCGCATCCGGTTGGTCCGGTTCGACCGGATCAGCTCAGCCGGAACTGGATCCGTTCGATCACCGCGCTGAACGGGGCGAACAGCTCCCGGCGGATCCGGTTGTGTTCCTCGTCGCGGTCGTACACCCGGTAGGACTCCTCGTCGGGGAGGTCGACGGTGAGCACGTAGTGGGCGTTGCCCTCGCGCAGCCCGAGGTCGAGTCCGGCCTCGAGCTCGAGATCGAGCCCCGCGACGCGCAGCTCGCGCAGGGCCTGCAGCCCGGGCTCGATCGCCGAGGGCTCGACACCGTCGGCCAGCCGGCCGACCACCACGTTGCGGATCACGGGTGGATCTCCTCTCGTCGTCGGGGCCCCTCCGCACCCGACCCTAGACTCGGGCGATGGCAGTGAACCCCACCGGCGCGGACATGAAGGCCTTCCTCGCCGAGGACCCGGACCAGCCGATCACGATGCTGAACCTGCTGCGTTTCGCCGAGGGCGGCGAGGCGCGCTACGACGACTACATCGCGCACTTCCGGGCCACCGCCGCGCGGTTCGGCGCCGAGGTCGTCTACTTCGGCCGCGGGCTGGCCCCGGTCGTCGCCGAGCCCGGCCAGGAGTGGGACGCGGTCCTGCTCGTCTCCTACCCGAGCCGGCGCGCGTTCTCCGACATGGTCCGCGACCCCGGGTACCAGGAGGGCACCCACATCCGGACCGAGGCGCTGGTCGAGGCGACGCTGCAGCCCACCGTGCCCCGCTGACCGGCCCCCGACGCACGGGACCCCCGCCGGCCAGGGTGCCGGCGGGGGTCCCGTGTGCGGGGGGTGGGATCAGGCGGCCGCGGTGGCCGACTCCCCCTTCGCCGCGCGGTCGCGCAGCGACTGCGGGACCTCGAAGCGCTCGCCGTACGTCGCCTTCAGCTCGTCGGCGCGGGCCACGAATCCGGCCGGACCACCGGGGTAGCCCTCGATGTACTGCAGCACGCCACCGGTCCAGGCCGGGAAGCCGATGCCGAAGATCGAGCCGATGTTGGCGTCGGCGACGGTGGTCAGCACGCCCTCGTCGACGCACCGGACCGTCTCGATCGACTCGATGAACAGCATCCGCTCGGACAGCTCGTGCAGGTCGACGTCGTGGTTCGTCGCGCCGAACTGCTCGCGCAGGCCCGGCCAGAGGCGGGTGCGCTTGCCGTTCTCGTACTCGTAGAACCCGGCGCCGGAGCTCTTGCCCTTGCGGTCGAACTCGTCGACGAGCCGGTCGATCACCGGGTCGGACGGGTGCGGGGTCCAGGTGCCGCCCGCGGCCTCGACGCCCTTGCGGGTCTCCTCGCGGATCTTGCGCGGCAGCGTGAGGGTCAGCTCGTCCATCAGCTGCAGCACCGGGGCCGGGTAGCCGGCCTGGCTCGACGCCTGCTCGATCGTCTGCGGGTCGATGCCCTCGGCGATCATCGCGACGCCCTCGTTGATGAAGGTGCCGATGACCCGGCTGGTGAAGAACCCGCGCGAGTCGTTGACGACGATCGGGGTCTTCCGGATCCCCAGGGTCAGGTCGAACGCCTTGGCCAGGGCCTCGTCGTTCGTGCGCTCGCCCTTGATGATCTCGACCAGCGGCATCTTGTCGACCGGCGAGAAGAAGTGCAGGCCGATGAAGTCGTCGGGGCGGTCGACGCCCTTCGCGAGCTCGGTGATCGGCAGGGTCGAGGTGTTCGAGCACAGCAGCGCGTCCGGCTTGATGTGCTTGGCGGCCTCGCGGAAAACCTCCTGCTTCAGCTCGACGGACTCGAAGACGGCCTCGATGACGACGTCGCAGCCCTCGAGGTCGGCGTAGTCGTCGGTCGGGGTGATCCGGCCGAGCAGGGCGTCGCCCTTCTCCTGCGTGGTCTTCCCGCGCTGCACACCCTTGGCGACCAGGCCCTCGGAGTAGGCCTTGCCCTTGTCGGCGGCCTCGCGCGAGACGTCCTTGAGGACGACCTCCCAGCCGGCGAGCGAGCAGACGTAGGCGATGCCCGCGCCCATCATCCCGGCGCCGAGCACCGCGACCTTGGTGGGCTGCCACTTCGCGGGGCCGTCCGGGCGGGACTTGCCGCCGTTGATCGCGTTGAGGTCGAAGAAGAACGCCTTGGTCATGTTCTTCGAGACCTGGCCGGTCACGAGCTCCGCGAAGTAGCGGCCCTCGATCTTCGAGGCGGTGTCGAAGTCGACCTGGGCACCCTCGACCGCGGCGGCGAGGATGTTGCGCGGCGCGGGCATCGGGGCGCCCTTGAGCGTCTTGCGCAGGTTCGCCGGGAACGCCGGGAGGATGGCGGCGAGCGACGGGCTCGACGGCGTCCCGCCCGGGATCCGGTACTTCGGCCGGTCCCAGGGCTGGGTGGTGTGCTCGGGGTTGGCGAGCACCCACGCCCGGGCCTTGTCGAACGCCTCCTCGCGGGTGGCCGCGAGCTCGTCGACCAGGCCCAGCTCCAGCGCCTTGGCGGGCTTGTGCCGCTGGCCCTGCGCGAGCACGTTCATGAAGCCGTTCGCGATGCCCAGCATCCGGGTGACGCGGGTGACGCCGCCGCCGCCGGGCAGCAGGCCCAGGCTGACCTCGGGCAGGCCGTAGACGACACCCTTGGCGTCGACGCCGACCCGGTGGTGGGTCGCGAGCGCGATCTCCAGCCCGCCGCCCAGCGCGGTGCCGACCAGCGCCGAGGCGACCGGGCGGCCGAAGGTCTCCAGCTTGCGCAGCTGGGCCTTGACCTCGGTGACCAGCTCGACGATCCTCCCGGCGTCGTCCGGGCCGGCGGCCGAGAGCTGCTCCAGGTTCCCGCCGGCGAAGAAGGTCTTCTTCGCCGAGGTGACGACGACACCGACGATGTCGTCCTTGTTCTTCTCCAGGTCGTCGACGACCTCCCGCATGGCCTCGCGGTAGGCGTCGTTCATCGTGTTGGCGCTGCTGGCCGGGTCGTCGAGGGTGACGACGGCGATGCCGTCGGCGTCCTTCTCCCAGCGGACGGCCTTCTGCTCAGTCACTGATCCAGTCCCTTTCAGACGCGCTCGACGATGGTGGCGATGCCCATGCCGCCGCCGACGCACAGCGTGGCCAGCCCGCGGCGCAGGTCGCGGCGCTCCAGCTCGTCGATCAGCGTGCCGAGGATCATCGCGCCGGTGGCGCCGAGCGGGTGGCCCATCGCGATGGCGCCGCCGTTGACGTTGGTGATCTCGTGCGAGATGCCCATGTCCTTCATGAACCGCAGGGCGACGGCGGCGAACGCCTCGTTGATCTCGAACAGGTCGATGTCCTCGACGGACAGGCCGGCCTTCGCGAGCGCCTTGCGGGCGGCCGGCGCGGGGCCGGTCAGCATGATCGTCGGGTCGGCACCGGACAGCGCGGTGGCGACGATGCGGGCGCGCGGGATGAGGCCGTTGGCCGTGCCGGCGGCCTCGGTGCCGATCAGGGTCAGCGCGGCGCCGTCGACGATGCCGGAGGAGTTGCCGGCGTGGTGGACGTGGTCGATCTTCTCGACCCAGTGGTACTTCTGCAGCGCCACGGCGTCGAACCCGCCGTCGCGGCCCATCATCTCGAAGGACGGCTTGAGCCCGCCGAGCGCCTCGACGGTCGCGCCGGCGCGGATGTGCTCGTCGCGGTCGAGCACGGTCAGGCCGTTGCGGTCCTTGACCGGGATGATCGAGTTCGCGAAGCGGCCGTCGGCCCACGCCTTGGCCGCGCGGGTCTGGGACTCCACGGCGAAGGTGTCGACGTCCTCGCGGCTGTAGCCCTCGAGGGTCGCGATGAGGTCGGCGCCGATGCCCTGCGGCACGAAGCCGGTCTCGTAGGCGGTGTCGGGGTCCATCGCCCAGGCGCCGCCGTCGGAGCCCATCGGGACGCGGCTCATGCCCTCGACGCCACCGGCGAGGACGAGCTCCTCCATCCCGGAGCGGACCTTCTGGGTCGCGGTGTTCACGGCCTCCAGGCCGGAGGCGCAGAAGCGGTTGAGCTGCACACCGGCGACGGTGTCGGGCAGCCCCGCGGCGATGGCGGCGGTCTTGGCGATGTCACCGCCCTGGTCGCCGACCGGCGAGACGACGCCCAGCACGACGTCGTCGATCGTGTTCGTGTCGAGCTCGGGGTTCCGCTCGCGGATCGCGTCGATCAGCCCGGTGACCAGGGAGATCGGCTTGACCTCGTGCAGCGAACCGGAGGCCTTGCCCCGGCCGCGCGGCGTGCGGATCGCGTCGTAGATGTAGGCCTCGGGGATCTCGCTCATCCGAACCTCTCGTGGGTGGTCGGCACCGGGGCGGTACGGACGGCACTGCCCCTACTTACTGGTAGCTTTTGTTACAGCAGTACTGTCACATGGGTCAAGACGCACGACCGATGACGTGACAGCGAGAATGTCACATCGTGGCTGTCATATCCGACGCGCGGCCCGTACCCTGCTCGCCATGTCCGCCGCCCCCGACGCCTCGACCGACGACGGCTCCCCCGAGCTGCTCACCGTCGACCAGCTCGCCGAGCGGACGGGCATGTCGGTGCGCACCATCCGCTTCTACGCCGGCAAGGGCCTCATCCCGGCCCCGCGGCTGCGCGGGCGGACCGGCCTCTACGACGCCGCGCACCGCGCCCGCCTGGAGCTCATCGGCGAGCTGACCGGCCTCGGCTTCACCCTGGCCGCGATCGAGCGGCAGCTGGAGCGGGTGCCGCCGTCGACCGCCCCGGAGGAGCTGGCCCTGCAGCGCGCGCTGCTCACGCCGTGGCTGCCCGAGGCGGGCGAGGAGCTCGACCGCGCCGGCCTCGACCGCCGGGCAGGCCGCCGCCTGACCGACGACGAGGTCACCGTCCTGGAGCGGCTGGGCGCGCTGACCCGGCTGCCCGGCGACGGCCCAGGCGCCTTCCGGCTGCACGGCGCGCTGGCGCTCGGCTCGGCGCTGGAGACGCTGGACTCGGGCCTGCCCACCGACGTGTGGAAGCGCTCGCACGACCTCATCGAGCGGCACACCGCCGCGCTCGCCGAGGACCTCATGACGCTGTTCCAGGAGGAGGTCCTGCAGCCCTACCGCGACCGCGGGCGCCCGGCCGAGGAGCGGCGCCGGCTCGCGGCCGCGTTCGCCCGGCTGAAGCCGGTCACCCTGCAGGGCGTGGTCACCGCGTTCGGCCGCGCGGTCAACCGCGCCATCCGCGAGCGCGTCGACCCGGCCCCGGCGGACCGTCACGACACGTGAGCGCCGTCCGGGCCCCGTAGCATCGGCGCATGGCGACCTTCGAGTTCCCGGTCCGGGTGCGCTACCACGAGGTGGACGCCCAAGGGGTCGTGTTCAACGCCTGGTACCTCGCCTGGTTCGACGAGGCGATGACCGAGTTCCTCGAGTCCCGCGAGCTGACCTACCGCGCCATGCTCGACGCGGGCTACGACGTCCAGCTCGTCCACACCGAGCTGGACTGGCGGGCCGGGGTCGGATGGGGCGAGGACGTCGTCGTCGCCGTCTCCACGGCCCGGATCGGCCGCACCAGCTTCGCGCTCGACTTCCAGGTCCGCGCCCTCGACGACGCGGGCAACCGCGTCGTGACCTGCGACTGCCGCACCGTCTACGTGGTGATCGCCGTCGACGGCAGCGGCAAGCAGGAGGTCCCGGCGCTGATCCGCGACGCGCTGGGCGCGCCGGACCCGCTGCTGCCGCTGCGCTGACTCAGGCCCCGCGCACGCGCCCGCGGACCTCGCCGAGGGACAGGCGGCCGCCGTCGCGGGCGGGCGCGGTGGCGGTGATCGCGATCTCGTCGCCGTCCTCGAGCCAGGTGCGTGAGCCGCCGCCGGCGAGCGCGACCGGGTCGCGGCCGTTCCAGGACAGCTCCAGCATCGAGCCGAACTGGGCGCGCTCGGGGCCCGAGACGGTGCCCGACCCGAGCAGGTCGCCGGACCGCAGCCCCGCCCCGCCCGAGGTCAGGTGGGCCACCATCTGCTCGGGCGACCAGTAGAGGTCCGCCGCGGGCGGCGTGGCGATCCGCTCGCCGTTGACGTGCACGGCGAGGTCGATGTCGAGACCCTGCGCGGCCTCGCTCGGGCTCAGGTACGGCAGCGGCGCCGGGTCGTGCGGGGGCAGCGGGACCCGGGCCGCGGACAGCTCGTCGAGCGGGGTCACCCAGGCCGAGATCGACGTCGCGAAGGACTTGCCGAGGTGCGGCCCGAGCGGGCGGGACTCGAAGAACTGGATGTCGCGGGCGGACCAGTCGTTGAGGAGCACGACACCGAAGACGTGCTCGGCGGCGTCGTCGACGGCGACCGGGCCCGGCACCGGTCCGCCGAGGACGAAGCCGAGCTCGGCCTCGAAGTCCAGCTTCGCGCAGGCGCCGAAGTCCTCGGGCCCGCGCTGCCCCGAGGGCCGGACGACCGGGGTGCCGCTCACCCGCACCGTCCCGGCGCGGCCGTGGTAGCCGACGGGCATCCGCCGCCAGTTCGGCGTCAGCGGCTCGGCGTCCGGCCGGAAGATGAGCCCGGCGTTGCGGGCGTGCTGCTCGCACGCGTAGAAGTCCACGTAGTCGGCCACGGCGAACGGCAGCACCGGCTCCAGCCCCTCGGCGGGCAGCCGGTGCGCGGCCGCGCGCTCGTGGTCCGCGCGCCACCCGCGCAGCCACTCGACGACCTCGCGCCAGGCCGGGGCGCCGGCGTCGAGCAGCCGGGTGAGGTCGGGCGCGGTGAGCAGGTCGGAGTGGGGCCCGCGCTGGGCGGTCGCCAGCGAGCCGACGTCGAGCAGCCCGCCGTCGGGCAGCGGGCAGGCGATGCGGGAGCTCCCCGGCCGCCCCTTCCCGGCGACGGCGCCGAGCGCGAGTCCGGCGGGTGGGGCGGTCGAGCTCGGCGGGGTCGTCACGGACCCGACCGTAGGCGATCCGGACCCGCCCGCGGGAACCGGAACCGGGCGCCGGGCGTTCGTCCGATGTGCCCGGTCCGTCCGGATCGGGCGGACGACCGGGAATGACCCGGACAGCCAGGAGGACACCCGCAGATGGGTCTGCTCGACATGCTCAGGGAGCGTCTCGCCGGACGCGCGCAGGCACGGCCGCAGCAGGGCTCCGGGGGCGCGGCCCCGCAGGCGCCCGGACCGGCGCCGCAGCAGGACCCCGACCGGCAGGCGATCGAGCGCTACCGCTACCTGCTCCGCACCGCACCGCCCGAGCAGGTGGAGCAGGCGCACGCGGAGGCGTTCGCGAAGCTGACGCCCGAGCAGCGGCGGAAGGTGCTGAACGACGTCGGCGCCGAGGTGCCCGAGGCCGAGCGGGCCCGCTCGACCGACCCGCAGGTGCTGGCACGCATGGCGACCCGCGCCGAGATGCGCGACCCCGGCACCATGGAGCGGTCGCTCGGCGGCGGCCGCGGGCCCGGCACGGGCGGGATGATCGCCGGATCGCTGCTGGCCGGTGTCGCCGGCGCCGTCATCGGCACCGCGATCGCGGGCGCGCTGTTCGACGACGCGGGAGCCGGCGAGGACGTGGCCGCGCCGGAGGAGCCCCCGGCCGAGGACCCCGGCTTCGACGACGGCGGGGACATGGGCGGGGACATGGGCGGGGACATGGGCGACCTCGGCTTCTGACCCGCCGTGCCCGGTCCCGGCCCGCCGCGCGCGGGCCGGGACCGTCTCATTCCGAGACACATCGCGACCGGTTCGCGGAAACACCTGTTTCCACCGCCTCCGGCGTGGCACCGTCCGGCGTCACATGCCAGAGTCGCCATCCGAGCATCCGTCCCTACCGGACGTCGTCGAGGACGAGTGGAGTACGAGCAATGGCACAGCAGGTACGTGGCGTCGTGGCCCGCGCCAAGGGCGAGCCGGTGACGGTCGAGACGATCACCGTCCCGGACCCCGGCCCGGGTGAGGCCGTCGTGAAGATCCAGGCCTGCGGGGTCTGCCACACCGACCTGCACTACAAGCTGGGCGGCATCAACGACGAGTTCCCCTTCCTGCTCGGCCACGAGGCCGCGGGGGTCGTCGAGTCCGTCGGCGAGGGGGTCACCGACGTCGAACCCGGCGACTACGTCGTGCTGAACTGGCGCGCGGTCTGCGGGGTCTGCCGGGCCTGCAAGAAGGGCAAGCCCCAGTACTGCTTCGACACCCACAACGCGGCCCAGAAGATGACCCTCTCCGACGGCACCGAGCTGTCCCCCGCACTGGGCATCGGCGCGTTCATCGAGAAGACCCTCGTCCACGCCGGACAGTGCACCAAGGTCGACCCCGACGCCGACCCGAAGGCCGCCGGCCTGCTGGGCTGCGGCGTCATGGCCGGCCTGGGTGCGGCGATCAACACCGGCGGGGTCGGGCGCGGCGACTCCGTCGCCGTCATCGGCTGCGGCGGGGTCGGAGACGCCGCCGTCGCCGGCGCCACGCTGGCCGGCGCGACGACGATCATCGCCGTCGACACCGACCCGCGGAAGCTGGAGTGGGCCCGCGGGTTCGGCGCCACCCACACCGTGAACGCCAAGGACACCGACCCGGTCGAGTTCATCCGGTCCGTGACCGACGGCAACGGCGCCGACGTCGTCATCGAGGCCGTCGGGCGCCCGGAGACCTACGAGCAGGCCTTCTACGCCCGCGACCTCGCCGGCACCGTCGTCCTGGTCGGGGTGCCGACCCCGGACCTGCAGGCACCGGCGATCCCGCTGATCGACTACTTCGGCCGCGGCGGGGCCCTCAAGTCCAGCTGGTACGGCGACTGCCTGCCCAGCCGCGACTTCCCCATGTACGTCGACCTGTACCTGCAGGGTCGCTTCCCGCTGGACAAGTTCGTCACCGAGACCATCGGTCTCGACGACATCGAGACCGCCTTCGAGAAGATGCACGCCGGTGAGGTCCTGCGCTCGGTCGTGGTCCTCTGATGGCCGGCCCGATCGACTCCGCCGTCGACCACGTCGTGACGTCGGGGACCTTCAACCTCGACGGCGGCTCCTTCGACGTCGACAACAACGTGTGGATCGTCGGCGACGACCGCGAGGTGTTCGTCATCGACGCCGCCCACGACGCCGACGCCATCGCCGCCGCCGTCGGCGACCGCCGGGTCAAGGCGATCGTGTGCACCCACGCCCACGACGACCACGTCAACCAGGCCCCCGCCCTGGCCGACCGGTTCTCCGCGCCGATCCTGCTCAACCCGGCCGAGATGGTCCTGTGGGACATGACCTGGCCCGACCGCAAGCCCGACGCCGAGCTCGCCGACGGCCAGACCCTGTCCGCCGGCGGGATCGACCTGCGCGTGCTGCAGACCCCGGGCCACTCCCCCGGCTCGTCCTGCCTCTACGCCCCCGAACTGGGCGTCGTCTTCACCGGCGACACCCTGTTCCAGGGCGGACCCGGCGCGACCGGGCGGTCCTACTCGGACTTCGACACGATCATCGAGTCGATCCGGACCACCCTGCTGACCCTGCCCGGCGACACGCAGGTCCGCACCGGCCACGGCGACTCGACGAGGATCGGCGACGAGGCCCCGCACCTGGAGGAGTGGATCTCGGGCGGGTCCTGACCCGCCCCCGGCGGGGGCTCACGCGGAGCGACGGCGGACGGCGGGGGTGAGCAGGAGCAGCACCGCCGCCGTCGCGCCGAAGGCGGCGGCGAAGCCGAAGGGCTCGGCGATCGCGCCGAGCCCGGTCGCGCCGAGACCCGTGCCGGCGTCGTAGGCGATGTTCCAGGCGGCGCTCGCCGCGCCGTAGTGCAGCGGTCCGGCGGCGGCGAACAGGGCGACCATCGCGTCGTTCTGGACCAGCCCGAAACCCGCGCCGACCACGAGCGCCCCGGCCACGAGCAGCCCGGACGCCCACGGGGCCGCGAGCACCCCGAGCAGCCCGACGGCGGCGCAGAGCGTGCCGACCGGCAGCAGGGTGCCCGGGCGTCCGGTGCGGTCGGTGAGGGTCCCGGCGACCCCGCGCCCGAGCAGCGCGCCGAGCGCGGTCGCGAACAGCGCCGCCGGCACCGCGACGGTCGCGCCGGGCACCGCGAGCGGCGCGAACGTGATGACCCCGCCCTGGGCGGTGGAGCAGCCGAGCATCGCTAGCACCGG
This sequence comes from Pseudonocardia spirodelae, assembly GCF_037727765.1. Lineage (NCBI taxonomy): Bacteria > Bacillati > Actinomycetota > Actinomycetes > Pseudonocardiales > Pseudonocardiaceae > Pseudonocardia > Pseudonocardia spirodelae. The sequence goes on along the minus strand of NZ_JBBJUP010000017.1, from coordinate 99,955 downwards.
TGCGGCGGGCAGCCGGCGACGGCGCTCGCGGGGGTGCCCGGCACCGCCGGCGCCGGGCGGCGGGACCGCCCGGCGCGGGCCGCGCACGAAGGCGACGACCAGCGCCCCCGCGACCGGGGTGACCCCGGCGAGCAGGAACACTCCGGTGAACCCGAGTGCGTCGACGACCGCGACGCCGGCGGGCAGGAACAGCAGCTGCGGCAGGCCGACGGCGTAGCCGTAGCGGGCCGAGGCGCGCCCGTGCGCGGACGGCTCGACCAGCTCGGCGACCAGTGCACTGCCCGCGACGGTCGCCATCCCGAACCCGATCCCGCGCAGTGCCGAGATCCCGAGCACCGGCCCGAGGTCGGCGGTCAGTGCGAGCAGCGGCGTCGGCAGGCCGAGCAGCAGCGAGCCCGCGACGAGCACCGGCCGGTGCCCGACCCGGCGCAGCAGCGCCGGCACCAGCAGCTGGGTGCCGACGGTGACCGCCATCAGCACGCCCGTCGTCAGCCCGGCGCCGAACTCGCCGGAGCCGCCGCGCGCGACCCACAGCGGCACGACCGGCAGCAGCAGCGCGTACCCGCCGAAGGCCAGCGCCGTCGAGGCGAGGAGCAGGCGGAACGGCAGCGACGACAGCGAACGGGGCACACCCCACCGTGTCAGACGCCCGGGCCGGCGCCGCTCAGGCCCGGGGGATCGCCCGCTCCAGTGCGGGGACGACGGCGTCGAGCACCGCGGGCAGGCTCAGGACCGTCTGCCAGGCGAACGCGAGCTCGGTCCCGCCCTCCAGGAACACGGCCCGTCCCTCGCGCATCGCGGGCAGGCGCGACAGCAGCGGGTCGCGCTCGACCGTGGCGCGGCCGCCGGGGGTGAACGACAGCTGGTCCCACACGACGAGGTCGTGGTCGAGCTCGGCGTACTGCTCGAAGGACAGCTCGGCGTAGAAGCTCTGCCCGGCCAGCTCGTCGTAGCGCGGCGGGACGACGAACCCGAGCGAGGTGAAGAAGCGCGAGCGCGGGTCCTGGGAGGCGAACACGCTCAGCGAGTCGGCACCGCGGGTGGCGACGGCGACCTGCTTGCCCGCCCACTGCGGGTTGGCGTCGCGGACCGCGGCGAAGCGGGCCTCCAGCTCCCCGACGAGCCGGTCCGCCTCGTCGGTGCGGCCGAGGGCGCGGCCGACCAGCCGGGTCTGCTCCTGCCAGGGGGCGCCGTAGTCGTGGAAGCCCTTCGCCGGGCCGACGGTCGGCGCGATGGCGCTGACGACCGGGTAGTTCTGCGCGTCGAGGTCGGAGTAGACGCCGACCACAAGGTCGGGGCGCTGGGCGGCGATCTTCTCCGGCTCGATCGAGGACATGGTCAGCACGGCCGGGGCCGCGTCCAGCGCCCGGGCCGCCGCGCTCGCCCACGGCTGGACGACGGTGTTCTCCGCGCCGTACCAGTAGCGGGCGGCGACCGGGGCGACGCCGAGCGCGAGGATCGCGTCGTGGTCGGTGTAGCCGACCGAGGCCACGCGCCGGGGCGCCTGCGGGACCGTGGCCGTGCCGAGCTTGCCCTCGATCGTCACCGGGAACCCGGCCGCCGCCGTGGTCCCGGCCCCGCCGCCGGCCGCGCTCCCGCCGCCCGCGCCGCATCCGGCCAGTACCGCGCCGCCGGCCGCGGCCAGCGATCCGAGCAGCATCTGCCGCCGCGTGAGTTCCATGTCCGTTCCTTCCGCTCGTCCGGCGGAATGCTAGGACATGGAGCTTAGGTGAGCCTCTACTACGTTCAGGTGGGGCTGAGCACACCGAGACGGCGCGGGGCGGCGGCCCGGCGGACCACGTCGAGCCCGTACAGGCGCGCGGCGGTGCCGCCGAGCAGGGCGGCGCGCACGTCGTCGTCGAGCTCGGGGAAGCGTCCGCGCAGCTCCTCGGGATAGCGGAAGGTCATCAGGTCGCGGATGAGCCGGGCCGGGCGGACCAGCGGGTAGCCGCTGCCGAACATCAGCCGGTCCGGCCCGAAGGCGGCCAGCAGCTCGCCGAGCGCCTGCGCGGCGGGCACGCGGTGGCGGCGCAGGGCGATGAGCAGGTCGGTCAGCAGGACCGAGACGTTCGGCAGCCGGGCCAGCCGGGTCAGGGACGCGGTCGGGGCGCAGGCCGCCCCGAGCACGAACCGGACCTTCGGCAGCGCGGCGGCGAGCGCTGCGACCTCGTCGACGTCCAGGGCACCGGCGGGCAGGGGCCCGGCGCTGGGGACCCGGACCGGCAGCGCGGACCCGGCCCGCACCGGCTCGGCCCACTCCGGCCAGCGCGGACGCGGCCCGGCCACCTCCGCGACGCCGGCGTGCGCCCACTCCGGCGCCGCCCGCGACGGCCGCGCGGTCGGCGCGACACCGACGTGCACGACCCCGGCCCCGGCCTGCTCGGCCCGGATGAGCGTGCGGCGCAGCCACGGCGCGCGCAGCGACAGCGCCGTCTCCGGACGCCGGGCCGGCAGCACGGTCAGCGCGCGCAGCCCGTCGCGGGAGACCCGGGCACCGATGCCGCGGGCGCGGATGCGGTCGGCGGGGTCCAGCTCCCCGGCCAGCACGAGCCGCTCGGGGTGCTCGGCGGCCAGCTCGGCGTGCCACGCGGTGGCGGCGAACCCGAGCACGAACAGGTCGGAGAACACCGCCGGGACGAGCACGGCCCGGTCGACCGCCGACAGGACGTGCGCGGCCAGCGCCTCCGGGGTGACCAGCTCGAACGCGTCCGCCGACAGCGGCCGCGGCGACGGGTCGACCATCCGGTGGCGGTGCAGCAGGTCGGCGACGAACTGTTCACCGGCCGGGCCCGCCTGGTTGTGCGGGCGGCCGTCCCAGCCGTGCACCTGGGCGTCGACGACGGGCGGGAGCCCCGCACGCCCCGCCACGTCGCTGCAGCACCGGTCCACCACGACCACCTCTCCACTGTCGCGGAGCGGCCCGGCACGCGCAGCGCGTGCCGGGCCGCTCCGACATGATCCACGTGATCGGACGAGTGCGTACCTAGCCGACCGACGGGCCCAGCCCCAGCGACTGGGGGGTGCTGGAGTCCGGGCTGGGCTGCGGGATGCCCTCGTCGAGCTGGCCGAACTCGGTCATCAGCGACTTGTTCCAGGGCGTGACCTCCTCGGCCACCAGCGAGTTGGTGGTGAGGATCAGCCCGGCGACCGACGCGCCGTTCTGCAGGGCGGAGCGGACGACCCGCAGCGGGTCGATGATGCCCATCCCGACCATGTCCCCGAAGCGGCCCTCCAGGGCGTCGAACCCGTCGTCGACCCCCATCGTCGTGACCTGCTTGACGACGTCGTCGCCGTCGTAGCCGGCGTTGGAGGCGATCAGGTGCACCGGCTCGGTCAGCGCGTGCCGCACGATCTCGACCCCGATCCGGTAGTCCCCGGACACGTCGAGGGCGTCCAGGGCGGGCTCGGCGTGCAGCAGCGCCGCACCGCCACCCGCGACGATGCCCTCCGCGACCGCGGCCCGGGTCGCCTGCAGCGAGTCGTCCACGCGGTGGCGGATCTCGCGGGCCTCGGCGTTGGTCGGGGCGCCCACGGAGATGATCGCGGCCTTGCCCGACAGCCGGGCGATGCGGTCGGAGAAGAAGTCCTCGTCGGTGCCGATGGTGGCCCGGGCCAGCTCGGCACGCAGCTGGGAGAGCCGGTACTCCAGCTTCTGCTTGTCGCCGTGCCCACCGATGATCGTGGTGCTCTCGCTGGTCACCTGCACCTGCGAGGCGCGGCCCAGGTGCTCGATGTCGATCTGGTCGAGCGAGAACGACGAGCTCTTCGAGTGCACCTTGCCGCCGCAGAGCGCGGCCATGTCCTCGAGCAGGTGGATGCGCTTCTCGCCGAACCCCGGCGCCTTGATCGCGACGGCCTGGAAGTGCCCGTTGACGTGGTTGTGGACCAGCATCTGCAGGGCGGTGCCCTCGACGGTCTCGGCCACGATGACCAGCGGGCGGCGCTCGTTGCGCATGATCCGGTCCAGCACCGGCATGACCTGCTGGACGTCCTTGATCTTCTCCGCGGAGAACAGGATGTAGGGGTCGTCGACGATCGCCTCGAGCGTGCCCGGGTTGGTCACCATGTAGGGCGAGACGTAGCCGTTGTCGAACTCGAAGTCCTCGACGAAGGCGACCGAGACCCCCGGGACCGGCGCGTCGTCGACGGTGACCACGCCGTCGTCGCCGACGGTGTGCAGGGCCTTGGCCACCACGCTGCCGATGGCGTAGTCGTCGTTGGCCGAGATGGACGCGACCCGGGCGTAGTCCTCCTCGGAGCTGACCGGGTGCGACACCGTCTGCAGCCGCTCGACCAGCGCGTGCACCGCGAGGTCGATGCCCCGCTTCACCAGCACCGGGTTGCCGCCGCGCTCGATGGCGCCCATGCCCTCGCGGACGATGGCCTGCGCGATCACGGTGGCGGTGGTGGTGCCGTCGCCGACGGTGTCGTTGGTCTTGACCGCCGCTTCCTTGACCAGCTGCGCGCCCATGTTCTCGAAGGGGTCGCGCAGGTGGATCTCGCGGGCGATCGTCACGCCGTCGTTCGTGACCTCGGGCGACCCCGTGATCTTCTCCAGGATGACGTTGCGGCCCTTGGGTCCGAGTGTGCTCTTGACGGCTTCGGCGAGCTGGTCGACGCCGGCCTGCAGCAGGTGGCGGCCCTCGGCGCCGAAGCGGAGTTCCTTGGCCATGGTGGGTCCTCCCGGAGGTAGTCGGTCCAGGTTGCGCGGGTGTGGATCAACGGGTGGGCCGCACCGCCCGGGCCGCCGGCCGGGGGTGGTGCCCCGGGCGCGGCGGGTCGTCGTCCCGGGCGGTGCGATCCGTGTGAGGAGCGGGTCAGGTCACCGGCTTCAGGTCGAAGTCGATGTACTCCGCGGCGTCCTCGGGGTTGGCGAACATGATCGTCTTGTCGTCGAGGTGGACCATGCGCCCGTAGTGGGTGGACATGTTCTCCTCGAACTCCGCCGCGTCGAACCAGCCGTCCTCACGGCCGGCCTCCTCGTCCATCTGGGCGTAGTCGACCTCGAACCTGCCCCGGCCGTCGACGCGGATCATCGACGGCAGGTGCTGCACGGTCACGTTGTCCTGACGGTCCAGGACGGTCGCGATCACCGCGCCGATCTGGTTGTTCATCAGCGTGAAGCCGCACATGTTCGACGCGGTGCTGTCCTGCTTGAAAGGGCTGTCCGTGCTGGTCACTGCTTCAGCTCCTCGGGGACGTCGAGACCGAGATCGCTGCAGATCCCGGCGAAGCGGTTCTTGGCGCGGTCGAGGGAGTCCTCGAAGGTCGGCGGCTTGGAGTCCGACTGCGACCACATCGGCTGCATCTGGCGGGCGGCCTCGAGCGCCTGCGGCACGTAGGTCCGCAGCCAGCCGCTCATCAGCGACCGGTTGTGCTCGGCGAACTCCCGGTCCTGGTTCAGCGGGGCGAAGCACGCGATCGTCCAGCGCAGGTCGCGCTGGGCGTAGTCGTACTCGCCCGCACCCATGACCGTCGGGGTCACGTAGTCGCCGTTCTGGGCGGCGGACTGCATCACCAGGTTCGACCGGAACAGCTCCCCGACCAGCGGCTCGAACACGCAGTTCGTCGCGAAGATGGCCTCGCCCCAGTCGTCCTGGACCGCGGTGAGGGCCTCGGTGAGCCTGCGCGCGCCCTGCCACTCCGGCGCGTTGTCCCACGCGTCGAGGTGGGCGGTGCCGTCGAAGCCGTCGATCTCCTCCGACAGCGTCAGGTTGTAGAGCGCGAGGTCCTGGGCGAACCGGATCTTGCGGGTGGAGTTGGCCGCCAGCGCCGTGTTGTGCATGTTCGTCGGCGCGGACCGCTCGTTGGAGGCGAAGACGTACAGCCCGAGGATGTGCTCGATGTGCATCCAGGCGCCGACGTTGCGCTCGACGAAGCGGATCCAGTTGGGGTTCCAGAGCTCGAACGCCTTGGCGGTGCGGGCGTTGTCGATGTTCTGGGTGAGCTGCCGGACGACGTTGGCGTTGTACCGGTAGAGGCTCTGCTCCCACTCCTCGTTGGGGTCGCGGAACTCGTGCCAGCCGTGGGCCGGCCAGTTCTTGACGGGCAGGCCGCCGGTGCCCACGCCGCGCTGCGGCTCGGGCTCGTCCACACCCCAGGCCTTGAGCTTGGTCCAGTGCAGCGGGTAGCCGCCCTCACCGTTGGCGAAGCCGTAGATCCAGCCCTGGGACAGGTAGTGCCGCGGGTCCGGCTGGACCTCGACGGTGGTGTCCTCGTAGAGGGTCTGCTTGCGCTTGGCGGGGGTGTAGTAGTTGTAGCGGCGCGCGTTCGAACTGGAGTCCGGGAACTCCCGAGCCCCGGCCTCGGCGTCGGTGAAGACGGGCCTGGGAACGCTGCGCTGCGAACCGGACGTGCTGTTCTCCGTGGTGGTCACTGTCCGTCCTCGCCTTCTTGTTCACCGGTCGTGGTGAACTTGTCGTAGAAGATGTTGGTCTCACTCACACCCAGCTGGGTCAGCGTCGCGATCGCCGCGTCGACCATCGGCGGGGGACCGCAGACGTAGGCATCGACTCCCTTCAGATCGGTTTCGTTGCGCCGGACCACCTCGGTGATCAGGCCCGTCTCCCCGGCCCACTCCGCGCCGCCGTCGCCGTCGGACAGGGCGGGGACGTACCGGAAGCCGTTCAGCTGGGGCGCCAGCTCGGCGATCTCCTTCTCGAAGCAGAGATCGGCCGCGGTGCGGGCGCCGTAGTAGAAGGTGGCCCGCCGTTCGACGCCGCCCTCGGCCATCGCCCGCAGCAGGCCGAGCACCGGCGCCATGCCGGCGCCGCCGCCGACGAAGACGATCGGCGAGCTGCGGTTCTGGCGGAGGGTGAAGGTGCCGAAGGGCGCCTCGACCTCGAGCCGGTCACCGGGGGCGGCCTTCTCGTCGAGCCAGGTGCCGAACAGCCCGCCCGGGTAGACCTTGATGACGAACTCGTAGAGCCCGTCCCGGTTGGGCGTGTTGGCCATGGAGAACGAGCGGCTCTCCTCGGTGCCCGGGCAGACCAGGTCCATGTACTGCCCGGGGAAGAACTTGATCTCCGACGGCTCGACCAGCTTGACGGTGAGGTGCCGCATGTCGTGGGTGACGGCCTCGACCGACACCACCTCGACCACGCCCTTGGTGAGGGGCAGGCCGGAGCGGATGATCTCCTCGTCGTAGTTGAGGAGCTCGATCACCAGGTCCTCGTAGGCGTGCGCCCGGCAGAGGAGGGTCTGGCCCTCCTCCTTCTCGTAGTCCGGCAGCGCGAAGGTCGAGTAGCTGTCGTACTCGATGTCCTCGCCCTCCAGGACGAAGGACTTGCAGGCCGAGCACTGACCCTCCTTGCAGCCGTGCATGAGCTGGACGCCCTGCTCGGCGGCGGCGCGGAGGATGTTCTGGTCCTCGTCGACCTCGATCTCGATGCCGACGGGCTCGAAGCGCACGACGTGTTTGTCGCCCACGACCGCGGACCACCTCTCTCGTGTTCGGGAGACTGGAGTGAGAAAAAAGACCAATCGGACAGTGACGGGCAGGCGTGTCCCCGGGCCCCGCCCAGGAGGCGGCGGCCCGGGGTGACCCGGCCGGGGAAGACGACCCCCCGGCCGGGCCGCGGGAAGAGGGCCCCGTCATGGCGTGACGGGAACCCCCTCCCCTCGCCTGACCCGCGCTCAGGCGTCGGTGGGCGCGGGCCGGCCTCCCGGCCCCTGGCGGTTGTAGTCCGCCACGAACGCCTCGCGATCGGCGTCGCTCATCTCGTTGAGGATGACGTTGGGGCTGGCCAGGTGCGGCATCCGCCGCATGTGGTCCAGCGTCCACATCTTCTTCGGGTCGAGATCGAGGTGCGGCTGAGCGGTCAGCGTCTTGCCGTCGTCACGGACGAAGCCCATGTCCTGGATGACGTCGGCCCAGTTCCAGCCGTGGTACAGCGTCTCCCACTCGCGGTGGCCGACGAGCTTGCCCATGTTCGGGGTCTCGCGACCCTGGTACACGGGCCGGAACGCCTCGGCGTCGGTCCAGCGGCAGACCTCGTGGCAGTACGTGCGCCACTGGCCGTCCACCTTGTCGACGACCATGTCCTCGCGCACCAGGCACGGGACCATGCAGGTCCAGCAGCGGTGCGGGTACACGTAGTCGACGTCCTCGGCGACGATCGCGTGGTGCCCGTTCGGCTTGGCGAGGCGGTTGTAGTTCTCCCACCACTTGCCGTACCGGTCGTACCAGCCCGGGTACTTGTGCTCGAACCACTCGAAGTCGGTGTCGGTCATGCCGTCGATCCGCCAGTAGTTGGCGCACCAGCCGGTGGCGAAGAACTGCGCGACCTCGTGGACGTAGCCCTTGTTCCAGATCTGGTTCCAGGACTCCTCGACCAGGTCGTGCGGGATGACCAGACCGTACTTCTCCAGCGGCAGCAGGTAGCTGCGGTAGTAGTCGTCGTAGATCCAGCGGCGCCACATCTCGGCGTAGGACTCGCGGTCCTTGCGGCGGTCCTTCGTGCCGTACTCGATGAACGTGCCGATCGCGGCGTCGACGACGCGGTGGTTGTTCCACCACGCGTAGCGCAGGTCGCGCTCGAGCAGCTGGCGGTTGTCCTCGTCCGACAGCGCCATCAGCAGCGTGGCGTAGCCGTTGGAGATGTGCCGCGACTCGTCGGACTGCACCGAGTGGAAGACCGTCGGCAACAGGTAGTCGCCGTTCGCGGCGGCCTCCGCCGGCATCGCCACGAACAGGGTGTTCGTGAACGCGGTCTCCGCGACGATGGTCAGGTAGATCGACGCGGCGGTGATGGCGTCACCGGTGATGAACCCCTCCGCGAACTGTCGGCCGATGGTGCCGCAGTAGTCCGAGTGGAAGTTCCGCAGCGAGTTGTTGAAGCCCGCCGGGTCGATGTAGTTGTTCATGTACAGGCGCTTGAGGTTCTGCTGGATCGTGCTGTGCCGAACCTCGTCGATCATCTGGATCGCCTGGCCGTTGTGCAGCTCCGGGTTCGGGACCACGTGGAACAGCATCGGCATCGAGCGCGCCGCCGAGATCTCCGGCAACGGGATGATCGACAGGAAGAGCTTCTGCCACTCCAGCCAGCGCTCCTGCACCTGGCGGAACATGTTGCCGCGGATGGCACCGTCCTGGGCGCCGTAGACGCGGTGGTCCTTCTCCTCCTCCATCGGGAAGTACGAGCGCAGGACCTGCTTGAGCGGGTCCTTCTTCGCCGCCTTCTTGAAGGTGTAGTCGGTTCCGTACTTCATGTACGGCTCGTGGTACTGCGGCTCCCAGGACAGCTCCTGGATCTTCTGGTGAGCCTTCGCCAAACTCTGCCGACTCACGTCGTCTCCTCACGGTGGTGGGTTGTGGTCGGAATCAGCGGGCGAGCGCGGGTTGCCCGATGTCGAGGTCGAACGCGGGAGAGCCGGCGGCCCGCGTGACGTGGGTGGATCCCGCGGCCACGGTGCCGGTCCTTCCGTGCTGCGAATCACACATGCTTCGACAGGCATCCGAGGTCTCAATATGAGACGCTGCCCGCCCGCCACCTGTGGTGATCTTGCTCTCACGGCGCGTACCGTCGCCGTGACCACGGTGTTCCCGCCGCAGTCCACCGCTGCCGCAGCACGGGGCGTCGAGGTCCGTCTCGAGCTCGACACAGGCGAGGAGGCCGCGCGTGACACCCCTGCCCGACGGCGTGCAGGGCGCCACCGGGGCCGACCGGTCGCCCACCCCCGTCCACTCCACGGCCACCGCCGAACGCGTCGCGATGGCCCGCGAGGCGTTCCTGCACCACGAACAGGTGCGGGAGGACGCGGTCCGGGCGCCGATCCTGGCGTCCTGGATCCGGTCCCGGGACAACGACGTGGCCCCCGACTCCATCGACCTGCCCGAGGTCGACCGCGAGACCGACAGCCCGCTGGTCCGTGCGGCCGCGCCGATCGTGTCCGAGCTGTGCGACCAGTTCGCCACCGAGCCGGTCAGCCTGATCCTGTGCGACGGCGACGGCGTCGTCCTCGACCGGCGCACCGGCGACTCCGCGCTGGGCCAGCACCTGGACCGGGTCTGGCTCGCGCCGGGCTTCTCCTACGCCGAGCAGCACGTCGGCACCAACGGGATCGGCACCGCCCTGGAGGGCAGGCGCCCGACCGAGGTGTTCGGCCACGAGCACTTCGTCGAGCACCTGGAGGACCTGGCCTGCGCCGGCGCACCCATCCGGCACCCGGTCACCGGCAAGATCCTCGGCGTCGTCGACCTGACGTGCTGGCGGCGCGAGGCGAACGCGCTGATGGTCGCCACCGCCGCGACGACCGCGCGGCGGATCGAGGAGGCGCTGCTCGCCGCGTCCGGGCGCCACGAGCTGACCCTGCTCCACGACTACCTGGCCGCCGTCGCACGGGCGGGCAACACCGCGGTGCTCGCCGTCGGCGACGACCTGGTGATGATGAACGACCGGGCGCGCGAGCTGATCGCCCCCGCCGACCAGGTGCCGCTGCTCGCCGGCGCGACCGACGCCCTGCGCGCGGGCCGCAACCGCCAGCTCGTCGTGGACCTGCCCAGCGGCGCGACCGCCCGGGTGCAGTGCCGGCCCAGCTGGAACGAGGCGGGCTCGGCGGGCGGCGTCCTGCAGGTGACGCTGACCCACCGCGAGACCGTCGGGCGGGGCAGCTCGACGCCCACCATCACGACCGCCCTGCCCACCGCCGTCGGGTCGGGCGCGCTGTGGACGAAGTGCGCGCAGGCCGTGGACCGGCACTTCCGCACCAACGAGTGGGTGGTCCTGCAGGGCGAGCCCGGCTCCGGCCGCACGACGCTGGCCCGGGCCACCCACCACCTGCACTCCCCCGCCGGGCACGTCCGCGTGCTCGACGCCGCCGACGTCGGGCCGCGCTGGCTCACCGACGTCACCGACGAGCTCAGCGGCGGCGGCGGGACGCTGGTGCTGCGCGAGGTCGACCGGCTCCCGCCCGCCGCGGCGGCGGCGCTGGGCGACGTCCTCGAGCCGTACCGCGAGTCCACCGACCCCGAGCGGGCCTGGGTGGTCGCGACCCGCAGCGTGTCCGGCGCCGTCGACGGCCCCGAGCTGGGGCAGCTGCTGCGGGCGTTCCCGCGCACGATCGAGGTGCCGCCGCTGCGCCACCACGTCGAGGACGTCACCGAACTGGTGCCCTACCTGCTCGCCCGGCTCACCCGCGGCGCCGACCTGACCTGCTCGCCGGAGGCGCTGCGGGTGCTGATGCGCCACCGCTGGCCGGGCAACGTCGAGCAGCTCTACCAGGTGCTGCGCAAGGTCGTCAGCCGCCGCCGGGCCGGGGTGATCCGGGTCGAGGACCTGCCGCCGGAGACGCGGGCGCTGACCCGCCGGGTGCTGACGCCGCTGGAGTCCATCGAGTGCGACGCGATCGTCGACGCCCTGCTCGACGCCGACGGCAACAAGGCCGAGGCCGCGCGGCGGCTCGGCATGAGCCGGGCGACGATCTACCGCAAGATCCGCGGCTACGGCATCGCGACGCCGGAGGGGGCGGGGGTGGCCCGGTAGCGTGCCCGGCGTGCGTCCCCGCAGCCGGCTCGTCCGCGCGTTCGCCTTCCCCGAGGGCACCCCGGCCCCGCTGCTGGTGCTGATCCTGCTCAGCAGCTCGCTGGTCGGGGTGTTCACCGTGCCGCTGCTGCTGCCGGCCGCCGCCCCGGGCTGGCTGCGGGTGGTCCTGTCCGCGGTGGCGGTGCTCGGGCTGATGGCGCTCACCGCGGCCCTGCTGCGCCGGGCCGTGGAGCGGGGCCGGCGGCACCGGGAGGGCTGACCGGCGCAGCGACCCCGCACCCGGTGACCTACGGTCCCTGCGCATGGGACCGGACGCACCCGCACCGTGGCCGGACTCCGCGTTCCCCGCGACCCCCTACCCCGGGGCCCGGCCGCCGTCGTCGTTCGTGCACCTCGACGGCGCCGCGCACCCGCTCACGGCGGACCCGGCCACGCCGTCCGGCCTGCGCGCCGGCGCGGACTGCCTGGACACCTGGCTCGCCCGGCACGACGCCGTCCCCCTGGCCGGGCGCGTCCCGCTGCTGGCCTACGGCTCGAACGCCTGCCCCTCGAAGATCACCTGGATGCGCGCCGAGCGCGGGCTGACCGGCCCGGTCGTCGTGCTGCGGGTGCGCACCGCGGGGCTGGCGGCGGTGTGGTCGGCGGGCCGCCGGGTGGTCGACGACCAGCGCCCCGCCACCCTCGCCGCGGCCGGCGGGGCGGTCGAGGAGCACGCCGTCTGGCTCGTGGCGCCGGAGCAGTTCGCCGCGCTCGACGCCGTCGAGGGGCGCGACGCCGACCCGCCCCGCTACCGGCTCGCCCGGGTCGCGACCGGGACCGTCACCCTGCTCGACGGCGGCGGGGTGCTCGACCGGCCGTGGGCCTACGTCGCCCCGGAGACCCCGACGGGTGACGCCCGCACCGACCGGCGCCCGCTGCTCGTCGACGGTGCCCCGGTCGCCTGCGCGGACGTGGACCAGGCCGGTGCCGCCGCGCTCGTCGGCGCTCCGGGTCCGGACGGGCTCGACGCCGCCACCGTCGACGGCGTCCCCGCACCGGACCAGTGGCCGTCGCGGGTGTTCGTGTACGGCTCGCTGATGCCGGGGCAGCGGGCGTTCGGCCTGCTGCGCGAGCACGCGTCGGGGGTCCTGCCGCAGCCTGCGGTGCTGCCGGTCGGCGGGATCGCCGACACCGGGCACGGCTACCCGGCGCTCACCCTCGACACCGGCGACGGCGTCCCGGGCTGGGTGGTGGAGCTGGCCGCCCCGGGGGCGGCAGCGGCCGCCCTCGACGTCTACGAAGGTCCGGAGTACGCGCGCGTCCGGGTCGTCGTCGAGGACGGGACGGTCTGCTGGGCGTGGGTGTGGACGGCGGCGCGGGACGGGCACGTGGCGCTGCCGCGGGGGTGGGCCGGGCGCTGAACGCGGACCGGGCCCGCCCCCCGGTGAGGGGACGGGCCCGGCCTGCTCGCGCGGGCGGTCGTCAGGCGCCGGCCTTCGCGGCCTGCTTCGCCCGGTGCTCGGCGAGCCCGGGGACCTCGCGGCCGCTGATCGACACGCCCTTCGTCTCGATGACGAAGTACAGCGCGATCATGCCGATCACACAGGCGCCCATCATGTAGTACGCCGGGAACAGCACGTTCCCGGTGGACTCGATGGCCGACTCGTTGATCAGTGGAGCGGTGCCGCCGAACGCCGCCGTCGCGACGTTGTAGGAGATCGCCATGCCGGCGAACCGCACGTGGGTCGGGAACATCGCGGGGAACGTCGCGGAGATCGTGCCGAGCTGCAGCAGGTAGATCAGGCCGAGCACGGTGAAGCCGAGGATCGCCAGTGGCAGGCTGACGGCCATCAGCATGTACATCGGGATCGCCAGCACGAAGATGCCGACCAGCGAGATCCACCAGCAGGGCTTGCGCCCGATCCGGTCGGACAGCGCACCCGCGAACGGGATGAGCAGCATCATCACGACCTGGCCGACCACCGCCACGGTGTCCGCGCTCGCCGAGTCCATCGACAGCGTCGTCTGCAGGTAGGTCGGCATGTAGGTCAGCAGCGTGTAGTTGATGACGTTCAGCGCGATGACCAGCCCGAACAGCGCCAGGATCGGCTGCCAGTACCGGGCGAGGAGGTCCCTGAGCGCGCCGGTCGCGGCGCTCTCGGACTCGCCGGCGGCCTCCAGGTCGCGGAAGACCGGGGTGTCCTCGAGCTTGGTCCGGATGTAGAGACCGATCATCGCCAGCGGCAGCGCGATCATGAACGGGATGCGCCAGCCGTAGTCGAGCATGGCCTGCTCGCCGATCGCGGTCTCCAGCCCGAACACCACGAGCACGGCGAGGGTGAAGCCGGCCAGCGTGCCGAACTCCAGGAAGCTGCCCCAGAAGCCGCGCTTCTTGTCGGGGGCGTACTCGGCCATGAACGTCGCGGCGCCGCCGTACTCGCCGCCGGTGGAGAAGCCCTGCACGATGCGGAGCAGGAACAGCAGCGCCGGAGCGGCCCAGCCGATCGTCTCGTAGGACGGGATGACGCCGATCAGGAACGTCGCGACGCCCATCAGGATGATCGTCATCGACAGGACCTTCTGCCTGCCGATGCGGTCACCCAGCGGACCCCAGACGAAACCGCCCAGCGGGCGCAGGACGAACGAGATCGCGAAGCCGAGCAGGGTGCCCAGATAGCCGAGCTCACCCGGGAAGAACGCCTGCGTCAGCTCGACGGTCAGATAGGCGTAGATGCCGTAGTCGAACCATTCTGTCGCGTTTCCGATCGCCGACGCGGCGACCGCCCTCCGCAGGACGGACGGCTCGACCTCCCGTTCCTCACCCTGCTGACCAGCATCTGCCGGAACCGATGTCATTTCCGAACACCCCCACAGCGCAATGCAAGACCGCCACCGGAATCACATTTCGTTACACGATCGACATATCCAGCTTCATTGCGGTGGGGGGAGCTTACAGAGCGAAAAGTGCCCCTGCCACCCACACGGGACGATCGATACCGGTGCGCGACACGGGTCCCGTGTAGCGTCGCCGGGGTGCTGGCGATCGACGGCCTCACCAAGCGATTCGGCACCGCCACCGCGCTCGACGGGGTCGGCTTCACCGTCGGCCCGGGCGAGGTGTTCGGCTTCGTCGGCGGCAACGGGGCGGGCAAGACGACGACGATGCGCATCGTGCTGGGCGTCCTCGACGCCGACGCCGGGACGGTGTCCTGGCGTGGTGCCCCGCTCGGGCCCGCCGGGCGGCGGCGGATCGGCTACCTGCCCGAGGAGCGCGGCCTCTACCCGCGGATGCGGGTCGCCGAGCAGCTCGTCTACCTGGCCCGGCTGCACGGGCTGTCCCGCGCGGAGGCGACGGCCGCGGTCACCGGCTGGACCGCCCGCACCGGGCTCGCCGGGCGGCGCGGCGACGAGGTGCAGAAGCTCTCGCTGGGCAACCAGCAGCGGGTGCAGCTGTGCGCGGCGCTCGTGCACGACCCCGAGCTGCTCGTGCTCGACGAGCCGTTCTCCGGGCTCGACCCGGCCGCCGTCGACACGATGGCCGAGGTACTGCGCGAGCGCGCCGGCGCCGGGGTGCCGGTGGTGTTCTCCTCCCACCAGCTCGAGCTGGTGGAACGCCTGTGCGACCGGGTCGGGATCATCTCCGACGGCCGGATGGTCGCCGTCGGCACGGTCGCGCAGCTGCGCGCCGGGGCCGCCGACCGGTGGGACGTGACCGGCCCGCCGCCGGGCTGGGCCGACGCCGTGCCGGGCGTGCGGGTGCTCGGCACCGACGGCGACCGCACCCGGGTGGAGCTCGCGCCCGGCACCGACGACCAGGCGCTGCTCGCCGCCGCGCTGGCCGCCGGGCCGGTGCACGCGTTCGGACCGTACCGGCCGCCGCTGACCGAGCTGTACCGCGACGCCGTCGCCGACCGGGCCCGGCCCGCGGACGCGGAGGGGGCGTCGTGACCGCACTCGCCACCGTCGGGCTGGTCGCCCGGCGCGAGATCACCACCCAGCTGCGGTCGCGGACCTTCGTCGTCGGGATCCTGCTGATGCTGGTGGTGTTCGGCGGCTACGGCGCGGTGTTCGCGTTCGTCGGCTCGCAGGACACGTCGTCGTCGCTGGTGCTGGAGGGGCCGGCGCGCGAGCTGCGCGGCGAGCTGCAGGCCGGCGCGGACCGGGTCGGCACGCCGCTGCGGCTCACCGCGACGGGCAACCGCGACACCGCGGAGTCGATGGTGCGCACCGGCGAGGCCGACGCGATGCTGACCGGCGGGCCCGGCAGCTACCAGCTCGTCGGCCTCGACGACGTCGGACCGGGCCTGCGCTCCCTGGTGACCGACGTCGTCGAGCAGCAGGCGGTGCGCACCACGCTGCTCGCCGCGGGCGCCGACCCCGAGCAGGTCAGCACGCTGTCCGGGGTCGGGGTGCGCACGCTCGAACCGGTGGACACCGAGCTGGGCCAGCGGGTCGGCACCGCGTTCGTCGTGACGTTCCTGCTGTTCTTCTCCGTCACCGCCTACGGCGCCGCGGTCGCCCAGGGGGTGGTCGAGGAGAAGGCCGGGCGGGTGGTCGAGCTGCTGCTGTCGACCGTGCCGGCCGGGCGGCTGCTCGCCGGGAAGGTGCTCGGGCTGGGCGCGGTCGGGCTGCTGCAGCTGCTGATCCTGGGCGGGGTGGGCGCCGCCGTCTCGCTCGGGACCGGCGCACTGGCCGTCCCGGCGCTGCTGCTCCCGACGCTGGTGTCGGCCCTGGCCTGGTACCTGCTCGGGTTCTTCCTGTTCGCGACGCTCTACGCCGCGGCGGGTGCGCTCGTGTCGCGGCAGGAGGAGCTGCAGTCGGTCACCGCGCCGATCGCGATCGTGCTGCTGGTGCCGTTCCTGCTGTCGGTCGCCGTGCTGCCGGCCGATCCGCGCAACACGGTGACCACCGTGCTGTCCTTCGTGCCCTACCTGTCGCAGACGCTCATGCCCGCCCGGACGGCGCTCGGCGTCACCGCCTGGTGGGAGCCGGTGCTGGCCTACGCGCTGGCCCTGCTCGCGCTGGCCGGGATGGTCGCGCTGTCGGCGCGGGTGTACCGGAACTCGGTGCTGCGCACCGGCGCACGGATCCGCTGGCGGGACGCGCTCAGGACCGGGCGGCCTTGACCTCGTCGTAGCGCGCGAGCGCGTCCTGACGCTCGGCCTTGTGGTCGACCATCGGCTCCGGGTAGCCGTCGGGGATGCCGTCGCGCAGCTTCCACGGCTGGTGCACGGCCTTGCCCTGCACCCCGGCGAGCTCGGGCACCCAGCGGCGCACGTAGTCCCCGTCGGGGTCGAAGCGCTCCCCCTGGGTGATCGGGTTGAAGATCCGGAAGTACGGCGACGCGTCCGTCCCCGACCCGGCCGTCCACTGCCAGCCGTGCTGGTTGGAGGCCAGGTCGCCGTCGACGAGCAGCTGCATGAAGTGCCGCGCCCCGCGCCACCACGGGATGTGCAGGTCCTTGACCAGGAACGACGCGACGATCATCCGCACCCGGTTGTGCATCCACGCCTCGCCGCGCAGCTGGCGCATCCCGGCGTCGACGATCGGGAAGCCGGTCCGGCCCTCGCACCAGCGCTCGAAGTCGGCGTCGGCGGCCTTGCCCGTGCGCAGCGGGAGGTGGTCGAAGCCCTTGTCGTAGTTCTCCCGGGCGGAGTCGGGACGCCGGTACAGGACGTCGGCGTAGAACTCGCGCCAGGCGATCTCGGTGCGGTACGCCTTCACCGAGTCGCCCTGGCGCTTCGCGAGGTCGGCGAGCAGCGTGCGCGGGTGCACGCAGCCGTACTTGAGGTACGGCGACATCCCCGAGGTGCCCTTCTTCGCCGGCAGGTCGCGGTCGGACTCGTAGTCGCCGACGGCCTCGTCGAGGAAGTCGCGCCAGCGGGCCAGGGCCGCGGACTCCCCCGGCTCGGGCAGCTCGGCCTCGACGGCCGCGTCGTCGGGGACCTTCACCGCGCGCGGCCCGCCGTCCTTGTCCGCGGGGTCCATCCAGGTGCACGTCGACGCGTCGGTGTCGGCCGGGGCGCGCCAGCCGTGGTCGGCCCAGGCCCGGCTGAACGGGGTGAACACCTTGAACGGGCCGCCCGAGCCCTTCTCGACCCGGCCGGGCGCGACGGCGTAGGGCGAGCCGGAGCGGACGAGCTGCACGCCGTCGTCGGACAGGGCCTTCTCGACCTGCTCGTCGCGTTCGCGGCCGTAGGGGCCGAAGTCGGCCGCGACGTGCACGGTCTGCGCGGAGACGGCCTTCGCGACCCGCGGGACGACGTCGGCCGGGTCGCCCTTCACCACGAGCAGCCTCCCGCCGAGCGCGTCGTCGAGCCCGCGCAGGCAGCCGTAGAGGAAGTTCGCCCGGGCGGCGCCGGACGGCGCCAGCAGGGCCGGGTCCAGCACGAACAGCGCGAGCGCGCGGTCGGCGGCGTCGGCCGCGGCGAGGAAGGTGGGCTGGTCGGCGACCCGCAGGTCACGTCGGAACCAGACGACGGCGGTCGAGTCGGCCATGGTCCGACGCTATCGGCGCTCCCCGGCGCGCGCCCGTCGGCGACGCCCCACCGGGGCGCTCCGAGGGGCACCCTCGTAGCGCTCTAAGCCCCGAGGGTTCCCCTCGGAGCAGCCGCCGGGGTGTGCGGTGCCCGCAGACGCCGACGGCCCCGCCGGGTGGGCGGGGCCGTCGGTGCCGGATCCGGGCTACGCGGTCAGCGCCGGCCGACCGGGACGTAGAGCCGCTCGGCGGAGCCGGTGTACAGCTGGCGCGGGCGGCCGATCTTGTTCTGCGGGTCGTTCATCATCTCGCGCCAGTGCGCGATCCAGCCCGGGAGCCGGCCGAGCGCGAACAGCACGGTGAACATCTTCACCGGGAAGCCCATCGCCCGGTAGATGACGCCGGTGTAGAAGTCGACGTTCGGGTAGAGCTTGCGCTCGACGAAGTAGTCGTCGGCCAGCGCCTTCTCCTCGAGCGTCATCGCGATGTCGAGCAGCGGGTCGTTGACGCCGAGCTTCTTCAGGATCGTCTCGGCCTGCTCCTTGACGATCTTGGCGCGCGGGTCGTAGTTCTTGTAGACCCGGTGCCCGAAGCCCATCAGCTTCGCGCCCTGCTCCTTGTTCTTGACCCGGTTGACGAAGTCGTCGACGTTGCCGCCCTCGACGTCCTTGATCCGGGTCAGCATCTCCAGCACCGCCTGGTTGGCGCCGCCGTGCAGCGGGCCGAACAGCGCGTTGATGCCGGCCGAGATCGACGCGAACAGGTTCGCCTGGCTGGAGCCGACGAGCCGCACGGTCGAGGTCGAGCAGTTCTGCTCGTGGTCGGCGTGCAGGATCAGCAGGGTGTCCAGTGCGCGGACCATGTCCGGGTCGAGCTCGTAGGGCTCGGCCGGGAAGCCGAAGGTCATCCGCAGGAAGTTCTCGACGAGGCCGAGCGAGTTGTCCGGGTACAGGAACGGCTGGCCGACCGACTTCTTATAGGCGTAGGCGGCGATCGTGAAGACCTTCGCCATGAGCCGCACGGTGGAGAGCTCGACGGCCTCCTCGTCGTGCGGGTCCAGGGAGTCCTGGTAGAAGGTCGACAGCGCGCTGACCGCGGAGGACAGCACCGGCATCGGGTGCGCGTCGCGCGGGAAGCCCTCGAAGAAGCGCTTCAGGTCCTCGTGCAGCAGGGTGTGGCGGCTGATGCGGTTGGTGAACCCGTCCAGCTGCTGCTGGGTCGGCAGCTCGCCGTAGATGAGCAGGTAGCTGACCTCGAGGAACGTCGAGTTCCCCGCCAGCTGGTCGATCGGGTAGCCGCGGTAGCGGAGGATGCCGGCGTCACCGTCGATGTAGGTGATCGCCGAGGAGCAGGCCGCGGTGCTGGTGAAGCCCGGGTCGAAGGTGACCAGGCCGGTCTTGCCGAGCAGCTTGCTGACGTCGACGGCCTGCGACCCCTCCGTCGGGGTGTGCACCGCGGTCTCGAACTCGCCGCCCGAGTACCGGAGTACGGCGGTGTCGGACTTGGCGGCGGTCTCGTCGGACATGTGGAGGTTCCCTCTCACAGCTGGGATATGTCGGGTCTCTGTGCACACGCTAGCCCGCGGCGCGGAATCCGCAGAACGCGGCGACGATTCTCACGCCCCCCGGGGCGCGCGGTAGCGGAGGAACTCCGGGAAGCGCCAGACGCAGACCAGCACGCCGACGATCACGGCGAGGCCGCCGAGCGTCGCGCTGACGCCCGGGCCGATCAGCGACGCCGCGGAGCCGTGCCACATGTCCGCGATCCGCGGGCCGCCCGCGACGACGACGATGAACACCCCCTGCATCCGCCCGCGCATCTCGTCGGTCGCGACGGTCTGCAGCATCGAGGACCGGTAGACCGAGCTCACGAGGTCCCCGGCACCGGCGACGGCGAGCGCGAGCACGGCCAGGAACAGCGAGCCGGTCAGCCCGAACACCAGCACCCCGCCGCCCCACACGCACACGGCGACGACGACGGCGACCCCCTGGCGTCGCACCTTCTGCAGCCAGCCCGACAGGGTCCCGCCCGCGACCATCCCGAGCGGGATCGCCGCGAACAGCAGGCCCTGCTGGATGCCGCCGTCGGCCGTGCCGCCGAAGGTGTCCACCGCCATCTGCGGGAACAGCACGCGGGGCATGCCGAGCCCCATCGCGATGACGTCGACCAGGAACGAGACGAGCAGGATGCGCTGGGTGCCGACGTAGCGGAAGCCGTCGACGACGGCGCGGAACCCGACCTGCGGGCGGCTGCCGTCGGCCGTCGCGGTGCTGGGCAGCGGGGGCAGCCGCCAGGTGGCCCACAGCGTCGCGAGCAGCGCGACGGCGTCGATGAGATAGAGCGTGGACAGCCCGATGAACGGGATCAGCACCCCGGCCAGCAGCGGCCCGAGGACCGCGCCGACCTGCACGACCGTCATGTTCAGCGCGTTCGCCGCGGGCAGCTGCTCGGCGGGCAGCAGGCGCGGGATGACCGCACTGCGGGTGGGCTGGTTCATCGCGAGCATCGCCGACTGGAACGCGAACAGCACCAGCACGACCCACACGCCGCCCGCGCCGCTGGCCGAGACCACCCACAGCGCCAGCGAGCTCAGCGCGATGCCCGAGCCGGTGAACAGCAGCATGACCCGGCGGTCGACGGCGTCGGCGATCGCGCCGCCCCACAGCCCGAACACGACCAGCGGGACCAGCCCGAACAGGCCGGTCAGGCCGACGTAGGCGGACGATCCGGTCAGCTGGAAGATCTGGATCGGGACGGCGACGACCGAGAGCTGGGCGCCGATGACCGTCACGATCCCCGCGACCCACAGCCGCCGGTAGGCGGGGGTGCGCAGCGGGGTGGTGTCGGCGAAGGTGGACCGCAGCACACCGGCCATCCGGGTGCGTGCGGTGGGGCGCTCGGCCGCCGGGACCGGACGCGTCGGGCTCTCCCGGTCGGCCCCGGACACGGGCTGCGTCGGCCCCTCGGCGGGGTCGTTGCGCTTGCTCACGACGTCAGGTCTACACCCCGCCCCCGACGACCGGCTCCGGGGTTTCCCCTACGGGGCCAGCCGCCGGACCGACCACGAGTCGTCGCGGCCGACCTCGAAGCGCAGCCGGTCGTGCATCCGGTCGGCCCGGCCCTGCCAGAACTCGACCTGCCACGGCAGGACCCGCCAGCCGCCCCAGTGCGGAGGCCGCGGGATCTGCTCGACGCCGTCGAAGCGCCGGGTCACCCCGGCCAGTGCCTGGTCGAGCACGGTGCGACCGGCGACGATCGTCGACTGCGCCGACGCCCACGCGCCGAGCTGCGAGCCGCGCGGGCGCAGCGCCCAGTAGGCGTCGGACTGGGCCTCGGAGCAACGCTCGACCCGTCCGGCGATCTGGACCTGGCGGTGCAGGTCGTACCAGGGGAAGGTCACCGACGCGACGCGCGTGCGGTTCAGGTCGTGGCTCTTGGCCGAGGTGTAGTTGGTGTAGAACACGACGCCGCCGGCGTCGAGGCCCTTGCACAGCACCGTGCGCGACGACGGCAGCCCGTCCGGGTCGGCGGTCGCCAGCACCATCGCGTTCGGCTCGGCCAGGCCGGCGTCGCGGGCCTGTTCCAGCCAGGAGGCCAGCTGCTCGTGCCAGGTCGGGGCGAGGTCGCCGACGTCGAACGGACGGCTGGTGTAGTCCGTCCGCATCGTCTCCAGCGCGGGCGCGTCCGTCATCGGTTCCCCTTCCGAGCAGGTGGTGCCGCTCCGACCGTAAGCGGGACCGGCGTGCGTGTGCACCCGCCGTTCGGAGTGGCCGTCACCACCGTTCACGCGGGGGTGTCCGCTTCGTGATCGACGCCACCGGCCGGTCGCGTTGCCCGCGGAGACCCGTTCGGAGCAGAGTGCCCGCGACGGATCGAGTCGTGTCGAAGGAGACCCGGTGACCCAGACGACCGCGCACGAGGTCCCCCCGCCGCCGCCCGGATTCCGGTCCGGCCTGGAGGGCCACGTCGCGTTCCGGACCGAGATCGCCGAGCCCGACAAGGACGGCGGGTCGCTGCGCTACCGCGGCGTCGACCTGGAGGACCTCGCCGGGTCGGTGACCTTCGGCGACGTCTGGGCGCTGCTCGTCGACGGCCGATTCGGCCAGGGCCTGCCGCCCGCCGAGCCGTTCCCGATCCCGGTGCACACCGGTGACGTCCGGGTCGACGTGCAGGCCGCGCTGGCGATGCTCGCCCCCTACTGGGGCTACCGCCCGCTGCTCGACATCGACGACGCCGAGGCCCGCGACAACCTGGCCCGCGCGTCGGTGATGGCGCTGTCCTACGTCGCGCAGTCCGCGCGCGGGATCGGCGTCCCCGCGGTGCCGCAGTCGCGCATCGACGAGTGCTCGACGATCACCGAGCGGTTCATGACCCGCTGGCGGGGCGAGCCGGACCCGCGCCACGTCGCCGCCGTCGACGCGTACTGGGTCTCCGCCGCCGAGCACGGCATGAACGCCTCGACGTTCACCGCACGCGTCATCGCCTCGACCGGCGCCGACGCGGCCGCGTCGCTGTCCGGCGCGATCGGCGCCATGTCCGGGCCGCTGCACGGCGGGGCGCCCGCCCGCGTGCTGCCGATGATCGACGAGGTCGAGCGCACCGGCGACGCCGAGAGCCTGGTGAAGGGCCTGCTGGACCGCAAGGAGAAGCTCATGGGGTTCGGGCACCGGGTCTACCGGGCCGAGGACCCGCGGGCCCGCGTGCTGCGCCGCACCTGCCGGGAGCTGAACGCCCCGCGCTACGAGGTGGCCGCGGAGCTGGAGCGCACGGCGCTCGCGGTGCTGCGCGAGCGGCGTCCGGACCGGCCGATCGAGACGAACGTGGAGTTCTGGGCGGCGGTGATCCTCGACTTCGCCGAGGTCCCGCCGCACATGATGCCCGCGATGTTCACCTCGGCCCGGACGGCGGGCTGGTCGGCGCACGTCATGGAGCAGAAGCGCGAGGGCAAGCTGGTGCGCCCGAGCGCGCAGTACATCGGGCCGGGAGCGCGTCGGCCGCAGGACGTCGAGGGCTGGGGGTCGGTCGGCGCGAGCTGACCGCCCCGGCGGTGCTCCGAGGGGACCCCTCGGGGCTACCGGAGCCACGTGGGTTCCCCTCGGAGCAGCCGGGGGGAGCGGGCGCCGGGTCACACCAGGGGTGCGGGCAGCCGTGGGCGCCGGATCGCGAGCGACAGCCCGGTCGCGACGACGCAGAGGACGGCGCCGCCGTACCAGGCCACGTCGTAGCTCCCCAGCGCGTCACGCACCAGCCCCGCGACGAGCGCGGCGCAGGCCGCCCCGACCTGGTGCGAGGCGAAGACCCAGCCGAACACCACCGCCGAGCGGGCGCCGAAGGCCTCCCGCGCCAGCGCCATCGTCGGCGGCACGGTCGCGACCCAGTCCAGGCCGTAGAACACGACGAAGGCCAGCATGCTGGCGTTCAGGTCGGTCCCGAACAGCGGTGGGAGCAGGAACAGCGACAGCCCGCGCAGCGCGTAGTAGGCCCCCAGCAGCATGCGCGGGTCGATCCGGTCGGTCAGCCAGCCGGAGCAGATCGTGCCGGCCAGGTCGAAGATGCCGACGAGCGCGAGCAGCGACGCCGCCGTCGTCGCGGGCATGCCGTGGTCGTGGGCGGCCGGCACGAAGTGCGACTGCACGAGCCCTGCGGTCGTCGCGCCGCAGATGAAGAACCCACCGACGAGCAGCCAGAACGTGCCGGTGCGCGAGGCGTCGGTCAGCGCGCGCAGAGCCAGCCGGGCCGCGCCGGTCCGCTGCGGTGCGACGACGTCGTCCGCGGTGCCCCCGTAGGGCAGCGCGCCGGCGTCGGCGGGGGTGTCCTTGAGGAACAGCAGCACGACCGGCACGACGGCGAGCGCCGCGGCCGCGGTGAGCAGCGCCGCGGGGCGCCACCCGGCCGACTCGACGACGCCGGCCACCAGCGGCAGGAACACCAGCTGCCCGGTCGCGGTGGCGGCGGTCAGCACGCCGGAGACGAGGCCGCGGCGCGCCACGAACCAGCGGTTGACCACGGTCGCGACCAGGGCCATCGCCATCGACCCGGTGCCGAGCCCCACGACCACGCCCCACAGCAGGACCAGCTGCCACACCGCGGTCATGAACACCGTGCAGCCCGCGCCGACCGCCACGAGGACGAGTGCGGTCGCCACCACCCGGCGGACGCCGAAGCGTTCCATCAGCGCCGCCGCGAACGGCGCGGTCATGCCGAACAGCGCGAGGTTGACGGCGAGGGCGAAGGAGATCGCGCCGATCCCCCAGCCGAACTCGGCGTGCAGCGGCTCGACGAGCACGCCCGGCGTCGACCGGAACCCGGCGGCGCCGAGCAGCGCGAGGAACGTGGCCCCGGCCGCCCACCAGGCCGGGTGCACCCGGCGTCCGCGTCCTGCCGCCACCGCGGGCGCTGCACTCATGGACGACATCCTGCGCAACCGTGTCGCGCCGGAACAGTGGCCGGACGGACGACATGTGAAAGAATTCGGCCATGACGGGTCCGCACCGTGTCGGGGTGCTCGCCTCCGACGGCGTCATCGCGTTCGAGCTGGCCATCCCCGAGCGCATCCTCGGCACCACGACGACCGCCGACGGCGTGCCGCTCTACGACGTCCGCGTCGCCTCCGTCGACGGCGGCGCCGTCCGCACGAGCGCCGGGTACCGGGTGCTGCCCGAGTACGGGCCCGAGGCGCTGGAGGAGGCGTCGACCCTGGTCGTCCCCGCGGTCGCGACCACCGGGACCCCGCTCCCCGGCGGCGCGGTGCCGCCCGCGCCGGACCCGGGCGGTGCGGTGCTCGACGTCGTGCGGCGGGCCGCCGCCCGGGGCGCACGGATCGTGGCGATCTGCACCGGCGCCTACACGCTCGCCGCGGCCGGGGTCCTCGACGGCCGGCGCGCGACCACGCACTGGGCGCACGCACGCCGGTTCGGGCGGCGGTTCCCGCAGGTCGAGCTGGATCCGGACGTGCTGTTCGTCGACGACGGCGACGTGCTCACCTCCGCCGGTGTCGCGGCGGGCATCGATCTCTGCCTGTACCTGGTGCGCCGCGACCACGGTGCCGAGATCGCGAGCGCCACCGCGCGGCGCAACGTCGTCGCCCCGTGGCGCGAGGGGGGCCAGGCCCAGTTCGTCGAGGCCCGCCCGCACGTCGACGGCGGACCGGACACCTCCGCCGTCCAGGAGTGGGCGCTGGCGCACCTGGACCGCCCGCTCGCCGTCGAGGACCTGGCGGAACGGGCGTCGATGAGCGTGCGGACCTTCACCCGCCGCTTCCGCGCCGAGACCGGCACCAGTCCCGGACGCTGGCTCGCCGCGCGCCGCCTGGAGCTGGTGCGCCGACTGCTGGAGACCACCGACCTGCCCGTCGAGCAGGTCGCGGCCCGCACCGGGTTCGGCACGACCGCCGCGCTGCGCCAGCGCCTGCACGCCGAGATCGGGATGGCCCCGCTGGCCTACCGCCGCGCGCACCGGGCGCCCACCACCGGTGCACGGCCACTCGACGCACGTCGTTGCGGCCCGGCTGCGACACTGACCCCGTGACCTCTCCTGCCGATCTGACGATCCCCGGCGACCTCCTGCCGCAGGACGGCCGCTTCGGATGCGGTCCGTCCAAGGTGCGCCCCGAGCAGCTGTCCGCACTCGCCGCGACCGGCGACTCGCTGATGGGCACCTCGCACCGCCAGAAGCCGGTGAAGGACCTGGTCGGGCGCGTGCGGTCCGGGCTGGCCGAGCTGTTCTCCCTGCCCGAGGGCTACGAGGTCGTGCTCGGCAACGGCGGGTCCACCGCCTTCTGGGACGCCGCCGCGTTCGGCCTGGTCCGCGAGCGGTCGCTGCACCTGACCTACGGCGAGTTCTCCCAGAAGTTCGCCGACACCACCACCGGCGCGCCGTTCCTGGTCGACCCGGTCGTCGTCACGGCCGCCCCGGGCAGCGCGCCGGAACCGGTGAGCGACCCGTCGGTGGACGTCATCGCCTGGGCGCACAACGAGACCTCGACCGGCGTCGCCGTCCCGGTCAACCGCCCGGCCGGCGCGACGGACGACCAGCTCGTGCTGATCGACGCCACCTCCGGCGCCGGCGGGCTGCCGGTGGACCTCACCCAGTCCGACGTCTACTACTTCGCCCCGCAGAAGGGCTTCGCCTCCGACGGCGGGCTGTTCCTCGCGCTGATGAGCCCGAAGGCGCTGGAGCGGGTCGCCGAGATCGCCGCCTCGGACCGCTGGATCCCGCCGTTCCTGTCGCTGGCCACGGCCGTCGACAACTCCGGCAAGGACCAGACCTACAACACCCCATCGCTGGCGACGCTGTTCCTGCTCGAGGACCAGATCCGCTGGATGAACGGGCTCGGCGGGCTCGACGGCTGCGTCGCACGCACCCGCGACTCCTCCGAGCGGCTCTACTCCTGGGCGGAGAAGAGCAGCTTCGCGACGCCGTTCGTCACCGACCCGGCGCACCGCAGCCTCGTCGTCGGCACGATCGACTTCGACGACGCCGTCGACGCGGCCGCCGTGGCGAAGGCGCTGCGTGCGAACGGGATCGTGGACACCGAGCCGTACCGCAAGCTGGGGCGCAACCAGCTGCGGATCGGGATGTTCCCGGCCGTGGAGCCGTCGGACGTGTCGGCGCTGACCGCGTGCATCGACTGGGTCGTCGAGCGCCTGGAGTCCTGACCAGGACCGTCCGAGGTGATGTCCGAGCGGGCATCATCCGGACATGACCATCGCGGGCGGGTGGGCCGGGCGACTGCGCTCGGCCCACCCGTCCGTCGTCGTGGGGGGCGCGGCGGGGTTCGTGTGCGGCAGCCTCGCCGTCGTCACGGGGGTGTCGGCGCTGCTCACCGGCACGACGGTCACCTCCGAGCCGTGGCGGGTCGCCGCGGCCGCCGGACTCACCGCGGTGGCCTCCGGCTGCTACGCGGCCTTCTTCCTCGTCGCGCGGCGGCTGTCGCTGCGCGGGACAC
The DNA here is from genome assembly GCF_037727765.1 of Pseudonocardia spirodelae. Classification (NCBI taxonomy): domain Bacteria; kingdom Bacillati; phylum Actinomycetota; class Actinomycetes; order Pseudonocardiales; family Pseudonocardiaceae; genus Pseudonocardia; species Pseudonocardia spirodelae. Next base: position 73,068 of record NZ_JBBJUP010000017.1, on the reverse strand, counting down.
CGCGACGCCCCGCCGGCCTCCTGCCGGACGCCGTGCTCCGGGACCTGGCGGCGGGACGCCCCGTGCAGGCCCGGGACGAGCCTCAACGGGCACCCCGGCGAGGCACCGGACCGGGGCCCGGACAGGGGCTGGACGACCCCGCCGCGGGGGTCCCGGTTGCCTCGCCACGCGCCGTCGTTGCGTGATCGATAGCGACTCGTTGTAGTCACATCCGCAACATGAACCCCACTTGTCTCGTGTGTCACAAGACGTGCGACGCTGGACACGGTGAGTGAGACACGCTGCCCGGTCCCCCGGGCAGGTAGGTGTTGTCCACCAGGCAGAACTCACCCGGCGCGCCTCACCCGGCGCGAGCCCGTCGCCATCTACCGTCACCCGGACGGGGACGACAGCAGGAGGTCAGTCGATGCGCGCGTTGCGGGTCGTGGGGGTGACCGGGGACGGCTCGGTCGTCCTCGAGGACCCGGGGCGCCGCGAGCGCTACACGGTGCCGGCCGACGAGCAGCTGCGTGCTGCGGCGCGCGGTGACGTGACCCGGCTCGGCCAGATCGCGATCGAGTTGGAGAGCCAGTTGCGCCCACGGGAGATCCAGGCCCGCATCCGGGGCGGCGCGTCGGTCGACGAGGTCGCGGCCGCGGCCGGCGTCCCGACCCAGAAGATCGAGCGCTTCGCCTACCCGGTGCTGCTCGAGCGCTCGCGCACCGCCGAGCTCGCCCAGAGCGCGCACCCGCAGCGCGCCGACGGCCCCGACTCGCGCACGCTCGGCGAGACCGTCGCGCACACCTTCGGCCTGCGCGGCCAGGACTACGGCGGAGCCGGCTGGGACTCGTGGAAGGGCGAGGACGGCAAGTGGGTCGTCGTCCTGACCTGGCAGACCGGCCGTTCGGACAACGCCGCCCACTGGGCCTTCCAGCCCGGCGCGCACGGCGGCACCGTCGTCGCGCTCGACGAGCACGCCTCCGACCTGGTCGAGGGGCTGCCCGCTCGTCCGCTGCGCCCGCTCGGCGCGGTGGTCGACATGGCCCGCGACGACGACCACGCCCCGCACGTCCCGACGACCGAGGCGCCCGCCCGCGCCGTCGCGGGTGCCGGTGGGCAGCCCGAGGCCTGGGCCGGGCGCGGGATCGCCCCGGAGCAGCGCCGCGCCGCCGCGCCCGCGCGTCCCCGGGTGGAGACGCCGGCCCGCCCCGCGGTCCGCCCCGACGACACCCGGGCCCCGGCCGCGGCCGCGCCGGTGACCCCGAAGGTCGACGAGCGGGCCGAGCCCGTCCCGGCGCCCGCTCCGGCCGCCGACGGCACCGCCGCCTCCGCCGAGACCGCCGCCGGCTCCACGGTTGCCGACGACACGGTCGCCGACGGCACCCCGTCCGCCGACGGCACCGGGGCGGACCGTCCGCCGGCCACCGCAGCCACGGCAGCCCCCGCGGCCGCGGGCACCACCGCGACCGACGACCGCACCGGCACCGCGCACCGGGGCGCCGCGCCGGGAGCAACCGGGCACGACGACACCACGCCGGCCCCGGCCCCGGCCGCGGCCCCGACGAGCACGCAGGCGACGAGCGCCCCGTCGACGACCGCCCCGGAGACCACCGCGGCGGAGCCCTCCGCTCCGGCGACGACCGGCGCAGAGCCGGCCGCCCCGGCGGCGGGCACCGCGACCGCGACGACCGCGACGGCGGTCACCCCGTCCGGCCCGGCCGACGCCGCGTCCGACCCGCGGACCGACGCCGCGCCCACCCCCGCGACCACGGCTCCCGCGGCCGCCGGTCCCACCGACACCGCACCCCGCGGCGGGGCGGCCGACGCCGCATCCCCCGCGACCGACCCGGCCGCGCCCGACGCCGGGCCCACCGCGACCGACCCGGCCACGCCCGACGCCGGGCCCACCGCTCCCGACCAGGACGAGACCGACGCCGCGTCCGGCGAGGCCGCGGCCCCGCGCCGCACCGGCACCGCCGCGTCCCGCCGGACGAAGAAGGGCAAGCCGGTCATGCCGTCGTGGGACGAGGTCCTGCTCGGCGTCCGCGGCCAGCGCTGACCCGGCACGGCCCGGACACCCGGGCCGTCACCCCCCGCCGGTGACGGCGTGGAAGGCGACCGCGGCCGCGGTCGCGACGTTCAGCGAGTCGACGCCGCTCGCCATCGGGATGCGCACCCGGCGGTCCGCGGCGGCGAGCGCCTCGTCGGTCAGTCCCGGGCCCTCGGCCCCCAGCAGCAGCGCGACCCGCCCACCGGCGAGGCCCGCACGGGCGAGCGGCTCGGCGCCGGCGTCCGGGGTCAGCGCCGCGACGGTGAACCCCGCGGCACGCAGCCGGTCCAGCGACGCGGGCCACGCGCCGTCCAGCGTGGTGAACGGCACCCGCAGCACGTGCCCCATCGAGACCCGGACGCTGCGCCGGTACAGCGGGTCCGAGCAGCCGGGGCCCAGCAGGATCGCGTCGACGCCGAGCGCGGCCGCATTGCGGAACAGCGACCCCAGGTTCTCGTGGTCACCCACCCCCTCGCAGACGGCGAGCGTGCGGGCGCGGGCCAGCACGTCGTCCAGGGCCGGCGCGGGCGCCCGGTCGGCGACGGCGAGCACCCCGCGGTTGAGGTGGAACCCGACGGCGCGGGCCATGGTGTCGGCGTCGGTGGCGTAGGCCGGGACGTCGACGCCGGCGAGGTCACCGGCGAGCTCGTCGAGGCGTCGCGGCACCCCCAGCAGGGACCGGACGGGGTACGGGGAGTCGAGCAGCCGTCGCACGACGACGACACCCTCCGCGATCACCAGCCCGCGCCCGCCGGGGCGATCGGGGCGCCGATCGGCGGTCGTGAGGTCACGGTAGTCGTCGATCCGGGGGTCGTCGGGGTGCTCGACCGTGGTGAGTATGGCCACGACGTCCGATCGTCCCACGTCACTGACCGTTCGCCGCGCCTGGTCGCCCGGTCAGCCGGTACCGCCCGGTCCGGCGATATGACACGGTGTAGTGCCGCCTCCCTCGGCACGGTCCTCCGCCGTGCGGGTGAGGAGGCGCTCCCCGTTCGATGGAGGTCGGTTCGCGCATGGGTCAGGTGGTCGACCGGACGACGTTCAGCCGGCGCGACCGCCAGCGGTACCGGATCAAGGTGCAGCGCTGCCTGGACTCGCTCGGGGACCTGTTGAGCAGCTACCCGTTCTCCGACACCGAACCGATGACCGGGGTGGAGATCGAGTTCAACCTGGTCGGTCCGGAGCTGGCGCCGTCGCTCAACGGCGGGGACGTGCTGGACACGATCAGCTCCGGCGAGTGGCAGACCGAGCTCGGCCGATGGAACCTCGAGCTGAACCTGCCGCCGCGGCCGCTGCCCGGCGACCAGTGGCGCCAGCTGGAGCACGAGCTGCTCGACCTGCTCGCCGGCGCGGGCGCGAAGGCCGGTGACCTGCGCACCCAGCTCGTCATGATCGGGATCCTGCCGACGCTGGACCCCGGCCACATGACCGCCGACGCGATCTCCCCCGAGGACCGCTACGAGGCGCTCAACGACCAGATGCTCAACGCGCGCGGCGAGCCGATCCGGATCGACATCGCGGGCTGCTCGCCGGAGGAGCGGGTCAACGCCGACTTCGACACGATCATCCCCGAGGCCGCCTGCACGTCGATGCAGCTGCACCTGCAGGTCGCGCCGTCGGACTTCGGGCGGTACTGGAACGCCGCGCAGTGCCTGGCCGGCGTGCAGCTGGGCCTGGGCTCGAACTCGCCGTTCCTGCTCGGGTCCCAGCTGTGGTCCGAGACGCGGATCCCGTTGTTCGAGCAGTCCTGCGACGTACGGACCCCCGAGTTCCACAACCAGGGGGTACGGCCGCGCGTCTGGTTCGGTGAGCGCTGGATCGACTCGGTGCTCGACCTGTTCTCCGAGAACGCCCGCTACTTCCCGGCGCTGATGCCGCTGACCTCCGATGTGGACCCCGCGGCGCAGATGCGCGACAAGGGCTTTCCCGACCTGCCCGAGCTGACCCTGCACAACGGCACGATCTGGCGCTGGAACCGGCCGATCTACGACAGTACCGGCCGGACCCCGCACGTCCGGCTGGAGAACCGGGTGCTGCCCGCGGGTCCGACCACCGTCGACATGGTCGCCAACGCCCTGTTCTTCTACGGCCTGCTGCGCACCCTCGTCGAGGCCGACCAGCAGCTGTGGCGGTCGGTGTCGTTCGAGGCCGCCCGGGAGAACTTCCAGACCGCCGCGAAGCACGGCATGCACGCCCCGCTCTACTGGCCCGGCACCGGCTGGGTGCTCCCCGACGAGCTCGCCCTGCGCAAGCTGCTCCCCCTGGCCCACGAGGGCCTCGCCCGCTGGGGCGTGTCCGGCGCCGTCTGCGACCGCTACCTGACCGTTCTGGAACGGCGGTGCGTCACCCGCCAGACGGGGTCGTCGTGGCAGATCGACACCGTGGCCGCGCTGGAGGCGCGCGGCGCGGACCGGATGGGCGCGCTGCGCGGCATGCTCGAGCGCTACCTGGCCCACTCCGGCGCGAACCAGCCCGTGCACACCTGGGAGATCCCGTCCTGACCTCCTGAGCCGCCCGCGGTTCGCCATCGCGAAGGGTTCCCGCCGACCGGGCCCGCTCGCCGCCCGCCGTTCCTACCGTCGCCCTCCGCACGCCCGCTCCGGGTGTGCGGAACGGGACGGAGGGACATGTCCACCCAGCACCACCCCGGCCGCACGGCCGGCCGCCGTCGATGACCCGGGCGTCGACGATGTCCCCGTTCCGGATCTTCGGTCGTCCCGCTCCCGGCCCCGTCCCCGACGGCGGCGTCGACCCCTGGCTCGACGACCCGCCGCCGCCCGCATCCGTCGTGGCCCCCGGGCCCGCCGCACCGCCGGCGCCCATCCGGCGGACCGGTGCCGACGGTCCGGCCACCGCGGCCGCCCGGCCCTCCGCCTGGACTCCGCACCGTCCGGTGCCCGAGCCGGTGGCGGAGCCGGAACCGGTGACCGACCCGTTCGGTTTCCCTCCGGTGCCGCCCGCGCGGCCGGCGCCGGTGTCCGACGACGTCGTCGCGGCCTGGGCGGCGTGGGCGCCCGCCCCGGACGCGGGTACGACCACGCCCGCGGCGGACCCGGGCGGTGCGGCCGCACCCTCGCCGGACGCGGCCGGTACGAGTGCACCCTCGCCGGGCGCGGCCGGTACGACCGCACCCTCGCCGGGTACGGGCGGTACGACCGCGCCGTCCCCGGACGCCGGCGGCGCGACCGCGCCCGTCCCGGCCGGGGACACCGGGCCCACGGTGGGCCCGGCGGCCGCCGGGGCCCTGCCCGCGACCGCGGTCGACGCCCCCGTGCCGGCCGAGGCCGCACCCGCTCCGGCGACGGGGACCGACCCGGCCGTGCCGGACCCGGCCGCGGCGTCCGCCCTGGCCGGGGCCTTCGCCGCCGACCTCCTGTCCTGGGACGAGGACGACCCGGCCCGCCGCGGCCTCGCCCTGTCCGCGCACCTCGCGGGCCCCGCGGACGGTCTGCTCGGCTGGACCGGCTCCGGCCGCCAGCGGGCCGACCTGGTGCTGCCCGGCCGCGTGCGGGTGGACGGGGTGCGCGCCGTCGTCGAGGTGCGGGTACGGGTCGTGCCCTACCGGCGCGTCGACGCCCGGGGCGCGGCCGCGCCGGAGCCCGAGTCCGACGACCCGCTCGGCGGGCCCGCCGCCGCCCCCGCCCCGGCCGCGCGCGGGTGGCGCGGGCTCGCCGCCCGCTGGGTGCGCCTGGAGGTCGGCGTCGTGCTCGACGGGGACGGGCTCGTCGTCGACGCCGGACCGGCGGCGGGGCCGCAGCGGCCGCCGTCGCCCGCGGACCTGGCACGGGGGCCGCGGTGAGCGCCCGGGCGCCGGTGGTCGGCGGGCTGTGCGGCGGGGTCGGGACGACGACGGTCGCCCGTGCCCTGCACGCCCGCGACCTCGGCCGGGTCGGCGGGGCGGACCTGCTGCCCGACGTCGTCCTCACCCGCGACACCGTCGCCGGGCTGGCGGCCGCCGCACGGGTCGCGCCCGCCGCGGGCGCCGGTGCCCCGGTGCTGGCGCTGCACCCGGGCGGCACCGGTCCCGACGGCATCGACGCCGCGGCCGCCGGGGCGGGGTGGGCCGCCGTCGTCGCGCTGCCCGCGGTGCCCGGGTGGGCCCGCTCGGCCGACCCGTGGTCCGACGCGGCCGGCGTCCTGGCCGCCCCGGGTCCGTCGGCCGCGGTGCGCCGCTACGCCGAGGCGCTGGGCCGGATCGTCGCCGCGCTGACGGCGTCGGGGCGGCTGGACCGGCCGCTCACCGCGGTGCACACCGGGGGGCTGCGTCCCGTGCGCGGGGTCCGGGCGCTGTCCGGACCGGCCCGGTGAGCCGTGCGCGCGCTGCTGATCGTGACCGCCGTCGTCGCCGTCCTGCTGGGGAATCCCGCGGCGGCGACGGCCGCACCGGCCGCGGATCCGGGTCCGTCGGGGGTCGACACCGCGGCCGTCCCGGAGGCGGCCCGGCCGCACCTGGCGCTGGTGACCGAACTGACCGCGCAGGGCTGCCCGGAGCTGCCGCCGGCCTGGGTGGTGGCGCAGGTGCAGGCCGAGTCGGGCTGGGACCCGGACCTGCGCACCGGCACCGCGGCCGGACTGCTGCAGGTCTCGGAGCGGACCTGGGTCGCGGCCGGCGGCGCGCCCTGGCCGGACGCGGCGCTGACCGACCCGGCCGGGCACCTGCGCGTCGTCGTGCCGTGGCTCTGCTCGACGCTGCGGGCCGCCGCCGGCTACCTCGCGACCACGCCGAAGGACGTCCCGGTGCTCGACGCGATGCTGGTCTGCCACATCGCGGGCTGCAGCCGGGTGACGGGCTCGGCGAGCGGGGTGCCGCAGGCGGGCGAGGCGGGGTGCTCACAGGCCTGCGCCGCGGCGGTCCGGCGCTACCTCGACGCGGTGCACGGCTTCGTCGCGGCCTACTCGGGTGCGCCGGCCGTCGACGACCGCGCACCGGCCCCGCGTCCCCCGCGGAAGGCGGCGGCCCCGGCGGACCCGGCCGCCGCGCCCGCACCGGCCTGGACCGGCGGGGCGACCGGCTGCCACGAGCCCGACCCGGTGCGCTCCGACGGCTGCCTGACCGGGGCCACCCGGCACGGCCTGGACGCCGTCCAGGACGTGTTCGGCCCGACGATCGAGACCGTCGGCTGCTGGGACGAGCACCTGCAGAACCCGCGGTCCGACCATCCGAAGGGCAAGGCCTGCGACGTCTTCACCGGCCCGGCCGGGGAGTTCGCGCAGGGCGCCGACCTCGACGAGGGCTGGGCCGTCGCGCACTGGCTGGAACACAACGCCGACGCCCTGAAGGTCGAGTACCTGATCTGGCAGGGCCGCTACTGGGACCCCTCGGTGCGCCCCGACGGCTCCGGCTGGGGCCGCCGCTACACCGGCGGCGGGGTCTACGACACCTCCGACCCGACCGGCGGCCACTACGACCATGTCCACATCAGCTTCGCGGAGTGACCCCGTGCGACGTTCCGTCCCGCTGCTCGTGCTCGCCGCGGTCCTCGCGCTGCCGCTGGCGGTGCTGGTGCCCGCGTTCCTGCCCGCGCCGCCGTCGCAGGCCGTGCTGACCTCGGCCGACCGCGACGCACTCGGCGACCCCGGGCCCGAGCGCGGCGCGGACCCCGCGGTCCCGGCGACGCGGCCGTCCGCGCCCGCCGCCGTCGCGCGGGCCTACCTCGTCGCCGCGCACGGCACCGGAGCGGACGGGCGCACCGCGCGCGCCGGCGCCCCCTACGCGCTGGCGGGCAGCCCCGCCGAGGTGGGCGCGCCCGTCCTCGACCCGCCGCCACCCGGGACGCACCGGGTGGCCGGGGTCGAGTCCCTCGACGAGAGCGCCACCGACTGGGCCCGCGGCCGCACCGCGCTGGTCGCGACCGTCCGCACCACGACGACCGGGCCCGGGGCGGGATCCGACGTCCGCCGCTGGCGCACCCGCGTGGTGCTGCAGCTCGACCCGGCGGGCCGCTGGCTCGTCGTCGCCGACACCCCGATCACCACCGACACCCCCGACGTGGACGACTGACATGACGCATCACAGGAGTGGGCGATGACCGCCGACGAGCTCGAGCAACTGCTGAAGTCGCTGCTGGCGAAGGGGGTGACGGTCGTACTGCTGGCGCTGGGGCCCGCCGGGGAGCTGGTGGGCGTCGAACCCGGCGGAACGACGACGCCGTCGGTCAGCTCGGGGCAGGATGCAGGCGGTCTCCCGCGGCCCGGCCTGGAGCTGGGCAGCGGTGAGGTGTGCGCCGGCGACAACGGCCTGTCCGCCGGGGCCGGCGGGTCCGGCCCGGACCCGGGATCCGGGTCGGGTTCGGGCGACGGCTCCGGGTCGGGTTCGGACGACGGCTCCGGGTCTGGTTCGGGCGGCAGCTCCGGGTCGGGTTCGGACGGCAGCTCCGACGGCGGATCTGACGGCAGCTCCGGCGCCGGCTCCGACAACGGGTCCGGTTCCGGCTCCGACGACGGCTCCGGCTCGCGTGACTCCGGCTCGGACGGCGGCTCCGGCTCCGAGTCCCGCTCCGGTGACGGCTCGGGCGACGGTTCCGGTCCGGACGCATCGGGCGGCGCGGACGGGACCGACGGTCCGAGCACCCCGGGCGCCGGCTCGACCGGCACCGCCCCCGACGAGTCCGGCGCGACCGCCTACGGCACCAGCGACGACGCCGCCGCAGGCCTCCTCGACGGCAGCTCCGGCGGGTCCGGGTCCGGGTCCGGGTCGACCGACCCCTGCCCCACCGGCACCACGAGCCCGGCCCCGTCCGGCGGGACGGCTCCGGCCGCACCGTCCACCGGGGGCGGCGCGGCGGACGGCACCACCGCGGCCGCGTCCCTGGGCTGGGGGCAGCCGGTCCGCACCGACGAGTTCGACGGCGGCACCGACGGCTGGAGCATCTACGACGGTCCCGGGCACGCGGGCAACGGCCGTCGCACCCCGGACGCGGCTGCGGTGGCCGACGGCGTCCTGACCATCACCGGCGACAGCCAGGGCAACACCGCGGGCATGGCGTGGAAGGAGGGCTCGCAGCAGTACGGCCGCTGGGAGGGCCGGGTGCGCGCGCCGGTCGGGGACCCGTCGTACAACGCCCTGCTGCTGCTCTGGCCCACCGCGGAGAACTGGCCCGAGGGCGGCGAGCTCGACTTCATGGAGATGATGGACCCCGCGCGGCAGAAGACCAACGCGTTCTTCCACTACGGCGCGGACAACTCCCAGGTCGAGGGCTCCGTCGAGATCGACGCGACGCAGTGGCACAACTGGGCCCTGGAGTGGACCCCGGAGCGGATCACCGCCTACGTCGACGGCGAGAAGTGGTTCGAGACCACCGAGCAGAAGGTGCAGCCGCCGGGGCCGATGCACCTGTGCATCCAGCTCGACTGGTTCCCCAAGGGCGGCTCGGGGCAGGAGACGCAGATGCAGGTCGACTGGGTCCGTCAGTACACCCTCGACGGGGGCGCCGCAGGGGCAGGGCAGGCGCCCAGCGGCTCATGATCACCGGTGGTGGAGCGAAGCGGCCGCTCAGCGGGGCCGGATCCTCCACAACGGTCGATCTTCGCGTGCCGGGCCCTCTCAGTTCCCCCACAGCCGTCCCCTCCTAGGCTGCCGCCGACCCGCCGTCGACGAGTGAGGAGAGGGTCGTGCCGGAACTGACGGAGCAGGAGCCCGAGCACGACCCCGAGGCCCCGTCGCGTCGTCGCTGGCCTGCCGTCGTCGGCATCGTGGCGGGTCTGGCCGTGCTGGCCGGTGTCGTCACCGTCGCCACCGACCCGTCGCTGCTCACCGGCTCGCCCGGCCCGTCCCCGGCGCCGGCCGCGCCCCCGGCGCCGGGCGGGATGCACGACCAGGAGCACCCCGCCGAGGTCGGCGCGCTGGACCCGGCGGCCCGCTCGGACACCGAGGCGGCCGTGCGCAACGGCTGGCGCCTCACCGACCACGACGAGTTCGACGGCGCCGCGCTCGACCGCACCCGCTGGAGCCCGTACACCGGGGAGACCACCGGCGGCAACGGCCGGCACCGGGCGGAGAACATCTCGGTGCGCGACGGGCAGCTCGTCCTCACCAGCCGCGGCCGGACCAGCGCCGGGCTCGCCTGGCGCGGCGGGCAGCAGTACGGCCGGTGGGAGATCCGGGCGAAGACCAACCCGGGCGTCGGCTACGGCGACGTCGCGCTGCTCTGGCCCGACGCCGAGGACTGGCCCGAGGGCGGCGAGCTCAACTTCATGGAGATCCCGAAGCCGCAGCGGAACGAGACGCACACGATCGTCCACTACGGCGAGGACAACAGCCAGGTCGGCAAGACCGTCCGCGGGGACTTCACGCAGTGGCACACCTACGCCGTCGAGTGGCTGCCCGACCGCGTCGTGTTCTACATCGACGGCGCCGAGGTGTTCCGCACCACCGACCCGGAGCAGATCCCGCCGCGCTCGATGCACCTGGCGATGCAGCAGGACATCGGCCCCTACGGCGACGACTGGATCCCCGCCCTGGACGAGACCTCGCCGGAGACGCTGGACTTCCAGGTCGACTGGGTCCGCATCTACGCACCCTGACCGGCGCGACCGGGCGACGAAGAGGGCCCCGGACCCTGTGGGGTCCGGGGCCCTCTCCTGTCCCGAACTGACGCGCCGCTCCCACCACGAAGCGACGTGGATGAGGTTAGCCTAACCTTCGCGGGCGGCGCAAGAGCGGATGCTCAGCCGAGCAGCTCCCGCAACGGTCCCACGCCGAAGTAGGCGACGAACAGCACCGCCACGACCCACATCAGCGGGTGCACCTGCCTCGCGCGGCCGGTGGCCGCCGCGAGCGCGACGTAGCTGATGAACCCGGCGCCGATGCCGTTGGCGATCGAGTACGTGAACGGCATGACGGTGATCGTCAGGAACACCGGGATCGCGGTGCGCAGGTCGTCGAGCGAGACGGCGGTGATCTGCCGGAACATCAGCGCGCCGACGACGACCAGCGCCGGGGCGGCCGCCTCGACCGGCACGATCGAGTACAGCGGCGTGAAGAACATCGCGAGCAGGAACAGCGCGCCGGTCAGCACGTTGGCCAGGCCGGTCCGCGCGCCCTCGGCGATGCCCGCGGCGGACTCCACGAAGATCGTGTTCGACGACGCCGACCCGACACCGCCGGCGACCGCGCCCGCACCCTCGACGACCAGCGCCTTGCCGACGTCGGGGAGCTTGTCGTCGGCGTCGGTCAGGCCCGCCTGGCGGCCCAGGCCGGTCAGGGTGCCCATCGCGTCGAAGAAGTTGGCCAGCACCAGGGTGAACACCAGCAGCACGACGGTGATGACGTCGAGCCGGGTGAACGCCCCGAACGACACCTGCCCGACCAGCGACAGGTCCGGCAGCCCGACGATCCGGTCCGGGATGGCGGGCACCGCGAGCGACCAGCCGCCGGGGTTGGTCGGGCCGCCCGGACCGACCCGGACGATCGCCTCGACGACGATCGCGATGACCGTGTTGACCACGACGCCGATGAGGATGCCCGCGCGGACGCCGCGCGCGACCAGCACGCCGACGACGAGCAGGCCGACGACGAACACGAACGTCGGCCACGAGGCGATCGAGCCGCCGGTGCCCAGCCCGACCGGCACCGTGGTGTTCGCGGCGTCGGGCAGCCGGCGCACGAACCCGGAGTCGACCAGCCCGATCAGCGCGATGAACGCGCCGATGCCGACCGCGATGGCCGTCTTGAGCTCCGAGGGCACGGCGTTGAACACCGCCGTCCGGAACCCGGTCAGCGCCAGCACGACGATGATGAGGCCGTTGATCACGACCAGCCCCATCGCCTCGGGCCAGGTCATCAGCGGGGCGATGGTCACCGCGAGCAGCGTGTTGATGCCCAGCCCGGTGGCGATCGCGAACGGGTAGTTGGCGACGACACCGAAGATGATGGTCATCACGCCCGCGACCAGCGCGGTCACCGCGGCGACCTGCGCGACCGGCAGGATGCCGCCCAGCGCGTCGGCCTTCGCCGACGGGTCACCGGGGGTGATGCTCCCCAGGATCAGCGGGTTCAGGACGATGATGTAGGCCATCGCCATGAACGTGACGAGACCCCCGCGCAGCTCGCGGGGGACGGTGGAGCCGCGCTCGGAGACGCGGAACAGGCGCTCGATCACGGCGACACCCTAGACGCGGTGCAACGCTGCAGGTTCCGCACGTGCACCGTTTAGGCTACGGCCCCGTGACGGCCGACGAGAGCGAGCGCGCGAGCGAGCCCCCGCCCCCGCCCCCGCTGCCGGCGCGGTTCTACGAGTCCCCGCCGGTGATCCTGGGCGGGATGCTGCTGTGGGCGCTCGGCGCCGGGGTCGCGGCGGCCGTCGCGCTGCTGACCGGTTCGGGCTTCGACCCGGCCCACGGGGCCGGGGCCTGGTTCTGGACCTGCATCGCCGGGGTCGGGGTGGGTCTGTTCGGGGCCACGGTGTTCTCCGCGCAGCGCGCCGCCGCCCGCCGGGGCGACCGGTCGGCGCAGCACGGCGTGGAGCCCCGCTAGGTCATAGGGTCGTGGTCATGTCCGTCGCGAACGACCGTCCGACCGCCGTCGTCACCGGGGCCTCCTCCGGGATCGGCGCCGCCACCGCCCGCCGGCTCGGCGGGGCGGGTTTCCACGTCGTCCTCGGCGCCCGCCGGGTCGAGCGCTGCGAGGAGGTCGCGAAGGAGGTCGACGGCACCGCGCTGCCCCTCGACGTGACCGACGCGGAGTCCGTCCGCGCGTTCGCCGAGGCCGTGCCCGAGGCGAGACTGCTGGTCAACAACGCCGGCGGCGCGAAGGGGCTCGACCCGGTCGAGAGCGCCGACGAGGAGCAGTGGCGCTGGATGTGGGAGACCAACGTCCTCGGCACGCTGCGCCTGACGAAGGCCTTCCTGCCGAAGCTGCGCGCCTCCGGCGACGGCCACGTCGTCACCGTCACCTCGATCGCCGCGCTGGACTTCTACGACAACGGCGCCGGCTACACCGGCGCCAAGCACGCCCAGGCGATGCTGCACCGCACCCTGCGCGGCGAGCTGCTCGGCGAGCCGATCCGGATCACCGAGATCTGCCCGGGCATGGTCGAGACCGAGTTCTCCGAGGTCCGCTTCGACGGCGACGCCGAGAAGGCCGCCAAGGTCTACGAGGGTCTGACGCCGCTCACCGCCGACGACGTCGCCGACACGATCGTCTTCGCCGCGACCCGGCCGTCGCACGTGAACCTCGACCAGATCGTGCTCAAGCCGCGCGACCAGGCGTCGGGCACGCGGCGGCACCGCCGCTCCTAGAGCGTCTCCTCCGACCGGCGGTGCTCGTCGGCGTCGTCGGCGGGGCGCTCGCCCCGCGCGGCGCCGGCGACCCGCTCCTCGGACTCGCGCAGGATCTCCTCCGCATCCGGCGCGGTGCCCCGCTCCTCGGGCAGCGGGGTGGCGCGGGACGCGGCACGGTTCTCGGGAACGCTCATGCGCCCCGGGTACCCGCTACGGCAGCGCCGACAACGCCTTCCAGCGGTCCCAGGACAGCGTCCAGTCCCACAGGTCGCCGTCGCGCGCCGAGAGCTGCACCGGAGTGCCGGTGACCTCGACCGGGTCGCCGTAGAGGACGCTGTCGTAGTACGCCTTCGCGTTGTCGACCGACAGGTTGACGCAGCCGTGGGTCACGTTCGCGGTGCCCTGCGCGGCGGCCGAGACCGGGTTGGCGTGGATGAACTCGCCGTTGTTGCTCATGCGCACGGCCCATTTCTCGACGACGTCGTAGCCGTACTGCTGCGAGACCATCCGCTTGTCGGTGAACTTCTCGGTGACGACGTGGATCCCCGAGCGGGTGTTGCGGTTCGGGTCGCCGGCCAGGCCGTAGGACGCCGGGTAGTCCGCGATCTGCTTCCCGTCGCGGATCACGACCATCCGGAACGAGCGCGCGTCGGCCTTCACGATCTGCGCCCGGCCGATGGCGAACGACGTGGTCAGGTCCTCGGCGCCGTAGCTGCCGCCGCCGTAGTCGACGCCCTCGAGCGGCGCGTCCACGGTCACCTTCGTGCCGGCCGGCCAGTACGCCTTCGGCCGCCAGTGCACGCGGGAGCCGCCGTTCTCGTCGGGCAGCCAGCCCCAGGCGCCCAAGACGTCCGTGGAGGTGGTGACCTTCAGGACCTTCTCGACGGCGGCGCGGTCGTCGACGTGGCGGTCGAACTGGATCTCGATCGGCGCGGCGATGCCGACGGTGCGGCCGTCGCCGATGTTGAGCGTGCCGCGCACGGTGTGCGCCGGCGTCAGCGTCGCGACGGTGCCCTGCAGCGGGGTGGCGGTGCCGGCGGGGCCGAGGGCGCGGCCGTGCCAGGTGTAGGTGGTCGCGAAGTCGAGGTCACCGGTGCTGGTCCAGGTGGTCCGGTCCGGCGACAGCGTGCCGTCGACGGCGTCGCCGTCCGGGCCGGTGAGCGACACTCCGTCCAGGGTCCCGCCGGCGGCGCGCACCGACACCGGCTGGGACGGGTTCGCCGCGGTCGCCGACGCGGCCGGCTGGTAGCTCACCTGCGGGCCCACCGGCGCCGGGGCGGCCGCCGGACCGGTGTCGCCCGGCGACGCGGCGAGCGCCACCGCGCCCGCGACACCCAGCGCTGCGACCAGCGCCACCACCACGATCAGGACCCGCCGCACACCGTCCCCCGGAACGATCGACTTGCGTTGCGCAACCGACCGTACGCCGGGAGCGCGGCGCCGTGATCAGCAGGAGGACGGGCTCCCCCACATGGCCGAACGCGAACCGGACGCGCGTGCTCAGAGGGTGCAGTTCACCAGGACCGGTTCCGGGTGCAGGGTCACCCCGAAGCGGTCGGCGACGCCGTCGCGCACCTCGCGCGCCAGCGCGAGCAGGTCCTCGGTGGAGCCCCCGCCGCGGTGGGTCAGCGCGAGGACGTGCCGCGACGACAGCGACACCCGCCCGCCGGGGCCGGCGTGGCCGCGGCCGAACCCGGCGTTCTGGATCAGCCCGGCCGCGCTGAGCTTGACCCGGCCCTCCCCCGCAGGCCAGGCCGCCAGGCCGTCGACCTGCGGGGCGTCCGCGGTGGGTAGGACGGGGTTGGTGAAGAACGAGCCGGCCGACCAGGTGTCGTGGTCGGCGGCGTCGAGCACCATGCCCTTGCCGCGGCGCAGCCCGAGCACGGCCTCGCGCACCGCGACCGGGTCGGTGCGCGTCTCCGGCTCGACGCCGAGGGTGCGGGCCAGCTCGCCGTAGCGGATCGGGGCGGAGCGGCCGTCGGCGCGCAGCGCGAACCGCACCCGCAGGACGACGGCGTCGTCGGTGCCCTTGAGCACGCTCGTGCGGTAGGCCAGGCCCAGCTCGGCCGCGGGCACGTGCTCGCGGACGGAGCCGGTGCGCCGGTCGTAGAGGTCGACGTCGACGAGCAGGTCGGCGACCTCGACGCCGTAGGCGCCGACGTTCTGCACGGGGGTGGCGCCGGTCCGCCCGGGGATCCCCGACAGGCACTCCAGGCCGCCGAGCCCCTCGGCGACGGTGGCCGCGACGAGCTCGTCCCAGTCCTCGCCCGCCTCGACCGTGACCAGGACCCGGTCCCCGTCCCGTGCGAACGCGGTGCCGCGCCCGGCGAGCAGGACGGCGGTGCCCTCGAACCCGGCGTCGGCGACGACGAGGTTCGACCCGCCGCCCACGAGCAGCACGGGCTCCCCGGCCCGGTCGGCCGCGCCGACGGCGTCGGCGACCTCCGCGGCGCCCTCGGCGCGCACGACGCGGGCGGCCGGGCCGCCCAGGCGCAGCGTGGTGTGCGCGCTGAGCATCGGGTCGACGGTCGTCGCAGCGGGGGAACTCACGACCGCAACGGTAGCCTTCGCCCATGCCGCGCTCGATCGACTACCGCGCCACGTCCGCGCACCCCGCCGACAAGGTCTACGCGGCGATGGTCGACCGCGATCTGCTCGAGGAGCAGCTGCGCCACATCGGCGGCCCCGGGGCCGGGGTGACGGCCTACGAGAGCACCCCCGACGGCGTCCGCTACACGCTGCGGCACGGGATCCCGGGCGAGCACCTGCCCTCGGTCGTCACGTCGTTCGTGCCCGGCGGGGACCTGCAGATCGACCGGACCGAGCAGTGGCGCGCGGGCAGCGGCGGTGTCTACGACGGCACCGGGTCGGTGCAGGTCATCGGCACCCCGGCGACCGCGCGCTCGGTCATGCGCATCGCCGACGTCGAGGGCGGCAGCGAGGTCCGGATCCGGGCCGAGGTCACGGTGAAGGTGCCGCTCGTGGGTGGGAGGATCGAGCAGGCGGTGGCCGGGCAGATCGAGCAGCTGCTGGCCGCCGAGACCGAGTTCACCCTCTCCCGGATCTCCTGAGATGTCCCACTACGTCATCACGCTGTCCTGCCCGGACCGCACCGGCATCGTCGCGCGCATCGCGTCGTTCCTCGCCGACCTCGGCGCCTCGATCACCGAGGCCGCCTACCACGCCGACGTCGAGGCCGGTGTGTTCTGCACCCGCCAGGTCGTCGACGCCGCCTCGGTCCCCTGCGACGTCGACGAGCTGCGCGAGCGGTTCGCCCCCGTCGCCGCGGAGCTGGGCGGGGAGCACCGCATCTCCGACACCGGCGTCCGCAAGCGCGCGGTGCTGCTGGTCACCCGCGACCAGCACTGCCTGCACGACCTGCTGGGACGCGTGTGGGCCGGCGAGCTGCCGGTGGAGATCACCCGGGTGATCGGCAACCACCCGTCGCTGGAGCCGGTCGTGGCCGCGCACGGGGTGCCCTTCCACCACGTGCCGTTCCCGGCGGCCGGTGACCCGGCCCGCGAGCAGGGCAAGGTCGTCGCGTTCGAGGAGATCCGCAAGCTCGTCGACGCCGACGACCCCGACGCGATCGTCCTCGCCCGCTTCATGCAGATCCTGCCCGCGCACCTCTGCGAGGCCTGGGCCGGACGGGCGATCAACATCCACCACAGCTTCCTGCCGTCGTTCGCCGGGGCGCGGCCGTACCACCAGGCGCACCGGCGCGGGGTGAAGCTGATCGGCGCGACCTGCCACTACGCGACCGCCGACCTCGACGCCGGCCCGATCATCGAGCAGGACGTGACCCGGGTCGACCACGGCGACACCGCGGGCGACATGGTCCGGCGCGGCCGCGACATCGAGCGCCTCGTGCTGGCCCGCGGGCTGCGGTGGCACCTGGAGGACCGGGTCCTGGTGCAGGGGAACCGCACCGTCGTCTTCCGCTGACGCGCCACGCGGCGGCGCCCGCCCCGCGGTGCGGGACGGGCGCCGGGGCGTACGGGTCAGGCGACGGGACGGTCCGCGACGGCGTCGGCGGGCTCGAGGGCGATCTCCAGCACCTCGGCGACGTCGGCGACCGGGTGCACCCGCAGCTCGTTCCGGACCGGCTCCGGGACGTCGTCCAGGTCGGGCTCGTTGCGCTTCGGGATGATCACGTCGGTGAGCCCGGCCCGGTGTGCGGCGAGCAGCTTCTGCTTCACCCCGCCGATGGGCAGGACCTTGCCCTGCAGCGTCACCTCACCGGTCATGCCGACGCTCGACCGGACCGGCCGCCCGGAGGCGAGCGAGGCGAGGGCCGTCGTCATCGTGACCCCGGCGGACGGGCCGTCCTTCGGCACCGCACCGGCCGGCACGTGGACGTGCAGCTTGCGCGACGCGAGGTCCCCGGCCTGCCCGCGCGAGCGCAGGTAGGACAGCGCGATCGAGACGGACTCGGTCATCACCTCGCCCAGCTGCCCGGTGACCTGCAGGCCCGGCTCGCCCTCCATCGAGGTGGCCTCGATGAACAGCACGTCCCCGCCGGTGCCGGTCACGGCCAGTCCGGTCGCGACACCGGGCACCGAGGTCCGCTCGGCCGACTCCGGGGTGAACCGGGGTCGCCCGAGGTAGGTGACCAGGGCGTCGGCGTCGACGTGCACCGGACGCTCGGCGTCCGCCGCGTCCAGCTGCACGGCGACCTTGCGCAGGACCTTCGCCAGGCCCCGCTCCAGCTGCCGCACGCCCGCCTCGCGGGTGTACTCGGCGGCGATCATCGACAGCGCGACGTCGGTGAACTCGACGTCGCCGTCGTCGAGGCCCGCCTTCGTGACCTGGCGCGGGAGCAGGTGGTCGCGGGCGATCGCGACCTTCTCCGGCTCGGTGTAGCCGTCCAGCGTCACGATCTCCATGCGGTCGGCGAGCGGCCCGGGGATCGCGGACCCGTCGTTGGCCGTCGCGAGGAACAGCACGTTCGACAGGTCGAGGTCGACCTCCAGGTAGTGGTCGCGGAAGGTGTGGTTCTGGGCCGGGTCGAGCACCTCCAGCAGCGCCGCGGTCGGGTCGCCCCGGAAGTCGCTGCCGACCTTGTCGATCTCGTCGAGCAGCACGACCGGGTTCATCGAGCCCGCCTCGCGGATCGCGCGGACGATGCGGCCGGGCAGTGCGCCGACGTAGGTGCGCCGGTGCCCGCGGATCTCGGCCTCGTCCCGCACACCGCCCAGTGCGACGCGCACGAAGTTGCGGCCGAGCGCGCGGGCGACCGACTCCCCCAGCGACGTCTTGCCGACGCCGGGCGGCCCGACCAGCGACAGCACGGCGCCGGAGCCGCGTCCGCCGACGGTGTCGAGGCCCTTGCGCCCGCGGCGGGCCCGCACGGCGAGGAACTCGACGAGCCGCTCCTTGACGTCGTCGAGACCCGCGTGGTCGGCGTCGAGGACGCGACGCGCCTCGACCAGGTCCGACGAGTCGTCGGTGGTGGTCGTCCACGGGATGTCGAGGACGGTGTCGAGCCAGGTGCGGATCCAGCCGGACTCCGGGCTCTGGTCCGAGGCGCGCTCCAGCTTGCCGACCTCGGTCAGCGCGGCCTTGCGCACGTGCTCGGGCAGGTCCGCGGCCTCGACGCGGGCACGGTAGTCCTCGGTGCCCTCCGGGTCGTCCTCGCCGAGCTCCTTGCGGATCGCGGCGAGCTGCTGGCGGAGCAGGAACTCGCGCTGCTGCTTCTCCATGCCCTCGCGGACGTCGTGGGAGATCTTGTCGGTGACCTCCTGCTCGGCGACGTGCTCCCTGGTCCACTCCAGGAGCTTCTCCAGCCGCGCGGTCAGGTCGGTCTCGGCGAGCAGCTCGGCCTTGTGCGCGACGTCGAGCCAGGACGCCCAGCCCGCGAGGTCCGCGAGCGCGCCGGGGTCGGTGGTCTGCTGGACCGAGTCGATGACCTGCCAGGCGCCCCGCTGCTGCAGGATGCCGACGACCAGGGCCTTGTACTCGCGGGCCAGCTCGTGGGTGCGCCCGGTGGGCTCGCCGGCCGGGACGGGCTCGGCCTCCACCCACAGCGCGGCACCGGGGCCGGACACGCCGGACCCGATCCGGGCGCGGCGCTCACCGCGCACGACGGCGGCCTGGTCGCCGTTGGGGAGCCTGCCGATCTGCTCCAGCACGGCGACGACGCCGATGGCGCCGTAGCGGCCGTCGATCCGGGGGACGACCAGGACGCGTCTGCCGTCGTCGTCGTCGCGTTCGCCGGTGGTCGCCGCGTCGACCGCGGCACGGGTGTCGGGGGCGTCGAGACGGAGGGGGATGACCATGCCGGGCAGGACCACGGCGTCGTCGAGGGGCAGGACCGGGAGCGTCAGCACGTCACTCATGTCCCGCTCAACCGTGCGGAGGGCCCTCCGCTTCCCGGAGTTGAGCCGTGTCCGCTCAGGGCGAACGCGGCGTCAGCGGGCGAGGTCCGGCACGACCTCGGCGCCGGGCAGCGACGCCAGCAGGTCGCCGGGCACCGCGAGCTCGCCCTCCCGTGTCCCGCTGCCGACGACGACCGCGTCGGCCTCGGCGACCCCGGGCGAGAGCCAGACCGGCCAGCCCGCCGGCAGCCCGATCGGGGTGATGCCGCCGTAGGCCATCCCGGTGAGGGCGACGGCGTCGTCCATCGGCGCGAACGAGACCTTGCGCACGTCGAGGCGGCGCTTGACCGCGCCGTTGACGTCGACCCGGGTCGTCGCCAGGACGACGCAGGCCACGTACCGGGTCTCCCCGCCCCGCCTCCCCGCGACGACCACGCAGTTGGCGGCGCGCCCGACCGGCGAGCCGTAGGCCGCGCAGAACGCGGCGGTGTCGGCCAGCTCCGGGTCGATCTCGGCCACGCCGGCGCGGGCGGCGTCGAGCCCCGCGAGCGCGTCGGCGACGGGCGGGGCGAGCAGGTCGGGCCGCTCGAGGGCGGGTACGGCGTGCAGCGACCCCAGGACGGGCCAGGTCACCAGCGCGGGCCGCCGCCCTGGACCTCCATCACGGCCGGCTTGACGTCGACGATGTAGACCAGCGTCGCCACCGTCGCGGCCAGCCAGAACATGGCGCCGCCGAACATCGGGCCGTTCGTGATCAGCAGCAGCAGGAACGCGACGCCGGTGATGCCCAGCCAGGCGTTCTTGGTCAGCTTGCCGGCGGCGGTGAAGGCGTCGGCCCGCTGCCTGATCGCGTGCACGAATGAGAACCCACCGACCGCCACCATGATCCACTTGATGACGAAGATGATGAGCTCATCGGGGGCACCCGGCAACGCGAACACGCGGCCAGAGTACGGACAAGCCGGGCGCCGGTCACGTCCGGAGCGCCATCGCACACGACGGCGCCCCGGCCGATCACGGATCGGCCGGGGGCGCGGGTCGTGCTCGCTCAGGCGGTACGCCCGGCGGGTGTCACTTCTTCGACGCGGTGGAGGTGCCGCGGCGGGCGGTCGGCTTGCGGGCCGGGACCTTGGCGCCGGTGGCGGTCTTCGGGTCGGTCTTGGCGGCGGTGCGGCGCGCGGCCGACCGGGTGGTGCTGGCGACCTCGTCGCCGGCCTCCTCGATGGCCTCGGCGGCATCCTTCGAGACCTCGGTGACGGCCTCGGCGGCCTCGGACGCGACGGTCTGGGCGCGGCGGGCGACCTTCTCGCCGACCGAGCGGGTCTGCGTGGTGACGGTGCCCAGGGCCTTGACCGCGACGTCGTGGGTGTCGTCCACGAACTCGTCGACACGGGTGTCGAACTTCTCGGTCAGGTCCTCGACGGTCGCGATGGCCTGCTTGACCTGCGGCTGCTTGCGGATGCGGCCCCAGGCCTTCTCGCCGCGCTGGGCGAAGCCGACGTAGACGCCCTCGACCTCGGAGCGGAACTCCTCGACCTGCTTGCGCAGGTTGTCCGAGGACAGCTTGCCGCGGAGCTCCTTCAGCTCGTCGGGGAGCTCCTGGACGCGGGTCTGGACCTCCTCGGCGCGCTTGGTCGCGGTGGACCGCGCGTCGGTGACGGCCTTGGTCACGGTCGAGTAGGCCAGGTCGCCGGCGCCGAGGACGGCGAGCAGCGGGGTGCGGACGACCTCGGACTGCTCGGCGGTGCGCTCACGCAGCTTCTGGACGTCGGCGCTGGTGGGGAGGTTCACGGCCATGGTGATCACTTCCTCGTTTCGGTGGCTGTGTCCGCGGGGTCGGCGGTGAGACCGTTCTCCCGGCGGAAGGATTCGTAGACGTCGAGCAGCACGCGCTTCTGCCGCTCGTTGAGGGTCGGATCGGTGAGCACCGCGTCGGTCACCTGACCGGCGGGCCGCTCCTCGAGGATGCCGGCGCGGACGTAGAGCGCCTCGGCCGAGATCCGCAGACCCTTGGCGATCTGCTGGAGGATCTCCGCCGACGGCTTGCGCAGTCCGCGCTCGACCTGGCTCAGGTACGGGTTGCTGACACCCGCGGTCCGTGCGAGCTGGCGCATCGAGACCTGCGCGGCCTCCCGCTGGGCCCGGATGTAGGAACCGATGTCCTCCACCGCGTGCCCGACGGTCTGGCCGACCGACTCGACGGCCTGCGCGACGCGCTCGACCGGCTCGACGGACTCGCGCTCTCCGTGCTTGCGCTCGGTGGCCATCCGTCTCACCTCCGGTCGATCCGTCCCTGACTGACTGACGAGATCGACCGTACGCGCTGCCGCTAGCTCCTGCAAGCACAGTGCTAGCGCTGGTCACGTGGCCTTCGCCACGTTCATGACGGCCCGGTGACGGCGGGGTGTCCGCCGGGTCAGCCGATCACCAGCTCACCGACGGCGTGGATCACCAGCCCGGCCAGGGCCCCGACGACGGTGCCGTTGATGCGGATCCACTGCAGGTCGCGCCCGACCTGCAGCTCGATCTTGCGCGAGGTCTCCTCGGCGTCCCACCTGGCGACGGTCTCGGTGATGAGCGTGGTGATCTGGTGGCGGTAGTGGCGCACGACGTACGCCGCGGCGTCGGCCAGCCAGCCGTCGAGCTTGGCGCGCAGCTCGTCGTCGCGGCCGAGCCGGCGCCCGAACGCCATGAGCCCGTCGCGCACGCGCAGGCGCAGCTCGTTGGACGGGTCGTCGGCCGCGTCGAGCACCATCGCCTTGACGACGGTCCACGCGCGTCCGATGAAGTGCTGCACCTCGGGGTGCTCGACGACCTGGCGCTTGACCTGCTCGGCGCGCTCCATCGTCGTCGCGTCGAACTGCAGGTCGCGGGCGAACTCGGCGAGGTAGCGGTCGACGGCGTGGCGCAGCGGGTGCTCGGTGTCGGTCTTGACCGCCCAGGCGTAGCCGCGGATCTCGGCGAACAGCTTGTCCGCCACCAGGTCGTCGACGAAGCGCGGCGTCCAGGACGGCGCCCGGTCGTGGACCACGCGCAGCACCATCTCCTGGTTGTCGGCGACCCAGTCGTAGGCCCGGTCGCAGACCAGGTCGACCAGACGGCGGTGCGCGCCGTCGGCGAGGACGCCCTCCAGGGCCTTGCCCAGCGGGGGCCCCACCGGGATCTCCATCAGCTTGCGGACGGCGACGGTCTCGACGACGCGCTGCACGTCCTCGTCGCGCAGCACGGTCACGACGGCCCGCGCGGCGGTCACGAGCTCGGTGGTGACCCGCCCGGCGTTCTCCTCGCGGGCGATCCAGCGCCCGACGGCCTCGCTGACCCCGACGCGCTCCAGCTTGTCGCGCACGACGGCCTCGGACAGGAAGTTCTCGCCGACGAAGTCGCCGAGGCTGTCGCCGATCATGTCCTTCTTGCGCGGGATGATCGCGGTGTGCGGGATCGGCAGCCGCAGCGGGTGCCGGAACAGCGCGGTGACGGCGAACCAGTCGGCCAGCGCGCCGACCATGCCGGCCTCGGCGGCCGCACGGACGTAGTCGGCCCCCGGGACCCCCCGGACGACCTCGAGGTACTTCGCCACGAAGAACACGACGGTCGCGCCGAGGAGGAACCCGGTCGCGACGGCCTTCATGCGGCGCAGGTCGCGGCGCTTCTGTTCGTCGCCGGGGCCGAAGCCGCCGAGAGGGACGCTGGGGACGGTTCCGACGGTCCGGTCCCGGTGCGGGGCGGGGGCCGGGCGCTCCGGCGCGCGGGAGGTCTGCACGCGTTCCATAGTGCCCGTGGGGGACGACATCGGGCGCCGGGGGCGGTGCGGACCGGGGGCCGGCCGGGTCCGGGGGCTGTCCCGCCGGACCCGGCCGAGGCCGGTGGAGCGGCTGCGCGGCGAGGGAGAAGTGCCCCCTCGGGCGCCGCTTCCGGGCGTACCGCCCGGCCGGTCCCGGCACCCCCGGACGGCGGGGGCGGCAGCGGGACGAGCCCGGGCGGGCGGTACGACGGACCGTGCGGGCCGGCGGCTTCCGGCCGCCCCGCCCGGGGTGGATCAGCGGCGCGCGGTGTCCGCGGAGTCGCGCGACGGCTCGGCCGCGAGACCGGCCTGCTCGGCACCACGGCGGCGGACGGCGTCGCAGATCGCGTCGACGACCAGGGCCGCCTCCGGCACCCGGTAGCCGATGCGGCCCGGCGCGACGCGCCACTGCACCCAGCCGTCGGGGCGCTCGGTCGGCGGCGCCACGACGCCGATGCCGTCGGTGTGCAGCACGACGTCGGCGTGCAGGCTCAGCTCGGCCGGCAGGGCGTGGCGCGGAGTCATCGGGAACCACCAGGTGCCCTCGGGCGTGGCCGCGACCGGCACGACCTCACCGGCCTCGCGCAGCGTCCGGCAGACCTGGCGACCGAGGTCGGCGGGGACCTCGACGACGTCGAGCGCGTCACCCGTCGCGAGCATCACCTCCGCGCCCGGCCCCGGCACGAGCGGCCAGCCGTGGTCCACGTACTCGCGTGCGGCCGCCCGCAGCTCCGCGCCGTAGACGGCTCGGTAGCTGTCCCACCAGGACATGCAGTCCACTTCCTTCCGCTTGCGCGGCAACCCCTGCGGTGCCGCCTTCCTGTGAAGTGCAACACCAGGATGGGGTGCCGGGTCACGACTTCGCGAGGGGTACGCGGCGAGGACGCACGGCGGCGAGACGAGCGGGGAGGACCTACCGCACGGCGTCGCGACCGCCGGTGAACGGCAGGTGACCGGGCGCAGCGGGCCGACGACCGGTGGCAACCCCCGGGCGCCCCGCCGCGTCGCCGGTCGTCGCACCGCTCGACATGCCTTCCGCGTCAACTGTCTTTACGATCGAGACAGTTGGATCGAGCGGAGGGACGGACATGGCGTCGACGACGGCGAGGGCGGGCCGGCCGGTGGGACCGGCGACCGCGGCGGACACGGCCCGGACCTGGGTGGTGCTGGCGGCCGCGGTGCTGCAGGCGGTCGCGGGGTCGCTCGGGGGCAGCGGGGTGTTCGGGGAGGACCAGCGGGTGCTGAGCGACCGCTACCCGTCGCTCATCACCCCGGCGACGGTCGCGTTCTCGATCTGGGGGCTCATCTACGTGGCCCTGCTGGTGTACGCGGTGTACCAGTCGCTGCCCGGGCAGCGCTCGCGCCCGGTGCACCGCGCCACGGGGTGGCTGTTCGTGGTGAGCGCGGCGTGCAACGCGGGCTGGATCGTCGTGTTCTCCCAGGAGTTCCTGGGCACGGCGCAGCTGCTGATCGTGGCCCTGCTCGTGACGCTGGCGCTCACGCTGCGCCGGCTGGCCGCGTTCCCGGCCGACGGGGTCGCGGACCGGGCGCTGCTGCACGGGCCGCTCGCGTTCTACGCGGGCTGGGTGTCGCTGGCGACGGTCGCCGGGTTCTCGGTGACGCTGACCTACTGGGGCCTGCCCCTCGGCCCGGTGACGGCGGCGGTGCTCCTGCTCGTCGGCGTCGTGGCGGCCGGGCTGGCCACCCGCCGCACGACGGCGGCGCTGCCCTACGCGGCGACGGCCGCCTGGGCGCTGTTCTGGGTGGCGGTGGAGTCCGGGTCGGCCGGCACGGTGCCGGTGGCCGTGGTCGCGGCGGCCGGCGTCGTCGCGGTCGTGGTCGCGGCGGTGCTGCGGGCGCGCGAGGGACTGCGCCCGGCCTTCGGCTGACCCCGGGCACGACGACGGCGCCGGTACCCAGCGGGTACCGGCGCCGTCGCGCTGCGCGGGACGTGCCCGCGCCGAAGTCAGATCACGCGGACCGAGTCGGCCTGCGGGCCCTTCTTGCCCTGGCTCGACTGGAAGTCGACGCGCTGGTTCTCCTCGAGCGTGCGGAAGCCGTTCGACTCGATGGCGGAGTAGTGGACGAAGACGTCCGGTCCCTCGTCGTCGGTGGCGATGAAGCCGAAGCCCTTCTCGGCGTTGAACCACTTGACGGTGCCCTGCGGCATAACTTGTGTCCTTCTCAGATGGAGCGGTTCCGGACCCTCACGGCGAGGGCCGGAGGTCGCGCAGGCACCGTCGGGACACCTCAGCGCCGACCGTCGAAGCCCACCGTCACAACTTCACACGGACGCTTCTCAACGATCGAGGGAAGAACGACTGCAACCGGCGAGCACGCTACCACGCCCCGGCGACACCGCGGCCGACCTCGTGCGACGACGGGTCGGGACCCCCTCCCGCACCGGTGACGCCGCGAACCCCGCGCGCCATGGCCGTCACGGTCGTCACGGGGCGTGAGATCGGCCCGTCGCTTCCGGTACGGGCGGTCACCACGATCCCGAACGGGTGAGCGCGGACGCGGTTCCACGCCGACGGGTGAGCGCGCGGCGGCACCTCTCACCGGTCCGGGTGGCCGGGCCGGTCCGCGGCGGCTCCGGCGGGGCGCGCGCACCCGTACGGGGTCGCCCGGTCCGGGGGCGGTGCGGTCCGACACGGTCGCTGCGTGACCGCTGAGGCCCCTGTGACCCCTGTGACCACGATCAGGGCACTGGTGGACGACCGCCCGTGGCCGCAAGCTCTGCGCCGTCCGTCACCACCGGCCGCAGCACAGCGAACTGGAGCCACCGTGCGATCCCGAGTCACCACATCCGTCGCCCTGACCCTCATGATCGGCACCCTGGGTGTGTCCGGCGCCGGTGTGGCCGGCGCCGCGGAGCCCGCCCGTGCCTCCGTCCCGGTCGTCCACACCGGCCCCGCACCGGCGCAGGCCGGCGACGACGGTCCGCTGGACCGCCTGTTCGACTCCCTGTTCGGCGGCTCGACGGCCACCGTCCCGACGGTCCCCGCCGCGCCCGCCCAGGCGGCGCTCCCGGCAGCCCCGGGGCAGGCGGTGCCCACCCCGCCCGTGCCCACCCCGCCCGTGCCGGGCGCACCCACGGTCCCCGGCGCGCCCGCCGCTCCGGCCCTGCCGGGGGCACCGCAGGTCCCGGCCGCGCCGGCCGTCCCGGGGGCTCCGGCCCTGCCCTCGGCCCCCGCCGCACCGGCCGTCCCGGGCGCGCCCGCGCTGCCCGGCGCCCCGGCCGCACCGGCGGCTCCGCAGGTCCCGGGCGCGCCCGCGGTCCCGCCGGCGCCCGCGGTCCCGGCCGTCCCCGCCGCACCGGTCGCGCAGCCCGCCCCGGCGGTCTCGGTCACTCCGGCGGTCGCCCAGGAGGTCGCCGCGGACCGGGGCGCCGCACAGCTGCCCGAGCCGCCGCCCGCCCCGCCCGTCCCGGGTGCCCCGGGTGTCCCGCAGGCCCCGGCGGTGCCGGGCGCGCCGCAGGCGCCCGCCGTCCCGCCGGCCCCGGCCCTCCCGCAGGCCCCCGCCGTGCCGGGCGCGCCCGCGGCGCCGGCCGTCCCGGGTGCCCCTGCCGTCCCCGGCGCGCCGTCCGTACCGGGTGCGCCTGCCGTGCCGCAGGCTCCCGCCGTCCCGGGCGCACCGGCCGCGCCGCAGGTCCCCGCCGTCCCCGGTGCCGCCGCCCCGAACGGGACCGTCGCGGACCCGGGTTCCACCACCACCGGTCAGGACGCGACGGCGCAGGCCCCGGCCGGCGCGACCGGCACCGCGCCGGCGAAGCCGAGCCTCTGGGAGCGGCTGTTCGGTACGACCCGCTGATCCGCACCGCCACGCGACGGCGTCCCGGGACCGGGGCGCCGTCGCGGCGCGTCCGGACCCGTGCGGGTCGGGTCGGGTCAGGCCAGCTCGGTGGACCAGCCGCGCTGCAGCGCGCCCAGCACCTCGTCGAGCAGGTCGGCGAGCTCGGCACCGTCGTCGGCCAGCCACCGCTCGTAGGCGGCGATGCACACGCCCAGGCAGGCGTGCCCGATGCTCTGCGGCACCAGACCCGACGGGTCCTCGCCCCGGCGTCCGGCGACGTGGTCGGCCACGACCTCCCGCCAGGAGGCGTAGCGCAGCGTCGAGTGCGCCTGCAGCGCGGGTGTCTGCAGGATCAGCCGCAGCCGTCGCCGGTGCCACGGCTGCTCGGCCGGCTCGACGTGGTTGAACTCCAGCACCGCGCGCCGCACGCCCTCGAGCACCGGCAGGTCCGGCGGCTGGGCCGCGAGCACCGCACGCATGCGGACGAGCTGCTCGTCGAAGGCGCCCCAGGCGACGTCGTTCTTCGAGGCGAAGTAGCGGAAGAAGGTGCGCCGCCCGATGCCGGCGGCGTGCGCGACGTCGTCGACGGTCGTGTGCTCGAACCCCTGGTCGCTGAACATCTCCAGCGCGATGTGCTCGATCTCCGAGCGCGAGGTGACCGGCCGCCTGCCCGCCCGCCGCGCCCCGTGGCCGTCGGCTCCCCCGTCCTCGTCGTTCTCGGTCACCGCCGACATCGTCGCCCCGCCGTGCTCCCCGGCCGTCCGGTCATGTCCCGACCGGCGGACCGGGAGGGCCGATCGGTACGCCGTCGCGCCCGATCATCCCACGTCCGGGCCCGGCCGCAGCCGCACGTCGGCCCCGGGCGGCCGCCGTTCGCCGAGCTGCCCTCCCATTCTGTCGGTGTGTCACGGCACACTCGCGCCATACGGACCGGGTCCCACACCGACGGGCCCGCCGAGGGGGGAAACCATGAGCGCACCCGCACGAGCCGCCGACACGATCGTGGACGAGCGGCCTCCCGAGGAACGGCTCGAGGACTACCGCCGTGAGCTGACCGGCTACTGCTACCGGATGCTCGGCTCCGCGTTCGAGGCCGAGGACGCGGTGCAGGACACCATGGTGCGGGCCTGGCGGGGCGTCGCGAAGTTCGACGGCCGGTCCTCGCTGCGGTCCTGGCTGTACCGGATCGCCACCAACGTCTGCATCGACGCGCTCAACGGCCGCAAGCGCCGCGCCGTCCCGATGGACATCGGCGGGCCCGGCGCGCCGGTCGCGGAGTCGCTGCGCGAGCCGCTGCCCGACGCCGACTGGCTCGAGCCGATGCCCGACGCGCGGGTGTCGACCCCGGCCGGCGACCCGGCCGAGAAGGCCGTCGCGAAGGAGACCATCCGGCTCGCGTTCATCGCGGCCCTGCAGCACCTGCCGGCCCGGCAGCGCGCGGTGCTGATCCTGCGCGAGGTCCTGTGCTGGAAGGCCGCCGAGGTCGCGACGCTGCTCGACACCACCGTCGCGTCGGTCAACAGCGCCCTGCAGCGGGCCCGCGCGACGCTCGCCGAGCAGGGCATCTCCGAGACCGCGCCGAAGACCTCGCCGACGATGGACCCGGCACAGACCGAGCTGCTCATGCGCTACATGGCGGCGTTCGAGGCGTTCGACATGGAGGCGCTGACCGCGCTGCTGCACGAGGACGTGGAGCAGAACATGCCGCCGCTGGAGCTGTGGTTCCGCGGGCGCGAGGACGTCATCGCCTGGATGGCGACCGGCCCCGGGCAGAGCTGCCGCGGCTCGCGCGTCGCCCCGGTGGAGATCAACGGGACGGTCGGCTTCGCACAGTGGAAGCCGACCGGGCCGGCCGGCGAGTTCGAGGCGTGGGGCATCACGGCGCTGCGCGTCGAGGACGGCGCGGTCACCGGGCTGAGCATCTTCCTGAACACCGAGCTGTTCGGCTACTTCGGCCTGCCGCTGAAGCTGGCGGACCGGCCGGAGCTGTGGGAGCCGAAGACGGCGTGATCCGCTCCACCCTCGGCGAACCCCGTCCTCCCACGGCGTAACCGCAGGTCAGGGCACCTCCTCGGGGCCTAGCGTCGGCGACGCACCCCGAGGAGGCCCGATGCCCGTCCTGTCCACCCCGTCCGAGCTCGCCGACCGGCTGCTCGGCGAACGGATCGTCGTGCTCGCCCGCGAGCTCGACGACGACGCCGCCGCCGAGACGTCCGCGCGGCTGCTGCTGCTCGCCGCCGAGGACGCCCGCCGCGACATCACGCTGCACGTGCTGTCCCCCGGCGGCTCGCCCGTGGCCGCGCTGGCCCTGCACGACACGATCCGCGGGCTCGGCACCGACGTCGCGACGGTCGCGGCCGGGTCGCTCGCGGGGCCGGTCCCGTTCGTCGTCGCCTCGGGCACCCCGGGCAAGCGGCTGGCCCGCCCGCACGCGGCGTTCCGGCCCACCGACGACGGCCCCGTGCGCGGGTCGCACCCCGGCGACGTCCGGGTCCGTGCCGACCACTTGGCCGCGCGCCGGGCGGAGATCGCCGCACTCACCGAGGCGTACTGCGGGGCCGCGCTGCCCGAGAGCGTCCGGGACCGGTGGGTGTCCGCGACCGAGGCGGTGACGCTGGGGATCGTCGACCGGAACGGATAGCTAGAGTCTCCGCTGTGCGAGTCTCGGAGCTGTCCCGGTCGTCCGGCGTCCCCGTCGCGACGATCAAGTACTACCTGCGCGAGAACCTGCTGCACCGCGGCGAGACGACGTCGCCGAACCAGGCCCGCTACGACGACACGCACCTGCGCCGGCTGCGGCTGGTCCGTGCGCTCGTCGAGGTCGGCGGGCTGCCCGTCGCCACGGTCCGCGACGTCCTCGCCGCCGTCGACGACCCGGGCGTCGACCTGCACTCGGTCCTGGGGCGCACCGTCTCCGCGATCACCCGCGACCCCGGGGCGGCCGACGAGCGCGCGGTCGGCGACGCCGACACCGACCTGGCGACGATCACGTCGCACACCGGCTGGCGGGTCCACGACGGCGCCCCCGCCCTGGCCGGGGCACGGTCGGTGCTGGCCCGGATGCACGAGCTGGGGCAGGCGCCCGGCGAGGACACCCTGCGCGCCTGGGCCGACGCCGCCGACCGCGCCGCCGAGGGCGACCTGCTGGCCGTGCGGCGCAGCTCCGGGCGCGAGGAGGCCGCCGAGACCGCGCTGGTCGGGACGGTCCTCGGCGACGCGCTGCTCGCGTCGCTGCGCCGGGTGGCCCAGGAGAGCCGGTCCGCGCAGCTCTACCGCGGCTGATCCTCGGGCAGGCGCACCGTGACCAGAACGGCACGGTGGTCGCTGCCGGCGATGTCGAGCACCTCGTGGCGGCGGGTCGCCGAGCCCCGCGGCACCAGGACGTGGTCGATCCGGATGCCGGCCCACCTCGGCAGCGACGACGGGTAGGTGCCGACGAGGTCGTCACCGGTGCCGTCGGCGGCGTCGACGCAGCCGCCGAGCGCGTCGCGCAGCCGGCGGTGGTCGGCGACGGCGTTGAGGTCGCCCGCCACGAGGGGTGCCGGGCGGGTCCGCGTCCAGCGCCCGAGCAGGGCCAGCTCGTCGGCCCACATCCGGGTCCACCGCGGGTTCGTCGGCGCCGAGGTGTGCACCGCGTAGAGCGTGCGCAGCCCGAGCAGCCCGCCGGTGACCTCCAGGTGCGGCAGGCGGGTCCCCCGGCCCGGCCGGACGTCGACGTCGCCGGCCCGCGGCGAGACCAGGACCACGGTGCCGTGCCGGTCCTCGACGCCGGGCGGCACGGACGACCAGCCGCGGTACCCGGTGCTCCGGGGCAGGACCGCACCGAGGAACGCCGCGCCCGCCTCCGGCAGCACGACGACGTCGGGCCGCCGGTCCACGATCGTCGCGGCGAGCGCGACGGGGTCGGCCCGCCCGAGCAGCACGTTCGCGACCAGCACCGTCAGCTCCGGGCCCTGCGGGCGCGCCGCCGGGGTGTGCGGGACGAGCCGTCGCAGCGCGGGGCCGGCGGCCAGCGCACCGAGCCCGCCCGCCACCGCGGCCGCGCGACGGCGGCGGGCGAGCAGCAGCGCCGTGGCCGTCCCGAGCCCGGCGAGCCCGAGGTGCGGACGCAGGGCGACGAGCCCGACCAGCGCGGAGCGGCGGTCGACCCGCAGCCGGCGGGGCAGGACGGACACGGCGCTGCGCAGGACACGATCGACGATCACGGGCACGCGCGGTCAACGGCCGGCGCCCGGGGCGGGTTCCGGATGGACACTCCGGCTATCGGATAGCTACAGTATCCACATGGGGATCCGAGAGGTCGTGGCCTGGCACCGCCCGCTCGCCGTGGTCGGCCTCTCCTGCGCCGCGCTGGTGCCGCTCGGGGCCGCCGGCGTGCTGCTCGACCCGCGCGTCGTCCTCGGCGCCCCGGTGTGGCTCAAGCCGACCAAGTTCGCCCTGTCCATCGCGATCTACTGCCTGAGCTGGGCCTGGCTGTACGCGCAGCTGCGCGTCCGGCGCGGCCGCCTCCGCACCGCCCACCTCGCCGGGACGGTCGCCGCGGTCGCGCTCGCCGTCGAGCAGGTGGTCATCTCCGTGCAGGCCGGGCGCGGCACGACGAGCCACTTCAACAACACCTCGGTCCTCGACGCGTCGCTGTGGACCACGATGGGGGTGTCGATCGTGCTGGCCTGGCTGGCGACGCTGTGGGTCGCGGCCGGGCTGTTCGCCGTGCGGGACCTCGATCCGGCCCGCTCCGTCGCGATCCGGGCGGGGACGGTGCTGTCCCTGACCGGGATGGCGCTGGGCTTCCTCATGACCACTCCGACGCCGGACCAGCTCGCGGACTTCCGCGGGATCGCCGGGGCGCACACCGTCGGCGTCCCCGACGGCGGTCCCGGGCTCCCGCTCGTCGGCTGGAGCACGCTCGGCGGCGACCTGCGGATACCGCACTTCGCCGGCATGCACGCCCTGCAGCTGCTGCCGCTGCTCCTCGTCGCGCTGGAGCTCGCGGCGCGACGGGTGCCCCGTCTCGCCGACCCGCGGGTGCGACGCGACCTGGTGGTGACGGCGGCCGCGGCCTACGCGGGCCTGCTCGCCCTGCTGACCTGGCAGGCCCTGCGGGGGCAGCCGCTGCTCGCCCCGGACGCCGCGACCGGCGTCGCGGGCGCGGTGCTGCTCGCCGTCGTCGTCGCCGGGGCGGCCGTGTCCCTGCGCTCCCGGGGACCGGCGCTCACGCCAGGCAGGTGAGCGGCCGCCCGCCGTTGTACTCGACCATCTCCGCGAGGGCTCCCATGACGTCGATCGGCGCGCCGCGCTCGGCCCCGTCGAGCTCGGCACAGGCGCGGTGCAGGTTGCCGACGATCCGCTCGGAGTCGGGCCAGTCGGCGAACCGCCCGAGATCGGTGTCGCGGGCGGCCTGCAACGGCCCGATGCCGGCGTCGCGGGCGCGCTCGGCGAGGTCGGCCACGAACCGCAGGTACTCGAGCGTGTCCCGCACGGGGCCGTCCCCGTGGAACACCGGCCCGTGGCCGGGCACCGTCGTCGCCGCGCCGAGGGGCAGCACGACCGTCTCCAGGACGTCGATCGCGCCGGTCACCGACCCCATCAGGAGGAACGGCGTGCCGCCGTGGAACACGAGGTCCCCGCAGTAGAGGACCGACCGCTCCGGGACGTGCACGAGCACGTCGTTGGTGGTGTGCGCGGGCGTCCCCACGTGCACGACGTCCGCCCGCAGGTCCCCCAGGTGCAGCGCGACGCGGTCGGTGAAGGTGAGGAACGGCGGGTCCAGCGGCAGCGAACCCCAGTCGCCGTGGTCCCAGAACGGCAGCTCGCGCGGCGGCCCGAACGCGATCATCTCCGCGCGCGCCCGCTCGTGGGCGACGACGGTCGCCCCGGCGAACAGGGCGTTGCCCCAGGTGTGGTCGCCGTGGTGGTGGGTGTTGACCAGGGTGCGGACCGGGCGGTCGGTGGCCTCGGCGATGGCCGCCGCGAAGGCGCGGGTGCGGCGCTCGGTCGAGCACGAGTCGACGGCGACGGCGCCCTGCGGACCGACGAGCAGGCCGGCGTTGTTGATCCACCAGGTGCCGTCGGGCTGGACGTAGGCGAAGAGGCCGTCGGAGATCTCCTCCAGCCGCGGCGTGCCGGGGACGGTGATGTCGTGCGGGTGGACGCTCATGGCCGGATTCTGGCCCGCACGGGCGGGGCCCGCTCCGGAACCCGTGCCGCGACGTCAGGGCGCGGCCCGGTCCGCGATGTGCAGGTCCAGGCCGGTCTCGCCGGGGCGCACGTGCGGGGCCAGCTCCCAGCCGTCGGTGTAGTCGCCGGTGAACTGCGGCCGGTACGGGATCGGGTCGTCGTGGAAGAGGCCGTCGAGCCGGCCGAGCAGGTCGTCGCGGACGGCGCCGACGTCGGTGAGGTGGTCGGCGCCCGGCAGCGCCCAGGGCGGGAGGACGTCCATCCCGGTGTAGGCGAAGGTGCCGTGCAGCAGCCCGAACATCAGCTGGTGCAGCTCGCCGGACATGCCGCGCGGCCCGATCGCGGCCGGGCGGTCGCCGAGCGTCGTCACCGCGAACGCCCGCTTCCCGGCGAACCGGCCCTGCTCGAACCGCAGCCGCCGCCCGGTGACGGCGTCGGTCCCGAACGCGAACCCGCTGACGAGGACGCGGTCGAACCAGCCCTTGAGGATCGCGGGCGGCCCGTACCACCAGAGCGGGAACTGGACGACGAGCGCATCGGCCCGGCGCAGCTTGTCCTGCTCCCCGACGACGTCGTCCGGGAGCAGGCCGCAGAGGTACGCGGCCCGGGTGTCCGCGCCGACCCGGAACGGACCGGACCCGTCGTGCGCGCCGTCGCGCGGGCGCAGGACCGGGTCCCACCCCATCGCGTACAGGTCGGACTCGACGACGTCGTGACCGCACGACCGCAGCCGTCCGATGCCGGCCCGCCGCAGGTCGCCGTTCAGCGACCGGGGCTCGGGGTGGGCGCTCAACCAGAGGATCGTCGGCATACTGCGATCGTCGACGGCCGGGTCCGCCCCGGCCAGTACGGACAATTCTGTCGTCTGGAGGTCGCCGTGCGCCTGCCCGTGCTCCGTGCGCTGGAGGTGTGCCCGGTCGAGGTCGCCGTCTCGGTCCTCGGCGGGACGTGGAAGCTGACGCTGGTGAAGTACCTGCTCGACGGGCCGCGCCGGTTCAACGAGCTTGGCAGGCTGGTGCCGTCGGCGAACACCAAGACCCTGACCCGGCAGCTGCGGGAGCTGGAGAGCGACGGGATCGTGCACCGCACGGTGTTCGCGCAGGTGCCGCCGCGGGTGGAGTACCGGCTGACCGACCTGGGGCGGAGCCTGGAACCGGTGGTCGCGGTGATGGACCGGTGGGGTGCCGGTTTCGCCGAGCGCTACATCCGGGGGACGGCCACGGACGGACGGCGGTGAGAGAGTGTGGCCAGGGGCGGGGTCGAACCGCCGACCTTCCGCTTTTCAGGCGGACGCTCGTACCAACTGAGCTACCTGGCCCCGGCCTCCGGTGAACCGGAGATCCAGAGAGTGGAGCGACCCAGACGGGACTCGAACCCGCGACCTTCGCCGTGACAGGGCGACGCGCTAACCAACTGCGCCACTGGGCCTTGCTCTCGCGAGCGACATCGTAACCGACGCCTCTCGCGGTACCCCCAACGGGATTCGAACCCGCGCTGCCGCCTTGAAAGGGCGGAGTCCTAGGCCGCTAGACGATGGGGGCTGGAACCAGGCCCGTGGGCCTCGACCTTCCCTCAACGGCTGTCCGTTGGGAGTGGTTAAACCTTACGACACGACCGCGGGGGCGCCTGCAGCCACCCCCCGGTTGCGGTGTCGCCGCAGGTCAGCGGGCCACGGGCGGGGGCTGTTCCGGGTTGGGGGAGATCAGCCCCAGCATGTCGAGCAGCTCGCGCAGATCCCCGGAGTCGGCCGAGTTCCGGGCGACGACGAGCCGGGCGCGCTGCACCTGCTCGTCGGAGACCTTGAAGGCGTCGGCGGCGTTCCGCGGCGCCGGGATGGAACTGGTGTCGTCGTCGATTCCGCGCTTCGCGCCGATCGTCACGAGGCCTCCCCGTAGGCCGTCAGGACCTGCGCCGGACCCGTCCGTGGGACGCGCCGCGGTGCCGGTGTCCGTCGGTACCGCCACGTGTTGTGGCGGTGACCGAAACGTTACCCATCGTGCGGGGGCCCTGCACGCCCCTTCCCGGGTGACGGGCGGTCACGCAGCGGCGCACGGCGGGGCCCGGACGGCCGCCGACGCGGCCCGGGTCAGCGGTCGCCGGAGGTCCGGCAGGGGCTGCCCGACAGGTCTCCGACCGGCACCGATGCGGCGAGCGCGCGGTAGCCGGCGGGCGAGGGGTGCAAGCCGTCACCGGAGTCGAGGTCGGCGCGCAGGCGTCGCGGATCACCCGGATCGCCCAGTGCTACGGCGGCGTCGATCACCCCGTCGGCCCAGTCGCGGCCGTCCGTCCGGACCTGCTCGTTGACCGCGTCCCGGACGGCGACGACCTCCGGGCGGTCGCGCCCGCCGCTCGCCGAGGGCGGGATCGTGCTGAGGAACACGCGCAGGCCGGTGTCGCGGGCCCGCGCGGCGAAGGCCCGCAGGCCGGCGACGACCTCGTCGGCCCCGGCTCCGGCGGCGAGGTCGTTGGTGCCGACGAGCAGGATCACGTCGCGCACCCCCGGGACGGCCGCGACGTCGTCGTCCCAGCGGGTGAGGGGCGCGTCGCCACCGGCGGGCGGGTCGTCCTGCAGGAGCCGGTTGCGCGAGAGCCCCGCGTTCAGGACGGTCATCGGCCGGTCCCCGCCCGCGGCGGCGAGCCGGGCGGCGAGCTGGTCGGGGAAGCGGTCGTCGCCGCCGGGGGTGCTGCCGACCCCGTCGACGAGCGAGTCGCCGATCACGAGCACCGCGCCGTCGGGACGGGGGGCGAGCACCTCGAGCCCGGCCAGCAGCGGCCAGGACTGCAGGGTGGTGTCGAAGCCCGCCGGGTCCGGGGCCGCGGTGCGGTCCCCCGGCCCGGAGAGCCACGCGGTGCGCATCGCGACCGGGTGCGAGCCGATCGTGCGGGGCACCGCGGCCAGGAACAGGCTGACCGTCAGCGGCACCCCGGACGTGGCCGCGACGGGCGCGGGGTCGGTCAGGACCTCCTCGCCGGGGGCGAGCTCGACGCCGGGCCGCCCGCCGACGCTCAGCGGGACCGGACGGTCCACCGCGGCACCGGGCCCGGCGGTGCCGACCGTCACGGCACCGACGCGCAGCGGCCCGTCGCCGTGCCGGTTGGACAGCCGCAGCCGCAGCTGCCCGCCCGTGGCGCCGGGGCGGACGACCATCCGCAGGGTCCGCCCGGCCAGGCTGTCGCCGGGGACGGCCTGCTGCGCGGCGTGCCAGGCGGCGGTCCAGCCCGGTGCGCAGCTCACGGCCGCGGCGGCGGGGACGACCGCGGGCGCCGAGCCGCAGGCCGTCGCGAACCCGAGCAGCAGGGCGCCCAGCACCACCGCGCCGCGCCGGTGCACCGACCGGTCGCCACCCCGCACGGGCACCGCCTCCGTCCACACGGGCCCGCACGCGGATCGGACGGGTCTCCCACGCGCTGTGTCGGCCCGTCACCCGATCACGTTACGCAGGCACCCGGTCACGCTGCGACGATCGGCGGCCGGTGCGCGGCGAACGGCCCGACCGTAGGGAGGGTCCCGCGTGCCGGAGGCTGCGAACTGTCGGTGCCACCTCCTACTGTCGTCGGCGACACAGCGG
The DNA here is from genome assembly GCF_037727765.1 of Pseudonocardia spirodelae. Taxonomy (NCBI): domain Bacteria; kingdom Bacillati; phylum Actinomycetota; class Actinomycetes; order Pseudonocardiales; family Pseudonocardiaceae; genus Pseudonocardia; species Pseudonocardia spirodelae. The sequence continues at coordinate 36,180 of NZ_JBBJUP010000017.1, read as the reverse complement.
GTGGCCGACGCGGGCCGCCGGGATCGCCAGGGGAGGACGACGGTGACCGCCTACGAGGAGATCTTCCGTTCCAGTGTGGACGACCGCGAGGGCTTCTGGCTCGGCGCGGCCGGCGAGATCGACTGGCACGTGGCGCCCACCCGGGCGCTGGACGAGTCGAACCCGCCCTTCTACCGCTGGTTCCCCGACGGGGAGCTGAACGTCGCGTACAACGCGCTGGACCGCCACGTCGACGCCGGTCACGGCGACCGGACCGCGCTCGTGTACGACTCCCCCGTCACCGGCACGAAGCGCTCCTACACCTACGCGCAGCTGCGCGACGAGGTCGCGCTGTTCGCGGGCGTGCTGCGCGAGCAGGGCGTCGGGCACGGCGACCGGGTCGTGATCTACATGCCGATGGTCCCCGAGGCGGCGGTCGCGATGCTCGCCTGCGCCCGCCTGGGTGCGATCCACTCGGTCGTCTTCGGCGGGTTCGCGGCCAAGGAGCTCGCCGTCCGGATCGACGACGCGGGCCCCAAGGTCGTCGTCTCCGCCTCCTGCGGCATCGAGGGCACGCGGGTCATCGAGTACAAGCCGCTGCTCGACAAGGCCATCGAGCTCTCCGAGCGCAAGCCGGACTCCACCGTGATCCTGCAGCGCGAGCAGGCGACGGCGGCGATGGGCGAGCGCGACGTCGACTGGGCCGAGGCGGTGGGCCGGGCCACTCCGGCCAACCCGGTGCCGGTGAAGGCCACCGACCCGCTCTACGTCCTGTACACCTCGGGCACCACCGGAAAGCCCAAGGGCGTCGTGCGCGACTCCGGCGGCTACGCCGTGGCCCTGGCCTGGTCGATGCCCCACATCTACGCCGTCGGCCCCGGCGAGACGATCTTCACCGCGTCCGACGTGGGCTGGGTCGTCGGCCACTCCTACATCGTCTACGCGCCGCTGCTCGCCGGGGCGACGAGCGTGCTCTACGAGGGCAAGCCCGTCGGCACGCCGGACGCGGGCCAGTTCTGGCGGGTCGTCCAGGAGAACGCGGTGAAGTCGGTGTTCACCGCGCCCACCGCGTTCCGCGCGATCAAGAAGGAGGACCCGAAGGGCGAGTTCCTGGCGCAGTACGACGTCTCGTCGCTGGAGTACCTCTTCCTCGCCGGCGAGCGGCTCGACCCCGAGACCCACCGCTGGGCCTCGGACCTGCTCGGCATCCCGGTCATCGACCACTGGTGGCAGACCGAGACCGGCTGGCCGATCGCGGCCAACCCGGCCGGCATCGAGCTGCTGGAGATCAAGCCCGGCTCGCCCACCCGCGCGATGCCGGGCTGGGACGTGCAGGTGCTCGACGAGACCGGGAAGCCCGCGGAGCCCGGCGTCGACGGCGCGATCGTCGCGAAGCTCCCGCTGCCGCCCGGCGCCTTCCCCACCCTGTGGAACGACGACGAGCGCTACGTCGGCTCCTACATGTCCGCGTTCGACGGCTACTACCTCACCGGCGACGGCGGCCACCTCGACGAGGACGGCTACGTGTTCGTCATGGGCCGCACCGACGACGTCATCAACGTCGCCGGGCACCGCCTGTCCACCGGCGGGATGGAGGAGGTCCTGGCCTCGCACCCGGACGTCGCCGAGTGCGCGGTGATCGGCGTCGCGGACACCATGAAGGGCCAGATCCCGCGCGGGTTCGTCGTGCTGAAGTCCGGCGTCGACGCCGACGCCGAGGGCTACGAGGACGGGCTGCGCGCCGAGCTGGTGCAGATGGTGCGCGACCAGATCGGGGCCGTCGCCTCCCTCAAGGACGTCGCGGTCGTCCCGGCACTGCCCAAGACACGGTCCGGGAAGATCCTGCGCAAGACGATGCGCGGGATCGCCGACGGCGCCGAGGAGCCGGTGCCCTCCACGATCGACGACGCGACGGTGCTCGACACCCTGCGTCCGGTGCTGCGCAGGCAGTGACCCACCCCGCACCCGGTGCCGCACGGGCGACCGGGGCGCACCTTCGGGTGGTCCGGGTCGCCACGGCTTGACCCGGATCACCCGCCGGCGGTAACGCCGCGCCGTCGTCGTCCGATGGTGGGTCGACGGCCGCAGCCGCTCCCCGGCATCCCCCGCGTGGTCGTCGACCGACGTGGAGGTGTGTCGTGGACCAGGCGCGACTCCGACTCGCGGCGCTGGCCGCACCGGTGGCGCTCGGCGCTGTCCTCGGAGTGGCCGCGGCCCTCGAACCGGACGGGGTGCACCTGCCCTCCGGCGCCGCACCGGTGACGGCCCGCGCGACGACGGCCTCGCTCACCGGCTTCCCGCACACGACCCCGCCGCCCACGCCCGTGCAGGCCCGCCCGGGCGTCGTCCCGATGCCGGTTCCGAGTGCCGCGGGGACCGCCGAGGCCCGCTGACCAGCACCGTCGCCCCACGATGAAGGGCAGCATAACTGCAGGTCAGGGCGCCCTCAGTCCTGCGCGGACGCCCGGGCGGGGGCACCATGGGGACATGAAGGTCATCGTGGATTTCGACCGCTGCGAGAGCAACGCGGTCTGCATGGGCATCGCACCGGAGGTCTTCGAGGTGCGTGACGACGACTACCTCTACATCCTCGACGAGAACCCGGCCGAGTCGCTGCGGCCGAAGGTCGAGGAGGCCGCACGCAGCTGCCCCAAGGCCGCCATCACCATCGAGGGCTGACCGGGCGGACCCCGGTGGCCGCCGGACGTCGCGGGACGTCCGGCGGTTGCCCGGCCGCGGCCGGGCGGCGAGGATCGCGGCGACGTGCACCGCCTGCGAAGGAGCCGACCGTGACCCCCGCCGCGACCCCCGACGTCTGGACCACTCCCCTGACCCCGCTGGCCTTCCTCGGCCGGTCGGCGGAGGTGTTCGCGGACTCGACGGCGATCGTCTACGACGACCGCCGTCTCACCTACGCCGAGTTCGCCGCCGAGGCGACCCGGGTCGCGAACGCGCTGGCCGCGTCCGGCGTCGGGCCCGGCGACCGGGTGGCGTACCTGCTGCCCAACGTGCCGGAGATGCTCGTCGCGCACTTCGCGGTCCCGCTGGCCGGCGCGGTCCTGGTCGCGATCAACACGCGCCTGTCGACCGAGGAGGTCCGCTACATCCTCGACCACTCGGCCGCGACGGTGCTGGTCGTGGACAACGTGCTCTACGAGACGGTCCGCCCGGTCGCCGACGAGCTGAGGACCGTGCGCGAGATCGTCACCGTCACCGACCCGGCCGCCCCCGGCGACGGCGTCGGGTCCGGCACGTCCTACGCCGACCTGCTCGCCCGCGGCACCGACGACCCGCGCCCGTGGGCCGTCGACGACGAGCGCGCCACCATCACGATCAACTACACCTCGGGCACCACCGGCAACCCGAAGGGCGTGGAGTACCACCACCGCGGCGCGTACCTGAACTCCTTCGGCGAGATCGTCCACTCCGGGCACACCGCGGACAGCGTCTACCTGTGGACGCTGCCGATGTTCCACTGCAACGGCTGGTGCACGCCGTGGGCGGTGACCGCGATCGGCGGCACCCACGTCTGCCTGCGCGAGGTGCGCGGCGACCGGATCTGGGCGCTGATCGGCGAGCACGGCGTGACCCATCTCAACGGCGCGCCCACCGTCGTCACGACGATCATGAACGCGGCCGAGGCCGTCACCCTGGACTACCAGCTCGTCATCACCACGGCCGGGGCGCCGCCGTCGCCGACGACCATCCTGCAGATGGAGCGGATGGGGTTCCGGATCGTGCACGTCTACGGGCTCACCGAGACCTACGGGCCGTACTCGGTCAACCAGTACCAGCACGCCTGGGACGACCTGGACGGCGAGGAGCGCGCCCGGCTGCAGGCCCGCCAGGGCGTCGGGATGGTCTGCGCGGACCGGGTCCGCGTCGTCGACGAGCAGATGCGCGACGTCCCGCGCGACGGCGCCACGATGGGCGAGATCGTCATGCGCGGCAACAACGTCATGAAGGGCTACCACCGCGACGAGGAGAAGACCGCCGAGGCCTTCCGCGGCGGCTGGTTCCACTCCGGCGACCTCGGCGTCGTGCACCCCGACGGCTACGTCGAGCTGCGCGACCGCGCCAAGGACGTCGTCATCTCCGGCGGCGAGAACATCTCCACCGTCGAGGTGGAGCAGGCGATCGTGTCCCACGACGCGGTGCTGGAGGCGGCCGTCGTCGGCGTCCCGGACGAGAAGTGGGGCGAGGTCTGCAAGGCCTTCGCCGTGCTCAAGCCCGGCCGGTCCGCCGAGCCGCAGGAGCTCATCGACCACGTGAAGTCGAGGATCGCGCGGTACAAGGCCCCCAAGTACGTCGACGTCGTCGACGAGCTGCCCAAGACCTCCACCGGCAAGGTCCAGAAGTTCGAGCTGCGGGAGAAGGAGTGGGCCGGCCGCGGGGACTCGCGCATCCAGGGATGACGCAAATCGGTTAGCGTTGCTCAACGTGAGCATCGCAACCGAACCGGACAGCGCCGCGGCCACCGCGCCGTCGGCGTTCCGTCCCGCCGCCGGGGCCGTGATCGTGACGACGGCGTCGGTGCTGCCGGTGTTCCTCACCGGCGCCCTGTCGGTGCAGCTGTCGCGCGACCTCGCGTTCGACCCGGCGGGGCTCGGGCTCGTCGTCGCGCTCTACTTCGGTGTGAGCGCGGCGTGCTCGCTGCCGGTGGGGATGGTCGTCGAACGGCTCGGGTCGCGGTGGACCAGCCGGATCGCGGTGGCCGGGGCGGCGGTGATGATGGGGGCGCTGGCGCTCGGCGCGCGGTCCTACCTGTCGCTGACCGTGCTGCTGCTCTGCGGCGCCTGGTGCAACGTGATGGGGCAGCTGTCGTCGAACCTCACGCTCGCGCGCTCGGTGCCCGGGCACCGGATGGGACTGTCCTTCGGGGTGAAGCAGGCCGCGATCCCGGCGGCGACGCTGCTCGCCGGCCTGGCGGTGCCGGCCGTCGCGCTGACCGTCGGCTGGCGGTGGGCCTACGGCATCGGCGCCCTGCTCGCGCTGGCCGCGCTGGCCGCCTGCCCGCGCACCGACGCCCGTCCGCCGGCCCGCAGCGGGACGGGCGACCGGGCGACGGCGGCGCTGGCGGTGATCGGCGCGGCGTCCGGGCTGGCCGCGGGCACCGCGACGGCGCTGGGCATCTTCCTCGTCGCCTCCGCCGTCGACCGCGGGATCGACCCCGGCGTCGCCGGGCTGATGCTGACGCTGGGCAGCGTGGTCGGGCTGACGGTGCGGATGCTGCACGGCTGGCTGGCCGACCGGCGCGAGGGCGGGCACGTCGCGGTCGTCGCGGGGAGCCTCGCCTCGGGCGCGATCGGGTTCGGGCTGCTCGCCGTGCCGGGGACGCCCGCGCTCGTCGTCGGCGTGGTGCTCGCCTTCGGCCTGGGCTGGGCGTGGCCGGGTCTGCTGCAGTTCGCGGTGGTGCGGCTCAACCCGTCCGCCCCGGCCGCCGCGACGTCGATCGTGCAGGTCGGCGTCTACGCCGGCGGGTTCGCCGGACCGATCGTGTTCGGCTGGCTCGCGACCCACGCCGGGTTCGGTGTGGCGTGGTCGGTGAACGCCGTCGTGATGCTCGTGGCCGCGGCGGCGATGCTGCTCGGACGCCGGATGCTGCTCGCCCACGCGCGTCGCTGAGGCGAAACCGGGCCGAGATCGTCCGGGTCCTGGTGCAGAGTGGCCCCCGCTGGCACTTCCGAGGGGGACACACATGCCGGACGCGATCCGCGCGACGGGACTGGTCAAGACCTACGGCCAGGTCCGCGCACTCGACGGGGTCGACCTGTCGGTGCCCGAGGGCACCGTGCTGGGGCTGCTGGGCCCCAACGGCGCCGGGAAGACGACGGTCGTCCGCGTACTGACCACGCTGCTCACACCGGACTCGGGCGAGGCCACGGTCGCCGGTGCCGACGTGCGGTCCGACCCGGCCGGGGTGCGCCGCCGGATCGGCCTGTCCGGCCAGTACGCCGCCGTCGACGAGTACCTGACCGGCTTCGAGAACCTCGAGATGGTCGGCAGGCTCTACCACCTGGGCCGGCGCCGCGCCCGCGAGCGGGCCCGCGAGCTGCTGGCCGAGTTCGGCCTCACCGACGCGGCCGACCGGCCCGCCCGCACCTACTCCGGCGGCATGCGACGACGGCTCGACCTGGCCGGGGCGCTGGTCGCCGACCCACCGGTGCTGCTGCTCGACGAGCCGACGACCGGGCTGGACCCGCGCAGCCGCAACGACCTGTGGGACGTCATCCGCGGCCTCGTCGCCCGCGGCACCACGCTGCTGCTCACCACCCAGTACCTGGAGGAGGCCGACGCCCTCGCCGACGAGATCGTGGTCATCGACCACGGCCGGGTCATCGCCCGCGGCACGGCCGACCAGCTGAAGTCGCAGGTCGGCGGCGAGCGGCTGGAGGTCACGACCAGCGCCGGCGCCGACCTGGACGCGACGGCCGCGCTGCTCGCCCCGCTCGGGGTGGGCGACCCGGTGCTGGACCGGCACCGCCGCTCGCTGACGATGCCGGTCAGCGGCGGGGTCGACGTGCTCCGCGCGGCGCTGGACCGGCTCGCCGACTCCGGCACCAAGGTCGACGACGCGGGGCTGCGCCGCCCCACGCTCGACGACGTCTTCCTCACCCTGACCGGGCGCCCCACCGAGGACGAGGAGGTGGGCGCGTGAACGCCGCGGCCACCATGCTCGCCGACGCCTCCGTCGTCGCGAAGCGCAACCTGATCAAGATCAAGCGGGTCCCGGACCTGCTGGTCTTCACCACGCTGTCGCCGATCATGTTCGTGCTGCTGTTCGCCTACGTCTTCGGCGGCGCGATCGACCCGACCGGCGGCGGCGCGGGCTACCGCGAGTTCCTCATGGCCGGCATCTTCGCCCAGACGGTGATCTTCGGCGCCACGAACACCGGCGCCGGGCTCGCCGACGACGTGAAGAAGGGCATCATCGAGCGCTTCCGCTCGCTGCCCATGACGCCGTCGGCCGTGCTCACCGGGCGGACGCTGTCCGACGTGGTCAACAACCTGATCGTACTGGTCGTGATGTCGCTGACCGGGCTGCTCGTCGGCTGGCGGATCCACACCTCGGTCGCCGAGGCGCTCGCCGGGTTCGCGCTGCTGCTGGTGTTCGCCTACGCCTTCTCGTGGGTGATGGCGTTCGTCGGGCTGCTGGTGCCGAGCCCGGAGGTCGTGAACAACGCGTCGTTCGTCGTCATCTTCCCGGTGACGTTCCTGGCGAACACCTTCGTGCCGCTGAACTCGCTGCCCGGCCCGCTGCGGGTCTTCGCGGAGTGGAACCCGGTCTCGGCGGTGACGGCGGCGGCCCGCACCCTGTTCGGCAACGACGCCGCGATCCCGGTCACCGCGTCCGCGTCGGACGCCTGGCCGCTGCAGCACCCGGTGCTCTACGTGCTGATCTGGTCGGTCGTGATCGTCGCGGTGTTCGCGCCGCTGGCGAGCCGGCAGTACCGGCGGGCCGCGAGCCGCTGACCCGGCCGGACGCACCGAGGCCCTCCCCGGGCGTCCCCGGGGAGGGCCTCGTCGTACGCGGGACGCTCGCCGTGCGTGACCACTCCGGCGACGGCGAGGGGGCTCGTCGCCGTGGAGCGTCCCGACGTACGTCCTGGGGGTCAGCTGCCGCTGCAGCTCACGACGGCGTAGGGACCCGAGCTGGTCGAGGAGGTGACCTCCTGGCCGTTGCGCAGGATCCGGCAGGTGATCTCACCGTTGCCACCGGAGCCGGACTGGGCCACCAGCGAGAGCGGCTGGAAGGTGAGGACGCCGCCGTCGAAGGTGACCTCCTTCCGCCAGGGCAGGGAGGTGCCGTTGACCTGCTCCATGCCCATCGAGGTGTCCTTCACGTACGTGATGTTCCCGGCGGTCCCGGAGCCGGTGACCTCGTAGGTGATCACGTCGCCGCCGGCGGTGGCGGCGGGAGCGGTCGCGACGGCGTCGGACTCCGGCGCGGTGGCGGCCGGAGCGGCGACCGCGCCGGTCGGCAGGTCCGACACCGCCGAGGCGACGGCCGCGACGTAGACGACGCAGACGACCAGCCCGAGCGCCGAGAGCACCGTCCCCGCGATCGCGACGCCGCGGTTGGTCGCGCGTCCCCTGACCGCCCGCACGATCCCCAGCGCCCCGAAGACCAGGCCGAGGATCACCAGCGGCCAGGCGATCACGCCGACGATCGGGATCAGCGAGAACAGCAGGCCCAGGATGCCGAGCACCAGCGCGGTGACGCCGAAGCCGTTGCGCGGGGCGGCCGCGACGGCGTGCGGGGCCGAGCGCTGCTGCGGGACGCCCGGGCGCTGGGCCGCGGTCGGCCAGGGCTGCGCGGTCCGGGGCGCGGCGGACTGGCGGGGCAGGCCGCCCGGGTCGGTGCGGCCGAAGGGCGGGCCGCCGAACGGGACGTCCGGGTTGCCGTCGTAGTGCCGGCCGGGGGCGTACTGCGGCGGGTACGGCGGGCGGCCCTGCGGCGCGCCGCCGTACGGGGCGTGGGCGGGGACGGCGTGCCGCGGGCCGGGCGTCCCGTAGGGCTGCGGGCCGGTCTGCGGGCCGCGGGCGTGGGGGCCGGTGTGCTGCTGCGGCGGGCCGGAGCGGTCCGGGGCGCCGTGGCGGTTCTGCGAGGTGGTCACGCCCGCCCTGTCGTCGCACCCGGGGGCGGTGTATCAGCCCGCCGGGGCATCTCATCACAGTTGGGTACGACGTTCGGCCGGACGTGCACGACCGTTCGGCGGGGCTCAGGTGCCGCCGACCAGCCCGCGCAGCGCCGCCGCCCCCGCGACGGGATGGGTGACCGGCCCGTCGTGCCCGCCCGGGAGCTCGACGAGACCGCGCCCGATCCGGGCCGCGAGCACCTCGGCACAGTGGTGCTCCCACCGCCCGCGCGACTCCAGACCGCCGGTCGGGACGACCCGCACACCGCTCGCGGTGACCTCGTCCGGGTCGATCCGCGCCGACCGGACGGCGGGGACGTCGTGGCGCAGGAAGTGACGCAGCCCGGCCTCCGGATCGGTCTCCGGCGGCTCGGGCCGGTAGCCGGGCTCGACCGGGTCGCCGCCGGTGGTGAGCTCGGCCATCAGCCGCAGGGCCGGGAGGAACTCGTCGCGCGCGACGAGCCGTTCGACCCGGTCCAGCGCGGCGGCGCGGTCGTCGTCGCGGACCAGGGCGGGCAGCGGGGGCTCGTGCGCGATCAGCGTCGCGACCCGCTGCGGGTGCCGGACGGCCAGGCGCAGCCCGATCACCGCGCCGATGCTCACCCCGACCACGGCCGCGGGCCCGGTGTCCGTCAGCAGGGACGCGGCGTCGTCGGCGTGCCCGTCCAGCGTGCGCGGCACGTCCCCGGCCGGGCTGCGCCCGATCCCGCGACGGTCGTAGGTGATCACCCGGTGGGTGACGGCGAGCTCGTCCACCAGCATCCGGGCCGCGCCGGCCTCGGCCGCACCGCCCTGGATCAGCAGCAGCGGCGGCCCCGTCCCGGTCACCTCGTGGTGCAGCGTCACCGTGCGCCCCCTCGTCGTCGTCACCCGATCATCGCCCGGCCCGCCCACCGGCCGCCCGTTTGCCAGGATGGGGCCATGCGTACCCGACCGCTCCCCGCGCCGTGACCGAGCTCGCCCCGGCGGTGCGCCGGATCCTGGACTGGCCGGTCGACCACGTGGGCGCGGCCGTCGTCGCCGCCGACGGCACGGTCCTCGCGACCGCGGGCGACACCGCCCGCGAGTTCGGGCTGGCGTCGGTGACCAAGCTGCTGTCGGCCTACGCGGTGCTGGTCGCGGTCGAGGAGGGCGCGCTCGACTGGGACGACGCGGCGGGCCCGGACGGCGCGACCGTCCGCCACCTGATCGCCCACACCTCGGGCCTGGCGTTCGACACCGACGAGGTCAAGGCCGCCCCCGGTGAGAAGCGGATCTACTCCAACACCGGCTTCGCCGTGCTCGCCGGGACCGTCGCCGACGCGACCGGCATCGGGTTCGCCGAGTACCTGCACGAGGCCGTCTGCGCCCCGCTCGGGATGGCGCACACCCGGCTGACGGGCTCCGCGGGCGCCGGTGCCGTGTCGACCGTCGACGACCTGGCGCGCTTCGCCGCGGAGCTGCAGGCCCCCCGGCTGCTGGACCCGCGGACCGTCGCCGAGGCGACCACGGTCGCCTACCCCGGTCTCGACGGGCTGCTCCCCGGCTACGGCCGCCAACGACCGTGCGACTGGGGCCTCGGCATGGAGATCCGCGACGGCAAGTCCCCGCACTGGACCGGGGAGGGCTCCTCGCCGCGCACGTTCGGCCACTTCGGCCAGTCCGGCACGTTCCTGTGGGTCGACCCGGACGCGGGCGCGGCGGCCGTCGTGCTGACCGACCGGGACTTCGGGCCGTGGGCGATCGAGGTGTGGACGCCCTGGACGGACGGTGTGCTCGCGGCGCTGCCCCGCCCCTGACCTGCGACGCGAGGGCGGGCGGAGAAATCCCGGCCGGCCGGGAATGATCCCGGCCCCCGGCCCGTTGGAACGACTGTCCGAGCCGGGCGACACCGAGTCCCCGGGCCGCAATTGACAACCGCCACCGTGGAATACCGTTCGGCTGGAGCCGCGGTGCGCCACTCGCCGCGAGGCGACCGGCGCCCGGTTCGGACCCCATTCCTCCCCTCCCGAAATCCATTCGACGACGCCTGCGAGGCCGGTCACCATGGTCGGCACACGCCCGGTCCCGGGCGAGCAGGCAGACTGAACGAACGATGTCCAGCGAATCCGCCCCGTCCCCGACGTCCGCGCACGACCGTCCGCGCCGTCCCCGTCGCCGCTCCGGCGCCCGGGCCGACCAGCAGCAGCGCGGCGGGACCTCCGGTACCCCGCAGGACTCCACACCGACCACCACGTCCGACCTCGCCGCAGCGCAGGCCGCCCCCGGGACGGAGGGCGCCGCGCGCGGCGTCCCGGCCCGTGAGCAGCCGCGCCGCACGTCGCGGCGCCGCCGCGGGCCGCGGGGCCGGAGCGCTGCCGTCACGGCGCCCGGCCCCGACCAGCCCGGCCGTCGCGGCCCCGACCGCGACGGCCCGGACCCCACGGCCGCCCCGCAGCGCGCCCCCCGCGACGACGACCGGCCGCCGCCGCCCCCGCTCGACGACGCCGCGCTGACCACGCTGCGCGAGCGGCTCGACGGGCTCGGCCCCGCGGTGGCCGACCGGCTGCGCGGCCGTCTGGAGCGGGCCCGCGACGGGCGTGCCCAGCACCGGGTCGCCGAGGCCGTCGCCGCGGCGGAGAACCGCGTCGCCCGGCGCCGCGCCGCGCTGCCCGCGATCTCCTACCCCGCGACGCTGCCGGTCTCCGCGCGCCGCGAGGAGATCGCCGACGCGATCCGCGACCACCAGGTCGTCATCGTCGCCGGGGAGACGGGCTCCGGGAAGACGACGCAGCTGCCCAAGATCTGCCTCGAGCTGGGCCGCGGCGTGCACGGGATGATCGGCCACACCCAGCCGCGGCGGCTCGCCGCGCGCACCGTCGCGACCCGCATCGCCGACGAGCTGGGCGTCGAGCTCGGCGGCGCGGTCGGCTGGAAGGTCCGCTTCACCGACCAGGTCGGCGACGCGACGATGGTCAAGCTGATGACCGACGGCATCCTGCTGGCCGAGCTGGCCGGCGACAAGGACCTGCTGGCCTACGACACGCTGATCATCGACGAGGCGCACGAGCGCAGCCTCAACATCGACTTCATCCTCGGCTACCTGACCCGGCTGCTCCCCCGCCGTCCCGACCTCAAGGTCGTCATCACCTCCGCCACGATCGACCCGGAGCGCTTCGCCCGGCACTTCGGCGGCGACGACACGCCCGCCCCGGTCGTCGAGGTCTCCGGCCGCACCTACCCCGTGGAGGTGCGCTACCGGCCCGTCGTCGACCCGGACGACCCGGACGCCGACCCCGACCGGCAGCTGGACGACGCGATCGGCGACGCCGTCGTCGAGCTGCAGCGCGAGGGCCCCGGCGACGTGCTGGTGTTCCTGCCCGGTGAGCGCGAGATCCGCGAGGCCACCGAGGCCCTGGAGCGGCGCAACCTGCGGAACACCGAGATCCTGCCGCTCTACGCCCGGCTCTCCACCGCCGAGCAGCAGCGCGTCTGGGCGCCGCACGCCGGCAACCGGGTCGTGCTCGCCACGAACGTCGCCGAGACCTCGCTGACCGTCCCCGGCGTCCGCTACGTCGTCGACACCGGCACGGCGCGCATCTCGCGCTACTCGCGCCGGCTCAAGGTGCAGCGGCTGCCGATCGAGAAGGTCTCCCAGGCGTCGGCGAACCAGCGGTCCGGCCGCTGCGGCCGTACCTCCGACGGCATCGCGATCCGGCTCTACCCCGAGGACGACTTCGACGCCCGCCCCGAGTTCACCGACCCGGAGATCCTGCGGACCAACCTGGCCTCGGTCGTGCTGCAGATGATCGCGCTCGACCTGGGCGAGATCTCGGAGTTCCCGTTCGTCGAGCCGCCGGACCGGCGCGCCGTCGCCGACGGCCTGGACCTGCTGCACGAGCTGGGTGCGCTGCGTCCGGACCGGCGCTCGCTCACCTCCGTCGGGCACGCGCTGTCCCGGCTGCCCGTGGACCCGCGGCTGGGCCGGATGCTGGTCGAGGCGCACCGCAACGGCTGCCTGCGCGAGGTCCTCGTCATCGCCGCGGCGCTGAGCGTGCAGGACCCGCGCGAGCGGCCCACCGAGCAGCGCCAGGCCGCCGACGAGCGGCACCGCCGCTTCGCCGGGGACGGCTCGGACTTCCTCGCCCACCTGCGGCTGTGGGACCACCTGAACGCCCGCCGCGACGAGCTGTCGGGCAGCCGGTTCCGCCGCGAGCTGCGCGAGGACTTCCTGCACTACCTGCGGGTGCGCGAGTGGTGGGACCTGCACGGCCAGCTCCGCCAGGCCGCCCGCAGCTCCGGCATGGATGTGAACGACCACGACCCCGAGTGGCCGCGGCACGCCGACCGGATCCACCAGTCCGTCCTCGCCGGGCTGCTGTCGCAGGTCGGCATGCAGGACCCGCTCTCCGAGAAGATCACCGGGAAGGGCACGGGGGACGGTAGAGCCGGCAAGAAGGAGCGGAAGGGCCCGAAGGACTACCTCGGCGCCCGGGGCGCGAAGTTCGCGATCTGGCCCGGCTCGGGCCTGGCGAGGAAGCCGCCGCGCTGGGTGATGGCCGCCGAGCTCGTCGAGACCACGAGGCTGTGGGCGCGCACCGTCGCCCCGGTGCAGCCGGAGTGGATCGAGGCCCTCGCCGGACATCTCGTCAAGAAGACATATTCGGAACCGCGCTGGTCACGAAAGCGCGCGTCCGCCGTCGCGACCGAGCGGGTCACCCTGCACGGCCTGCCGCTGGTCGCCGACCGCAGCGTCGCCTTCGGGCGGATCGACGCCGAGGTGAGCCGCGACCTGTTCCTGCGGCACGCGCTGGTCGAGGGCGACTGGGACACCCGGCACCGGTTCTTCCACGCCAACCGCGAGCTGCTCGACGACGCCGAGGAGCTGGAGCACCGCGCGCGCCGGCGCGACCTGGTCGTCGACGAGGACACCCTGTTCGCCTTCTACGACGAGCGGGTCCCCGCCGACGTCGTCTCCGGTGCGCACTTCGACCGCTGGTGGAAGAAGGAGTCGAGGCGGTCCCCGGACCGGCTGACCTACACCGAGGAGATGCTGGCGACCGAGGCCGCCAGGCAGGTCGACCGCGGGCACTACCCCGACCACGTCGAGGCCGGCGGGCTGACACTGCCGCTGTCCTACGCGTTCGAGCCCGGCCACCACACCGACGGCGTGACCGTCGACGTGCCGGTGGCCGCGCTGAACCAGGTGGACCCGACACCGTTCACCTGGCAGGTGCCCGGGCTGCGCGAGGAGCTCGTCACCGCGCTCATCCGTACGCTCCCGCGGACCCTGCGCCGCAACTTCTCCCCCGCGCCCGACCACGCCAGGGCGGTGCTGGCGCGCCTGCGCGGCGACACCGGCCGGCCCCTGCTCGACGGGCTGGAGCGCGAGCTGGGGCGGATGCGCGACGTGGAGATCCGGCGCGAGGACTGGGAGCTGGAACGGCTGCCCGAGCACCTGACCGTCACGTTCCGGGTGCTCGACGAGAACGGCGCCGAGCTGGCCCGCGACACCGACCTGGACCGGCTGCGCCGCGATCTGGCCCCGAAGGTGCGCGAGGAGCTCGCCGCCGCGGGCAGCGACGTCGAGGCGACCGGGCTGACCGCCTGGACCATCGGTGACCTTCCCCGCGAGCTGCCGATCCGCCGCGGCGCGCACGTCGTCACCGGCTACCCGGGGCTGCGCGACCGCGGGCGGCACGCCGACGTGCGGGTGTTCGCGACGGTCGCCGAGCGCGACCCCGCGCACCACCGCGGGGCGCGCCGGCTGCTGATGCTCGGCACGCCGAACCCGGGCAAGCAGGTCGCGCGCGGCCTGGACAACCGGGCCCGGCTCGCACTGTCGCGCAACCCGCACGGCTCGCTCGACGCCCTGCTCGACGACTGCACCACCGCCGCCGCGGACCACCTGATGGCCCGCGGCGGGGGCGACCCGTACGACGCTGCGCAGTACGCCCGGCTCGCCGAGCTGCTGCGGATGCGGCTGCCCGCCACGACCCTGCAGGTCCTCGACGCCGTGCGCGGCGTGCTGGAGGTGTGGCACCGCGTCGGGGCCGCGCTGTCGGACCTGCGCGGCCCCGCCACCCGCGACGGCGTCGCCGACGTCTCCGCGATCGTCGGGCGGCTGACCGCGCCCGGTTTCGTCACCGCGTCCGGCGCGAACCGGCTCGGGGACGTGCGGCGCTACCTGCAGGGCTGCGAGCTGCGGCTGGACAAGCTGCGGACCGACCCGGACCGCGACGCCCGCTGGACCGCCGGGATGGCCCCGGTCGAGGCGGAGTACCGCGGGCTGCTGGCCGCGCTGCCCGAGCACACCGAGGCGTCACCGGCGCTGCGCGAGATCGGCTGGATGATCGAGGAGCTGCGCATCTCGCTCTACGCGCACCCGATGCGGACCCGCCACCCGGTGTCGGTGCCGCGGATCGAGCGGGCGATCGACGAGCTCTGAGGTTGTCGGGGGCCGGGTGCACACTGCGGCCATGACCGATGCACCGATCGCCCGGTTCTCCGTCTTCGCCCTCGACTGCCCGGACCCGTCCGCGCTGGCGGAGTTCTACTCGGCGCTGACCGGGTGGCCCGTCGCCCCGCCCACCGACGACGACTGGGTCGAGCTCGACCCGGGCGGGGCCGGCGCCACCCTGGCGTTCCAGCAGATCTCCGAGGGAGAGTTCACCCCGCCCGCGTGGCCCGGCCAGGTCCGGCCGCAGCGTGGGCACGCCGACTTCGCCGTCCCCGACCTCGACGCCGGGGAGGCCGCGGTGCTCGCCCTCGGCGCCCGCCGGCACGACGTGCAGCCCGCGCCGGACAACTTCCGCGTCTACCTGGACCCGATCGGGCACCCGTTCTGTCTGGTCCGCGGCTGAGCCCGGCCGCGGGCCGCGGTCGTCACGGGTGCGTGAACCGTTCGTGACGGCACGGATCCGGCGGATCGCGCCCGGAGGTGTGACGATCGACATCCGACGACGAGGGGGCCCCAGCATGACCGCACCGACCGCGCCGACGACTCCGTACACCGAGCTCGGTGAGGCACTGGGCACCGACTTCTTCTCGGTCCGCGACCAGTTCACCGACGAGCAGTGGCAGCGCTTCGCCGACACCCGCACGTTCGTCGACACCGAGGTCCTCCCCGACATCAACGACTACTGGGAGCGCGCGGAGCTGCCGTGGCACCTGTTCCGGCGGCTGCCGGAGCTGGGCGTGGTCGGCGAGGACATCTCCGGCTACGGCGCGTCCGCGATGAGCCCGCTGGCGCTGGGCCTGGTGCACATGGAGCTGCACCGCGGCGACGGCTCGCTGGGCACGTTCCTGGGCGTGCACGCCGGTCTCGCGATGAAGGCCATCCACATGTGCGGCTCGGAGGAGCAGCGCCAGCGCTGGCTCCCGGCGATGTCGACGCTGGACAAGCTCGGGGCGTTCGCGCTCACCGAGCCGATGCACGGCTCGGACTCGGTGGCGCTGGAGACCACCGCCACCCGCGACGGCGACCACTGGGTGCTGCGCGGGGAGAAGCGCTGGATCGGCAACGGCAGCGTGGCCGACCTCGTCGTCGTCTGGGCCCGCGACACCGGCTCCGGCGACGTGCTGGGGTTCGTCGTCGAGACCCCGGCGGAGGGCTACTCCGCGACGGTCATCCCCGGGAAGGTGTCGCTGCGCGCGCTGTGGCAGGCCGACATCACCCTCGACGGCGTCCGGGTGCCCGACGAGAACCGCCTGGCGAACGCGACCACCTTCGCCGACTGCGCCGCCGTCCTCGCCACCACCCGCGGCACCTGCGCGTGGATGGCGCTGGGCCACGCCACCGCCGGCTACGACGCCGCGCTGCGCTACGCCACGGCGCGCGAGCAGTTCGGCAAGCCGCTCGCGAGCTTCCAGATCGTGCAGCAGCGGCTGGTCGCCATGCTCGCCGACCTGACCGGGATGCAGCTCTACTGCATGCAGGCGGCCCGGCTGGCCGAGGTCGGCAAGCTGTCGCCGACCGTGGCCGGGCTGGCGAAGATGCACAACACCCGCACCGCCCGGAAGATCCTCTCCGAGGCACGCGACCTGCTGGGCGGCAACGGGATCCTGCTGGAGCACCACGTCGTGCGGCACTGGGCCGACATCGAGGCGATCCACACCTTCGAGGGCACCGAGACGATCCAGACCCTCATCGTGGGTCGCGACGTCACCGGCGTCAGCGCCTTCACCTGAGCACCGGCGCGTCGCGCGGGGAGAAATCCGTTCGCCGGCCGCGGCGGGGTGCGGCTACGGTTCGGTCGCCGTGAACGAGACCGAGGGGGTGAGGCCCGTGACCACCACGACATGGGTGCTCCCCCTCCCGACACGGTAGGACGGCTGGTCGTCCGGGAGCGCCGACGCGTCCTTCCGGAAGGCACGACCATGCATCTCACCGCACCCCGCCGTCCCGCCGACGGCCTGCTCGAACACGACCTGTCCCTCGACGGCGTCCCCGGCCTGTTCTGGACCGCCGGGGACGCAGCACCCGCACCGCTGGTCCTGCTCGGGCACCCGGGCGGGCTGGACCGCATGTACCCACGGCTGCTGGGCCGGGCGCGCAGCGCCGTCGCGGCGGGCTTCACCGCCGCCACGATCGAGCTGCCCGGCAGCGGGGACCGGCCCCGCTCCGACGACCTCGAGGCCGCCCGGACCGACCTGCGGCCCGCGATCGCGGCCGGACGCCCGGTCGACGCGATCGCCGAGCGTCTCGTCCTCCCGCTGGTCGAGCGGGCCGTCCCGGAGTGGCGGGCCGCGCTCGGCGCGCTGCTCGAGCGGCCGGACGTCACCGGACCGGCCGGGTTCACCGGCGGCCCGACGGCCATCGGGCTCCGGCTGGCCCGGGTCGAGCCGCGCCTGGGCGCCGTCGTGCTGTTCGCCGGCAGCGTCGTGCCGCGCGTGATGGACGACGAGGCCCGCCGCGTCACCGTGCCGGTGCACGTCATGCTCCAGTGGGACGACGCCGGCAACGACCGGTGGCGCGCCCTGGAGATGTTCGACGCGCTCGGCTCGGCCGAGAAGTCCCTGCACGCCAACCTCGGCGGGCACGCGGGCATCCCGGCGCACGAGGGCGAGGCCGTCGCCCGCTTCCTCGAGCGGCACCTGCGCTGACCGGCGGCCCCGGGCGTCAGGACCCCGCGAGGTCCCGGGGCCCGGGGGTCTCCCGGCCGAAGCGCCGGGCCAGGTCGGCCTCGATCCGCCGGTCCGACCGGAGTTCGAGCCACCGCCGCCCGCGCTCGCCGCGGGCCACGACCAGGGACTCGACGAGGTTGCGCACGACCTGCGAGGGCCACAGCCAGGGCGCCGTCACCGGCAGCCCGAGGTCGCGCATCCCCTCCGCGCGCAGGAAGACCCGCAGCAACGACAGCAGCCGCCGTCGCTCCCACGCGCCGCGCATCCGGTCGAGCCGCCCCCCGGTGCGCTCGGAGCGCAGCCCCTCGACCAGGGCACCGGCCAGCAGCGGGCCGGACGGGGTGACGTCGCCCTGGGCGAGCACGATGTGGACGTTGAACGCGTTCTGCGCGCGCTCGTCGTCGAACAGCCAGTCGTCGTCGACGCCCATGAGCCACCCGACGTAGCGCCAGAGGTGCATGATCGCGGCGCCGTCGGCGCGCGGGACGTGGCGCCCGAGCAGCCGGCAGCCGAGGATCGCGGTGCTGTTGAACAGGCCCAGCGTGGCCGCGGAGTCGGCGCGGTTGATCGGCAGCCCGTGGGCCGCGACGTCGAAGCGGTCGCCGCGCTCGAACCGGTCCGCGACCAGTGCGTGCATCGCGCGCACGTGCAGCGTCGCCCGCCAGCCCTCCGCCCCCGGCTCCATCCCGCCGGGGCGGCTGACGGCGTGCGCCCACGCCTGCGTCTCGCCGAGCCGGCGCATCGCCCCGGCGCCGGTCAGCCCGCCGGTGCGGACCAGCAGCTCGGTGGGGCCGCCGTAGCGGTAGCCGCCGATGAGCGACAGCCCGAGCAGCACGTCGTCGCGGCTGCGCCCGAGCCGGCGGTAGGCGCGCGCCCCGCGTTCGAGCAGGCCGCGGTCGAGCCAGCGCGGGTCCGGGGTGACGGCGCCGAGGAACTCCCGCAGGGCGGGCGGGGCGTCGGCGGGCGCCGCGCCGGCGGCCAGCGCGCCGTGCAGGGCGCGCATCGACACCCGCTGCGGGTCGTCGCGGTCGCGGCCCATCGCGCGGGCCAGCGCGGCCCCGGTCTCGTCGCGCAGCAGCATCCGGCGCCCGATCTCGGCGAGCAGCGCCTCGTCGGGCTCCCCCACCCCGGCGACCCGGGCGAGCGGACGGGCGATCCGGGCCGCGCGCTGCGGCGCGCTGCGGAAGCGTCGCGGGGCGACGGGCGTGTCTGCCAGCATGGACCGATGCTGACACGAGCGATCACTCGCGTTCAACGCGCGTTCGGTGGCCCGGCGTGACCGGCCGGGCGCGGCGCCGCGAGCCGCGTCAGGAACGGTCCCGCGCGATGGTCGAGCGGATCGTCGCCGCCGCCCGGGAGGTGCTGGTGGCCCGCGGCTACGACGGGACCTCGACCAACCGGATCGCGGCCGCGGCCGGGGTGTCGCCCGGGTCGCTCTACCAGTACTTCCCGGACAAGGACGCGGTGCTGACCGAGGTCCTCGACCGCTACCTCGACGCGATGGAGGCTCGCGTCTCGCGCGCGTTCCTCGACTCCGTCGCGACGGCGGCGCCCGGGCCGGGCACCGCCGCGGCCGTACGGGGGACCCTGCAGGCGCTGCTCGACACCTTCGCCGCCGAGCCCGACCTGCTGCGGGTCATCGTCGAGCAGCTCCCGCGCTCCCCCGGCGGGCGGCGCGCCGCGTTCGCGGGGCGGATCGACGACCTGGTCACCACGGTGCTGCTCACCCGGGGCGCGCCGGGCACCGAGCCGGCGCGGGCGATGGCCTGGACGGTCGTGCGCACCGTCGAGCACCTGACGACCGGCTACGTCCTGGAGCGGCCCGGCTTCCCCCGCGAGGTCGTCGTCGACGAGCTGACCGCGCTGGTCGCGGGCTATCTCGACGCGCGCCTGTCCGGCGGACGGGTGGCGTCGGACGGGCCGTCCTGACCGGGCTCGACCGGCAGCCCGGCCGCCGCCCACGCGCGGAACCCGCCGTCGATGTCGGTGGCCCGGTGCAGGCCGATGTCCTGCAGCGACGCCGCGGCCAGGCTGGAGCTGTAGCCCTCCGAGCAGAACAGCACCCAGGTGACGTCGTGGTCGACGGCCTCCGGGATCCGGGCCGCCGACGTCGGGTCGAGGCGCCACTCCAGGTGGTTGCGCTCGATGACCAGCGCCCCCGGGACCTGGCCCTCCTCGCGGCGCTGCCAGCCCGGCCGGGTGTCGACGAGGTGGGCGCCGGCGGCCGCGAGCTCCGCGGCCCGCCGCGGATCGGGCCGGTCGAGCCGGGCGCGGGCGGCGGCGAGCAGGTCGGCGACGGTGCGGCTCATCCGACGCCCTGCCCCGGCTCCACGAGCTCGGTGCGGGTGCGGCGCAGCCGCCGGTGCCCGGCGGTGCCGGGGACCTCCTCCACGTCGTAGTAGGACATCGCCGACAGCGGCGGGGAGTAGGCGTGCACGCTGACCGCGGCCTCGTCGGCGGTGTTGGCGACGTCGTGCACGTGCCCCAGCGGGAACCCTGCGCCACGGCCGTGGCGCAGGGTGCGGGTGCGCAGCCCGGACGGCCCGCTCCAGCGGCGCTCGGTCAGCGCCCCGGACACCACGGTGAGCGCCCCGAGCGAGCCGGCGTGGTCGTGCAGCTCGGCGATCTGCTCGGTCGCCCAGCTGATCAGCCAGACGTCGACGAGTCCGTCGCTGTGCAGCAGCCGGTACCAGCGGCGCAGCGGGTCGACGACCACCTCGTGCCGGCCCGCGCGGACCTCGGCCGCGATCGTGCGGGTCAGCTCCTGCAGGTCCTCGAGGCCGTACGGGGTGGGCGCGGTGACCGGCCGGGCGTGCGGGATCCGCGCACGGGCAGGGCGCGGCGAGGTCAGGGGTGCGGACACGGTGGTGCTCCAGGGGGTCGTGCGGGCGAGCGGGGCCGGGGGCTCAGCTCGGGCGACAGCCCTGGTCGAAGTGGTCGGCGCGACGCGTGCCCCACAGGGGGCCGAGGGTCGCTGCCTGACTCATGCCCGGAATGCCATCACGGCGGGGCGCCGGATTCAACTCCCCGTCCGGTCCGCGGGAGCGGGCCGCCGGGTGTCCGGACACCCCGCTCAGGCGCCGTCGTCGTCGGACATCCCGATCACCGTGTCCAGCCCGGAGAGCACCAGCGACCGCCGCGCCTGGCTGCCGGCCGGCGCGACCAGGGTCAGGGCGGTCCCGGCGGTCCGCATCCGGCGCGACACCTCCGACAGCAGCGCGATCCCCGCGCTGCTGACGAACGCGTCGTCGGGCAGGGTCAGGGTGATCGGCAGGCCGCGGTCGACGTGCTCCATCAGCGGGGTCCGGATGGCCGAGACCCCGCCGAGGTCGAGGTCGCCGAGCACGGTGATCCGCACGCCGCGCGGGTCGGGTGCGGACCGCAGCCGGGTCCGGGCGGGCCGGTCCCCGCCGTCGTCGGGTGCCGGGTCGACGGGGTCGCGGTCCGGCTCGGGCTCCCCCGCGACGAACTCGACCGGCGGTCCCGCGCCCGGCGTCCCGACCTCGACGGGCGTCGCCGGGAGCAGGAAGCGCACGGTCGTCCCGGTGTCGGACGGCTCGATGTGGACGTCGCCGGCCAGCTCGCGGATCAGCGCGATGCCCCGGCCGCGGTAGCCGGGGTCGGGCGGCGGCGGGCGCCACCGGCCGCAGTCGGTGACGCGGACGGCGACCGACCCGTCCGCGGTCAGCGCCAGGTCGAGGTCGACCCCGGCACACCGGTCGGTGTCGGCGGGCAGGTACGCGTGCTCGATGGCGTTGGTGACGGCCTCGCCGACGGTCAGCTGCAGGTCGCTGACCGCGTCCGGGCCCATCCCGCACTGCGCCGCCCAGCCCGCGACGGCGCGCCGCAGCGGGGCGAGCCGCTTCGGGTCGGCCTCGATCGCGATCCGCAGCGGCGGCGGCATCAGCCGGGCGACGACGACGACCGTGTCGTCCGGGATCGACATGCCCTCCGACATGCGGTGCAGCAGCGTGTCGGCCATGTCGCGGGGCTGCGCGGCGGACAGCTCGCCGAACGCCCCGGCCAGGCGCGCCAGGCCGTCGTCGATGACCTCGTCGCGGCGCTCGAACAGCCCGTCGGAGCACAGCAGGATCGTCTCGCCGGGCTCCATCCGGTCGCCGGCCTCGGTGAACGGGGGACGGCCGGTGATGCCCAGCGGCACGCCGCGCCCGTCGGACAGGGTCCGCACGCCGTCCGGGCCGGCGACCAGCGGCGGCGGGTGGCCCGCGCTGGCGTAGCGCATCTCGCCCGACCCGGTGTCGATCGTCGCGATCGCGACGGTGCTGGCCATCGCGCCGCGCACGCGCAGCGCGTACTGGTCGAGCTGTTCGAGCGCGCGGGCCGGGGGCTGGCCGTTGACCAGATTCGACGCGACGGCCGAGCGCAGCTGGCCCATCACCGCCGCCGCGGCCGGGCCGCGGCCGACGACGTCACCGACGACGAGGGCGACCAGGTCGTCGCCGAGGTCGAGCACGTCGAACCAGTCGCCGCCGGCCTCGGTGCCCTGCGTGCCGGGACGGTAGCGGGTGGCGAGGGAGAGGCGTTCGATGTCGGGCAGGCGCTGCGGCAGCAGGCTGCGCTGCAGGGTGACCGCGACCTCGTGCTCGGCCTGGTGCAGCTGCGCGCGCACGATGGCCTGCGCGCACTGGTTGGCCAGGGTCAGCACGAAGCTGCGCTGCTCGGCGGAGAACACCGGCTCGCGCGGGAACCGCAGCCCGATGACGCCGATCGGGCGCGCCGCCACCATCAGCGGCACGGCGGTGTGGACCGGGTAGCGCCGCACCGCGGCCGCGTCCGTGTCGCCGGCGTCCCAGATGGGTTCCCCACCGGTGACGGCGCGGGTCAGCGGGTGCGACCGGCCGGGGGTGCGCATCGGGGGGCCGTCCTCGGGCCAGCCCGCCTCGCGCAGCAGGGTCAGCGCACCGCTCTCGTCGACGACGAGCACCGCGACCGCCTCGGCGCCGATCGAGGACCGCCCGTGCTCGACGACGACCTCGGCCACCGACTCGAGGTCGGTGGCCCGGGCCAGCCCGGTCGCGACCGCACCCAGGCGCTCGGCGAGCCGGCGGGCCTCGGTCTCGGCGTCCAGCATCGAGGCCCGGTCCAGTGCCTGCGCCGCGAGCTCGGCGACGGCGACGGCCGCCTCCTTGTCCGCGTCGGAGAGGTGCCGCCGGGTGAGCATCGCGACGGCGAGCACCCCGAGCGTGCGACCGCCCGCGACCAGCGGCAGGTAGCCCATGGTCTCGGCGTGGGCGGGCGCGATGCCGATGGTGGCGGGGTGACGGGTCGCCCACTCCTGCGCGCCGGCGAACCACTGCGGCTCGTGGTCGGTGAGCACCTCGGTGAGGGCCAGCGGCGCGTCGACCCGGATGCGGGACGCGCGCTGCCACATGTCGCCGTCCCAGCCGTGCCCGGTCAGTGCCTGCAGCCACTCCCCGCGGACCTCCCAGAGCCCGGCGTGGTCGGCGTCGAGGAGGTCGACGATGTGGTCGGCGGCGATCGCGGCGACCTCGCCGGGGGTGGCGGCCGCCGACATCTTCGCGGTCGCGCGGTGCAGCAGGCCCAGCCGCTGGGCCGAGGCGCGCTCCTGCTCCAGCAGCCGGGCGTTGTCGACGGCGAGCCCGGCGCGGCGACCGATCTCGGAGAGCAGGTCGAGGTCGTCGTCGGTGTAGGGGTCGCCGGGGACGGTGCGCGCGACGGTGAGCACGGCGCTGGTGCGGCCACGGGCCGGCAGCGGCACGACCATCACCGAGCCCATCCGCAGCCGTGACCAGGCGCGGCGCTGGGCGGGCGCGAGCCGGCCGAGGACGTCGTCGAGCCGGGCCGCGTCCAGGATCTCGGCGCGGCCGTCGTCCTCGGTGGGGACGATCGGGTCCAGCCGCCACAGCGACGGCTCCAGCGCCGCCCGCTCCGCGGCGACGGCGAGCATGCCGCCGCCGGGGCCGGCGTCGGCGTCGTGCACGACGGCGATGTCGGCGAGCCGGTCCTCGACGACCGCGCGCACCAGCTGGTCGGTCCGCCCGGTCCGGGTGATCTCGCGTTCCAGGGACTCCGCGACCTCGGAGTAGATGCGGTGCCGGCGCTGCTCGCGGTGCTGGACGTCGATGTCGAGGCAGCCGCCGACGTAGCCGGCGGACCGCTCGCCGTCGCGGACGGGCGCGCCGCGGTCGAGCACCCAGCGGTAGCGGCCGGCGCGGTCGAGCAGCCGGTACTCCACCTCGAACGGCGCGTGCGCCCGGGCGGCGGCCGAGGTCACCGAGCGGTAGCGGTCGCGGTCGTCGGGGTGGATGCGCCGGCGCCAGTCCTGCCCGAGCTCCGAGGCCGGGTCCTCGACGCCGGTGAAGTCCAGCCAGCCCCGGTTGACGAACAGCCGGTGCCCGCCCGGGTCGTCCACCCAGATCAGCGCGGGCGTGGAGTCGGCCATCGCCCGGAACTGCAGCTCCGCGGCCCGGCGGACGCGGCCGAGCTGCAGGTGGTTCGCGACCCGCGCCAGCAGCTCGCGGGCCGAGAACGGGCGGACCAGGTAGTCGTCGGCGCCGGCGGCGAAGCCCTCGACGGCGGCCTCCTCCCCGGCCCGGGAGGACAGCAGCACGACCGGCACGCCGACCGTGCGGGGGTCCGAGCGCAGCGCGCGCAGCAGCTCGATGCCGCCGTCGCCGGGCAGCGCGGCGTCGGCGACGACGAGGTCCGGCGGGTCGGTGCGGGCGGCCTCCAGCGCGGCCGCGCCGTCGGCGACGACCTGCACCGTCCAGCGCTCGGTGAGCAGGTCGCGCAGGTAGCCGCGCATCTCACGGTCGTCGTCGACGACCAGGACGCGGTCGCGGTGGTCGAGGTCCAGCCCGTCGAGGACGGAGCCGTCCAGGGAGCGGGCCCGCGCCGGGGACCGCCCGGTGCCGGCCGGCTCCGGGGTGTCGGGCAGCCAGCGCAGCGCCTCGGCCAGGTAGGGGGCGGCGAGGTGCGGGGTGGTGCGCGCCCCGACCCGGGCGCGGACGAGGCGTTCGGCGGGCAGGTGCGCGAACCCGAGCGGCAGCCGCACGGTGAAGGTGCTGCCGTCGCCGGGGGTGCTGGTGACCCCGATGGTGCCGCCGTGCAGCCGGACCAGCTGCCGGATCAGGGGCAGCCCGAGGCCGCTGCCCTCGCCGCTGCGCCCGTGCCGGCGCGAGGGCCGGTGGAAGCGGTCGAACACGGCGTCGAGCTCGTCGGCGGCGATCCCGGCGCCGGTGTCGGCGACCCGCAGCACGACCTGCTCGCCGTCGTGCGCGAGGTCGACGGCGACCGACCCGCGCACGGTGTACTTGACCGCGTTGCTGAGCAGGTTGAGGACGACCTTCTCCCAGGCGTCGCGGTCGACCCAGACCGGGCGAGGCTGCGGCGGGCAGGAGACCGACAGCTCCAGCCCGGCGCGTGCGACGACCGGGGCGAACGCCTCGACGAGCGCCGCGGTGGTCGCGCCGAGCTCGGTCGGGGCGAAGTGCCCCTCGTGCTTGCCGCTCTGCAGCGCGGAGACGTCGAGCAGACCGTCGACGAGCTTGAGCATCCGCTGGGCGTTGCGCTGGGCGAGCTCGACCTCGGTGCGCACGGCGGCGTCGTCGTGGGAGCGCAGCCGCTCCAGCGGCCCGAGCACCAGGGTCAGCGGGTCGCGGAACTCGTCGCCGAGGCCCGCGTAGTACTCGGCGCGGGCCTGCTCGATCAGGCCGGCGTCGTCGCGGCGGTCCCGCTCGCGGTCGCGGGCCAGCGCGGTGGTGAGCAGGCCGCCGACGGTGCCCGCGACGAGCCGCAGGAACGCGCGGTGGTCGTCGTCGAGCGGGAGCAGCGGCGGCACCCCGAGGACCACGGCGATGCCGGTGCTGGCGTCGGGGGTGTGCACGACGGTCCGTACGACCTCGGTGACCGGCGGCCCGCCCCCGGCCGGGACGACGGGGGCGACGGTGGCGAACTCGACCTCGGTGCCACCGTCGTCGTCGTGCTCGGCCGGGACCCAGCCGTCCGGCGCGGAGCCGAGGCGGACCGTGGTGAGCGGGCCGGCACCGGCGCCGAGCGCGGCGACGACGGCGCAGCCGATGTCGTCGGCGGGCTCGGTGAGCACGGCGGCGAGCCGCTCGACGGCGATGTCCAGCGTCGGTGCGTCCCGGGCGACCTCGCCGAGCGCGGCGAGCATCGCCATCCGACGCCCCCCGACGACGGCCGCGGTCGTCTCGGTGATGAAGGTGATCAGGCCGAGGACGCGGCCGGTGGGGCCGCGCACGGGCGTCGCGGAGTAGGTCCACCAGCTGGCCTCCGGGGTGCCCCAGCGCAGGGTGACCAGGCGGTCGTCGTTGCGGAAGATGCCCTCGTGCGACCCGGCGAGCAGGTCGGTCAGCTCGGTGCCGAGGCGGTCGACGACCTCCGGCCAGCCCTCGCGCAGCGGTCGCCCGAAGGCCCCGGGGTGGCGCTGCCCGGAGGAGCGGACGAACTCGTCGTTGTAGAACAGGACCAGCTCGGGGCCCCACCAGGCGACCAGCGGCTGGCGGCTCTCCAGCATGAACCGGACGGTGTCCTCGAGCTCGCGGTCCCAGCCGGAGCGCGGTCCCAGCGAGGTCGCCGACCAGTCGATCGTCTCCAGCAGGTCGCGGACGCCGACGACCTCGCCGTCCGTCCGCCGGTCGATCTGCTCCACCGCGCGCGCCACCCCGTTCCGCCGTGCCCGGCCCCAGGATTCCACCTCAGGGGCACCTCCGGCGCGCCGGAGGTGCCGCGGGGGCGCTCAGCCCTCGCGGCGGGCCGCGTCGCGGTGGCGACCCAGCCACTCCCGCAGGTCCGCCAGCGGGGTCGCGCGGCCCGGCTCGTGGTAGATCTCGTGCCAGAAGCCCTCGTACCAGCGCACGGTGGTGTCGGCGGACCCCGAGTGCTCGTCGAGCAGCCGGGTGCCGGACGGGTCGGTGAGCCGGTCCGCGGTGCCGTGCTGGACCAGCAGCGGCAGCCGCAGCTCCGCCGACCGCGCCGGCAGGACCGCCATCTGGCGGTAGATCTCGGCGCCCAGGGCCAGCGTGGGGCGGCCGTGGTGGACGAGCGGGTCGCCGTCGTAGTCGGCGACGACGGCCGGGTCGGAGCTGATCGCGGCGGTGTCGATGCCGACCGGGCGGACCGTGGGCAGCACCCGCGCGGCGACTGACAGCAGCGGGACGAGCGCGGCCGGGACGGCGTCGGAGGCCAGTGCGGGCGCGGACAGCGCGAGCCCGTCGAGGCGGTCCTGGTGACGCAGCGCGTAGGCCAGCGCGATCTGCCCGCCCAGGCTGTGCCCGAGCAGGAACACCGGCACCCCGGCGTGCCGCGCGACGGTCTCGCGGCGGAACGTCTCGAAGTCGGTGAGCAGGTCGTCGTAGCGGCGGACGTGCACGCGCGTCCCGCCGGAGCGGCCGTGCCCGCGGTGGTCGAGGCCGTACACCGCCCAGCCGTCGGGTCGCAGTGCGTCGACGACCGAGCCGTAGCGGCCGGAGTGCTCGCCGATGCCGTGGCTGACGAGCAGGATCCCGCGCGGCTCGCCCTCGGGGAGCCAGCCCTGCCAGAACAGCTCGACGCCGCCGACCCCGGGCAGCCGGCCGTGGACGTCCCCGGTGCCGGTCACGAGCCCGCCAGGTCCTGCGCCACGTCGGCGCCCGCGCCCAGCTCGACGTCGACGGCCGGGCCGTCGCCCGCGGCGAGGCGGTAGCGGCCGGGGTCGAGGTCGGTGAGGCGGTAGGTGCCGTCGGCGGCGGCCGTCGCCGACGCGACGGGCTCGCCGTCCTGGGTCAGGGCGACCTAGGCGCCGGCGCCCCCGGCGACCGTGCCGTGCAGGGCGGCGGCCGCGGCGAGCCGCAGGGTGGCGGCGGCGCCGTCACCCGCGGTGACGGTCGCGACGCCGGGGCGGTACCCGTCGAGCCGGGCGACGACGACGAACTCGCCCTCCCCCGGCACCGCGACCCGGGCGACGCCGTCGGCGCCGGTGGCCGCGGAGCCGATCGGCCCGCCTGCCCGGTCGCGCAGCGCGACCTGCGCACCGGTCAGGACGGAGTCGGCGGCGTCCAGGACGCGGACCTCCACGTCACGCGGGGCGGTGCCCGGGACGACGGCGTCCGGGGCGGGGCCGGTGCGCGGCACGAGGAGTGCGACCTCCTCGGCTCGGTCGGGGACGGTGGCGGTCGGGCCGGCGTGCACGGTGGTGGTCTCCTCGGCCTGCTCCGGTGCGGTGGGTTCCGGCGACGGCGCGGCCGCGTCCTCGTCCGGGAGGTCGGTGGTGTCCACGGCCCGCGGGCCGCCCGGGGGGCGCACCGAGCGCAGCACGCGGGGCGCGGGGCGCGGCGGCGGCTCGGGGTTGTCCGGCTCCCGCGCCGGGCGGGCGAGCCCGATCGACGGGATGCGGGTCGCGGCGGCCGGTTCGGACGCACCGGCCTGCTCGGGCACGCGTCCGGTCCAGCCGTGCTGGGTGGAGATGCGGTCGCGGGCCTCGCGGAACTCGCGCTCGGTGTCGGGGCTGGCGACGGCGCGCACCGCGGTGCGCTCGGACGGCACGGCCGTGACGCGGCGGACCAGGTCGGGGTCGACGGGCGAGCGGGACTCGCCGCGGGCGGCGGCACCGGGAACGGGCTCGTCGGCCTGCACCTCGTCCGCACCGGCCTCGGGGGACTCGGTGTCCTCGGTGGACCCGTGTCCGGCCTCGGTGCCGGCCGGGGCGTCCGGCCGCTCGTCGGTCGCGGTGCCGGGCTGTTCGTCGGCGTCGGTCGCGGTCTCGGTCGCGGTCTCGGTCTCAGCGGTCACCGGCACGTCGGTCGCCGGAACGTCGGTCGCCGGAACGTCGGTCGCGGGCGCGGCCTCGGTGGCGGTCCCGGGCGCGGCCTCGGTGGCGGTCGCGTCGGTCGTATCGGCTGCGGTCGTGGCCGTCGGCTGCGCGTCGGCCGGCTGCCCGTCGGGCGCGGTGCCCGGCTGCCTGTCGGCGGCGGGCGCGGCGGGCGCGGCGGGTGCGGCGTCGGCCCCCCCGGCCGGGTCGGCGGCGGCGTGCCGGGCGGCGATCGCGCCCGCGAGCCCGGCCCCGGCGGCGACCGTGCCGGCACCGGTGGCGGTCGCCCCGGTGGACGGGGTGCCGGTGGACGGGGTGCCGGTGGACGGGGTGCCGGCGCCCCCGGCCTCCTCGGCGTCGGCGACCGCGGACAGCGCCGCCGGCGGCATCCCGCCCCCGGGCGTGCTGATGTCCGGGGCCGAGCTGTCCGGTCCCGTGCTCACCGACGACGGTCCCTCGTCGACGACGGCCGGGGTGCGCCGCACGAACGGCGTCGGCGCGGGACGGCGCCGGACCGGCTCGACCGGCTCCAGCGGCTTGCCGTCCTTGAACCCGCGCGACCAGGGCGGTCCCACCGGGCCCGCACTGACGTCGGGGGTGATCCGCGGGACGTGCGGCATCTCCTCGGTCGACTCCTCGGTCGACCCGGTGTCACCCGCGGCCTCGGTGATGTCCGGCGCCGACGACGACGGCCCCTGCTCGGCGGGCGTCGCGGGGCGGGCGGTCGCGGGGCGCGGGGTGACCGCCCGGACCGGGGCGGTGGCCGCGACGGTGTCGTCCGGGCCGGTGTCGTCCGCGGCGACCGCGTCGTCGGCGTCCGTGTCCTCGGGGTCGGCGTCCGTGTCCTCGGGGTCGGCGTGCGCGCGGTCGGCGGCCTGATCGGCGTCGCGATCGGCCGGGCGGTCGTCGCGCGGGTCGGCGGGGTCGCGGGGCACGGGGTCCCGCCCGGCGGCCGGGTCCGCCCCGGGCAGGTCGTCGTCGTCCGGCAGGGGACGCCGGAGCCCGTCGTCCAGGCCTCGGGCACGGCGGTCCACCAGGTCGGCGACGGTGCGCGGGCGGTCCACGTCGGACGGCGCGCCCCCGTCCTCCCGGTTGCGACCCCACCGCAGGAACCCGGTGATCCCGACGGCCACCAGCACCACCACCACAACCAGCCCGAGCAGGGCCCACGTCGACATCTGGAAGTCCTCCTGCCGGAGCTGCGCGGACGTGCGCACCCATGGTGCAGCCCGGGAGGATCGCCGCGCCCGGCACCGGGCCCCGCTGCCCGGCCGGCCACGGTGACCCGGTCGGCGCATCCGGCGACGCACCGTAGCACCGCGGGCCCTCTGACCGGGGGTGATCGGAGCCGACACGCGTGTCGCCGGCCGGGGCGCGACTCACACCGGTGCGGCCGGGCCGCGCGGGCTGCGATCGGCCAGGATCGGGGCCATGAGCAGCGACCCGGTGACCCCCGAGCTCGCCGAGATCGCCGACGCGTACGGCGTCGCGACCTCGTACCTCGACGGCACCCGCACCGAGCAGCGGATCGACGCGGAGGTGGTGCGGTCCGTACTCGGCCTGCTGGAGGTCGACGTGACCTCCCCCGACGCGGAGCGGGCCGCGCTGGCCGGGGCCCGCGAGCGGGCCGGCGAGGGCGCGCTCCCGCCGACGATCGGGATGCGTACCGACCGGCCGCGGGCGGTGCCCGGGCCCGGCCGGCTCACCGCCGTCGACGGCGAGCGCGGCGCCGACGGCTGGGCCGCCGACGTCGACGGCGAGCTCCCCGCCGGTCTCGAGCCGGGCCGCTACACCTACGAGACGGCGGCCGGGCGCGCGCACGTCGTCGTCGCCCCGCCCGCGCTGCCCGACCCGCCCCGCACCTGGGGCTGGATGCTGCAGCTCTACGCCCTGCACTCGCGCGACTCGTGGGGCATCGGCGACCTCGGCGACCTGACCACGCTGATCCGCGGCGGGCACGGCGCGGGCGCGGTCCTGCTCAACCCGCTGCACGCGATCACCCCGGTGCCCCCGGTGCAGCCGTCGCCGTACACGCCGTCGTCGCGGCGCTACGCCACCCCGCTGGCGCTGCGGATCGCCGACCTGCCCGCCTACGCCGACGCCGACGCGGCCACCCGCGCCGAGGTCGACGCGCTGCGCCCGGAGACGACCGGCGACCGCCTCGCGCACGACCGCGTCTGGGCGGCGAAGCGCGCGGCCCTGGAGGCGCTGTGGCGCGGCGCCGGACGGCCCGACGGCGCGCCCGACGCCGACCTCACCGCCTTCGCCACCTACTGCGCGCTCGCCGAGCGGTACGGCGGCCGGTGGTCGCTGTGGCCGCAGGACCTGCGCCGCCCCGACGGCGCCGGCATCGCCGCGGCCCGCGACGCGCTGGCACCCCGGATCGCGTTCCACGCGTGGGTGCAGCGCCAGGCCGAGTCCCAGCTCGCCGCGGTCCGGGCCGCCGCGCGGGACGCGGGCATGCCGGTCGGGGTCGTCCACGACCTGGCCGTCGGCTGCGACCCCGAGGGCGCCGACGCGTGGATGCTGCAGGACGTCCTCGCGCTCGGGGCGACCGTCGGTGCCCCGCCGGACGCGTTCAACCAGCGCGGCCAGACGTGGGGCCTGCCGCCGTGGCGCCCGGACCGCCTCGCCGACACCGGCTACGCGGCGTTCGGCGACATGGTCCGCGCCCTGCTCGCCCACGCCGACGGGCTGCGCATCGACCACGTCATGGGGCTGTGGCGGCTGTGGTGGGTGCCGTCGGGGTGCAGCGCCGACCGCGGCACCTACGTCCACTACGACGCCGACGCGATGCTCGCCGTCCTGCTGCTGGAGGCGCACCGGGCGCGGGCGCTGGTCGTCGGCGAGGACCTGGGGACGGTGATCCCGCGCATCCGCGAGGACATGGCCGAGCGCAACCTGCTCGGTTCCACGGTGCTCTGGTTCTCCCGTGACCCCGACCCCGTCACCGGCGGCGACGACGGCCCGCTGCGCCCGCCGCGCCGCTGGCCCGAGCGCGCCGTCGCGACGATCTCCACCCACGACCTGCCGACCGCGCCCGGCTTCCTGGCCGGCGAGCAGGTACGCGTCCGCGCCGAGCTGGGGCTGCTCGACGACCCGGTGACCGAACAGGCGAAGGCCGGTGCGGAGCGCGACGAACTGCTCGCGCTGCTGACCGCGGAGGGCCTGCTCGACTCCCCGGACGTCACCGACACCGACGAGATCGTCGTCGCGCTGCACGCGCTGCTGGCGTCGGCGCCGTCGCGGCTGGTCCTGGCCTCGCTCTACGACGTGCTGGGCGAGACGCGACAGCCGAACCTGCCCGGCACCGTCGACGAGTACCCGAACTGGCGTATCCCGCTGCCGGTGCCGCTGGAGGACGCGCTCGCCGACGAGCGTGTCCGCCGGGTCGCCGCCGTGCTGGCCGCCCGTACCGGCGACGGCGGCTGACCCGCACGTTTGGCAGGATCGCCACGATGACGACCGATCGTTCCGCGATGGACCCGACCGCCGTCGACCTCGTCCGCGCCGACGGCACCGCCGGCGCGCTGTGGCAGGCGTGGACCACCGGGGGACGCATCGCCGCGCTGCCCGAGCTGCTGCGCCCGCGCAGCCTGGCCGAGGGCTTCGCCGCGCAGTGCCGCCTGTCGGAGCGGGCCGGCGCGTCCTACGGTTGGAAGCTCGCCGCGACCGCCCCCGCCGGGCAGGCCCACATCGGCGTGGACGCGCCGCTGCCCGGCGCGCTGTTCGAGCGGTTCCGGCACGCCCCCGGCGACGTCGTCCCCTCGGACGGGCTGCACATGGCGGTCGCGGAGGCCGAGTTCGCGTTCGTGATGGGCGCACCGGTCGGGGCGGACGCGACCCGCGCGCAGCTGCGCGACGCCGTCGCGGCCGTGCACTGCGCGGTGGAGCTGCCGGAGTCGCGGTTCGACGACTTCGTCGCCGCGGGCGCCCCGTCGCTCATGGCCGACGCGGCCTGTGCCGGCCGGTTCGTGCTCGGCCCCGAGATCCCGGGGGCGCTCGACCTGGACCTCGCCGCCACCCCGACCGCGCTGACGGTGGACGACGAGACCCGCACCGGGTCCGGCGCCGCCGTGCTGGGCGACCCGTGGACGGCGCTGGCGTGGCTCGCCGACGTCCTGCCGCAGTACGGGTTGCGGCTCGAGGCGGGCGCGCTGGTCACGACGGGCACGACGACCGTCCCGGCCCCGGTGCACCGCGGCGCGCGGGTCCGGGCCTCGTTCGGCGACGGCGGCGCCCTGGGCGCGGTGGAGTTCTCCCTCGCGCCCTGAGGGCCCGGTCAGCGGACGACGCGCAGCGCCCCCGCGGCGCACCGCACCCGGACCGCGGTGCCGGCGGCGACGTCGTCGACCTCGCCGTCGATCTGCACCGGCATCGGCCCGCACGCGGTGAACCGGAACTCCGCGGTCGCGGGCTGGCGGCCCAGCCCGTACAGGGCCGCCCGGACCGCGGTCCGGAGCTGCCGCCACTTCGCCCGGTGCTCGAGCAGCACGACCTCGAACCGGCCGTCGTCGGGGCGGCTGGTCTCCGACAGGTCCGCGATCTTGGCCATCTCGCCGATGTTGGCGAACACCAGGTTGTCGATGCGTCGCCGGTCCCCGCGGGAGAACTCGACCTCGAACGGGGTGAACCGCCAGAACGCCCGCACGGTCGTGACGACCTCGCGGATGCTGCCCTTGCCGCCCTTCTCCAGCTGCAGCGCGACGACCGGGGTCAGCCCGAACCCGATGTAGGAGTGCGCGTAGTGCGGCGGCCCGTCGCCGCGGTGCATCTCGAGCAGGTCCATCGGCTCGGGGCGGCCGTCGAGGATCGCCTCGGCCAGCGGGCGGCGGGCGGTGACGCGCTCGTGGTCGTTGGCGTTGCCCGCGGCCAGCACGGCGGCCGCGGCGTCGGTGCCGGGGACGTCCATGATCCCGTTGACGACCTCGTTGTAGCCGCCGTCGCCGGACGCGGACACGATCAGCGTGCGCCCCGGCCCGGACGCGGCCTCGCGCGCGATGTCGCGGGCGTGCCCGGCGTACTCGGTCGGGCGCAGCGTGACCGCCAGCTCGGGTCGGGCGGCGGCGAGCTCGTCGCGCAGCCCTTCCGCGAGCACGTCGGCGTCACCGGTGCTGCCCGGGTTGTAGACCACCAGTACGGAGTCGATCGGCTCGGCCACGCGCACACCGTAGACGTGGGCGCGCCGGATCCCGTTGCGGCACGGTGGTCGTCATGGATCTGGAACTGGACGGGCGGCGCGCGATCGTCACCGGGGGCAGCCGCGGCATCGGCTTCGCGACGGCGCGGGCGCTGGCGGCGGAGGGCGCGCGGGTCGCCCTGTTCGCCCGTGACGCCGGGGCGTTGGAGTCCGCGGCGGCCGGCCTGCGCGACGGCGGCGCGGCCGAGGTGCTGCCGGTCGCCGTCGACACCACCGACGACGACGCGGTCCGCGCCGGGGTCGCCGCGGTCGCCGAGCGGTTCGGCGGGGTGGACGTGCTGGTGAACGCGGCCGCACGGCCCGCGAGCGCGGGCCCGCCGAGCGACCTGGCCTCGATCACCGACGACGCGGTGCGGGTCGAGCTGGAGACGAAGCTGCTGGGCTACCTGCGCTGCGCGCGGGCGGTGGCGCCGTACATGCGCGCGCAGGGGTGGGGCCGGATCGTCAACGTCAGCGGGCTGAATGCGCGCCGGTCGTCGTCGCTGGTCGGGTCGGTGCGCAACGTGGCGGTGGCGTCGATGACGGCGGCGCTCGCGCAGGAGCTGGGACCGCACGGGATCAACGTGACCGTGGTCCACCCGGGCGTCACCGAGACCGAGCGGACGCCCGGCGTGCTCGCGGCCCGCGCGGAGTCCGCCGGGATCTCCGAGGCCAGGGCCCGCGCCGAGCTGGACGCGACGACGACGATCGGCCGCATCACCACGGCCGCCGAGGTCGCCGACGTCATCACCTTCCTGTGCTCGCCGCGGTCGGTCGCGATCACCGGCGACGCGGTCGCCGCGGGTGGCGGGACCCCGGGGGTCGTGCACTACTGACCGCCCCCGCGGCGCCGTCGATGGCACGATGACGGGATGGAGGGCACCCGCGTGGACCGGTGGCTGTGGTCGGTGCGCCTGGCGAAGACCCGGGCGGACGCCGCGACGGCCTGCCGCGGCGGGCACGTCCGGATCAACGACCGCCCCGCCAAGCCGGCCGCGTCCGTGCACGTCGGCGACCGGGTCCGCGCGCGGGTGTACGACCGGAACCGGATCGTCGAGGTCGTGCGGGTGATCGAGAAGCGGGTCGGGGCACCGATCGCGCAGGAGTGCTACATCGACCACACACCGCCCGAGCCGAGCGCGGCGGGTCAGCCGGTGTTCGCGCGGCGTGACCGCGGGGCGGGGCGGCCGACGAAGCGCGACCGCCGGATGCTCGACCAGCTGGGGCTGTCCCGCCGCACCTCCTGAGCCGGTGTGAGGATGGGGGCATGTACGACGCCCTCATGCGCCACGTGCTGCGCCACGTCCCGTCCGAGCCCGCGCACCGGATGGGCTTCGGGGTGGTCCGCGCGCTCGGCGGTGCCCCCGTCGTCGGGGACCGGGTCGCGGGCCGGTTCGTCGCGGACGACCCGGTGCTGCGCACCCGTGCGCTGGGGCTGGAGTTCGCCGGCCCGCTCGGTCTCGCGGCGGGGTTCGACAAGGACGCCGAGGGCGTGCTCGCGCTGGGCCGGCTCGGCTTCGGCGCGGTCGAGATCGGCACCGTGACCGGGCGGGCCCAGCCCGGCAACCCGAGGCCGCGGCTGTTCCGCTTCGTCGACGACGGCGCCCTGGTCAACCGCATGGGGTTCAACAACTCCGGCGCGGGGGCCGTCGCCCCCCGGCTCGCGGCGCTGCGGGCCCGGCCGGGCGCGGGGATGCCGGTGCTGGGGGTGAACATCGGCAAGAGCAAGGCCGTGCCCGCCGACGACGCCGTGTCGGACTACCGCGCGAGCGCCGCGGCCCTGGGTCCCTACGCCGACTACGTGGTGGTCAACGTCAGCTCGCCGAACACCCCGGGGTTGCGTGACCTGCAGCAGGCCGACGTCCTGGAGCCGCTGCTCGTCGCCGTCCGCGAGGAGCTCGACCGCGTCACCGGGGACCGCCGGGTGCCGCTGCTGGTGAAGATCACCGTGGACCTGGCGCCGGAGGACGTCGACGCCGTCGCCGACCTCGCACGCCGCCTGCACCTCGACGGCGTCGTCGCCACGAACACGACGGTCTCCCGCGACGGCCTGCGCACCCCCGACGACGTCGTGGCCGCCGCGGGCGCCGGTGGCCTGTCCGGACGGCCGCTGACCGAGCGCGCCCGCGCCGTCGTCGGGCAGCTGCGGACCCGCCTGGACGACGACCAGGTCGTCGTCTCCGTCGGCGGGATCGAGGACGCCGCCGAGGCCTACCGCCGCATCCGCGCCGGTGCCGCGCTCGTACAGGCCTACACCGGATTCGTGTACGGCGGGCTGCTCTGGCCCGCGCGCCTCCACCGCGAGCTCGCGGCGCTCCTGCGCGCCGACGGCTTCACGAGCGTCGACGACGCCGTCGGCGCCGATCTCTGAGCGCCGCTCCCACCGGTACCCGCCGCCCGCACCCGGATGCCGTCAGGGACCTCGGGGGCTCCGGGCGACGACGGCACGACCCCCTCGCAGCGAGGGGACCATGATCGGTGATCTGCGGAGCGTCCTGCCGATCATC